>DATKUL010000002.1:721570-1082356 GCA_035530615.1 Candidatus Paceibacterota bacterium
ATGGCCACAAATATGGCCCCTCACAATCTGGGGGAAGTCATTGCAGCAACAAAATTCCTCATCGCCAATCCAACCGCCACGCTTAAGCAATTAATGAAATTTATCCCAGGTCCTGATTTCCCTACCGGCGGCGAACTCGTCGGAGCAGAAGGCGTCCGAGAGGCGTATGCGACTGGCAAGGGAAGTTTCAAAGTCCGCGCCACTGTCGAAATTGGCAAAGTCTCCGCCCGCAAAATGGGAATCACCATCCGCGAGCTCCCGTTCACGATTGGACCTGAAAAAGTCGTGGAGCGAATTGCGGACCTTGCAAAAGCCAAGAAAATTCAGGGGATTTCCGACATCATCGACCTCACCGACGGCAAAACGGGCACAAATGTAGTCATCGAATTGAAGAACGGCTTCGAACCAGAAAAGGTCCTGGAGCAGCTCTACAAACTCACTCCGATGGAAGATGCCTTCGCAATTAATGCTGTGGCACTCGTCAACGGAAAACCTCAGACGCTTGGACTAAAAGAGCTCCTCCAGGTATTTATTGGCCATCGTATCGAGGTAATCCGGCGTCGCTCTTCGTTCCGCAAGGCAAAGGCAACATCGCGTTTAACTCTCGTGGATGGTCTCCTCAAAGCGATCATCGATATAGATAAGGTCATCAAGATTATTCGCAATAGCGATGATGCAGCCGAAGCCAAAGCTGCACTTATTAAAGGCTTTAAACTCAATGACGAGCAGGCAACGTACATCCTTGATATGCCACTTCGACGCCTCACCAAGATGTCGAAATTGGAACTTGAGTCTGAACAGAAGGAACTCAAAATAACTATTGATGCACTAAATGTGCTTCTCAAGAGTGAAGAGAACATTCGCAAGCAAGTTAGCGATGAACTTACGGCTGTCGGAAAATCCTTTGCTACTCCCCGCAAGACAAGGATCACTACAGCGGTTTAATCCCAGTCTTGCGCAAGAGCCGACTGAGCCAACGCGGCAACCACCAATTGGCTCGATTTCCTACGTGCATGAGCGCCGGCACAAGCATTGAGCGAATAATTGTGGCATCGACTAGAACGGCAACGGCGAGTCCAGAGCCAAATTCCTGGATAGTGCGTTCTCCCCCAAATACGAATGCGGTGAAGACAACAACCATGATTGTTGCCGCCGCAGTGATGACTCCGCCAGTCGCCGCCAACCCACGGTTGACCGCAAGTGAATTGTCATTTGTGTGATGCCACTCCTCCTGAATTCGAGTGACTAAGAAAACTTCATAGTCCATTGAGAGTCCAAAGACGATGGCGAAGAGCATGATGGGAAGAAAGGGCTCAATCGGCCCACCTTTCGCACCTAGTATCGGCTCTGCCCAACCCCATTGAAATGCAGCGACAATGACACCAAAAGCAGCACCCATGGAAAGAAGATTCATAAATGCAGCCGTTGCCGGAATGAGAAGGCTTCTGAAAAGCAGCATGAGAAGCAAGAAACTCAGTAAAACGACACTTCCTATGAAGTAAGGGAGTTTGCCTTTGAGAACGTCTGCAAAGTCTTGGTTGATAGCCACCAGGCCACCGACGTAGACGGTTATGCCAGTTCCGCTCATCGCACTCGGAATGGTCTGTTCCCGCAAGCGCTTCACCAGATCTGATGTGGCTTCATCCTGTGGCGCGCTCTTGGCGTAAATGGAGATGACTGCATTCTGACCATCCGGAGTAACCATCGCTGGGAAGACCGTAGCCACGTCAGCATCTTTGGCAACAATTGAACCTAAATTTTCCAAAGCGCCGTCATCGCCGCCCTTTGGCAGGGTTGCGACGAGAGTAAGCGGCCCGTTATACCCGGGTCCAAAACCTTTTGCGAGAAGATCATACGCCTTGAAAGTTGTAGAACTTTTCGCATCATTTCCGGCATCTGATGAACCAGTCCTCATAGATAAGGCAGGGAGACCTAAAAATAGAACAACGAGTGCCGTCGCCGTAATCCACCGCACCGGATGCCGCTCAATCATCTGTGACCAGCGACGCCACGTATTGCTACCCTCCGACTCTTCGTGCAACTTTTTGCCTGGAATTTTGAGTCGATCAATGTTCTTGCCGACAACACTCAACAGCGCGGGAAGCAAAGTCAACGCAGCAAGCATTGTGACCAAAACAGCAATTGATGTGGCAATAGCGACGCCGTACAGCATCGAAACTCCGACCGTAAAGAGTCCAAGCATGGAAATACAGACAATCGTTCCGGCGAAGAGAACTGCTCTACCTGATGTCAGGAGTGCGATGCGAATGGACTCCTCTGGTGTTTTCCCTTCATGAATGAAACGTCGGAAGCGAGTCACGATAAAGAGTGCATAGTCGATCCCTACCCCCAATCCGACGAGGGCGGCCAGAGTTGGAGCAAAAGAAGCAATACTAAATTGATGGCTTAAGAGTGCAATAAGTGACGAAGAAATTCCCAGGCCAACTACTGCCACGACCATTGGAATAATTGTCGCGACAACGCTGCCAAAGGTGAGAAGAAGTACGACAAATGCGGCAAGCAAAGCTAAACCTGTACTTTCTGACGGCCCCATTGGCTTCTCGACTTGCTTAAGCGCCTCTCCAGCAAACTCCACGTTTAAAGACTGAGTCCTTATGTTTTGAGAGGTATCAATAACACCTTGTATAGCTTTGGATGGTATTTCCTCCGCTGGCCCATCAAAGTGAACAGTTGTAAAACCAATCGTCTTATCTGGACTCAATGCTCGATACTGCTGGCTGTACGGATCCTGAACTGAATCTACGTGCGGCAATTTCTTGAGAGATCCAACCAACGAGTTAATTAGCTGCTGATTCGAATCCGATGTGAGACCTGAATCGCTCTGGAAGACAATTTGGAGAGTGTCCCCCGATACTCGAGGAAACGACTTTTGCATGACCTCCATAGCGCGGGAACTCTCGGTATTTGGAAGTGCAAAAGACGAACTGTAAGTACTTCCTACTGACTTGCCAAGGCCGACCATGGCCAACAGGAGTAGAACCCAGGCTACGATGACCAATCTTCGATGTTTAAAGCTAAATTGAGCGAGGCGATTCATGCAGACAACTCCGGTTTCTCCCGACTTGGTAACTTACCGAACGGTCAGTAGGTAAGATAGTGCCATGAGGGATAAAGTTCAAACCAAAGAACGGAAAGCAACTCAAACAAAAGAGGCCATTCTGGCGAGTGCGGTCGCGCTCTTCGCCCAGAAGGGTTACGTCGGCACCTCGATGGCCGACCTTGCCGAACAACTTGGGCTCTCCAAAGCAGCCATCTATCACCACTTTGAAAATAAAGAAGCGCTCTTTCACGCACTTGTCGATTCACTTGCTGACGACATGGAGAAGCTTCTTGAGGTGCATGAGTCTGCGTCGCCTCACACGTTCGATCGATTAAATCTTCTGCGTGGTTTCGCCGAGGTACTTAACTCTCATCTCGACATCATGCACTTAGCCCCCATGCACATGGTGGGAGCACCTGCCGATTTTACTGATCGGGCAAACAAGTTGATGATGCGTATGCAAAAGTTGCTCGTAGGAAAAAATCCCACTGACGAGAACGCACTGCGGGCTCGGAGTGCAATAGTAATTATTGCTCGTCTTGGTTTTTCGCAGCCTGCGCCATTCCGGTCAACGGCAAAGGGTAAAGCAGTCGATATCGATCTACTTCTTAAAGTCGCGTCCAACGCTCTTGGAATTTAGACGTCGATTCGATCGCGATCGATGTCAGCTGAGGAAATAAATTCCTTTGCTACTCCCCGCCGAACGGTTATTGCCGCTGCTTAGTATTGGCTCGAATCCAATCGGTTAGTTGCTCTTCGGTAATGTTTCCTGCCGCCAGGGATTGAATGGTTGCAACAGCCTCATCTGTCCCAAGAGCGAGGTCATAGCCGTTGAGATCACAGAAAACGTTGAGTGCCATCCAACCAAGGCGCTTATTCCCGTCTGGAAGAGGATGATTCCGAACTATTCGAGAGCAGAGCACTGCAGCCTTAGAGAAGAAATCGGGGTACAAGTCGTGCTCCCCGAATCCGGCCTCAGATGCCGCGATCGCCGACTCTAAAAGTTCAATTCTCGAAACTCGAATCAGAGTTTCAGCTTCAATGCCGGTAACGGCTTCAGCAATGACGAGAACTTCAGGAAGGCTTAGGAGCCTCACTTGGCCAGTTGATCAAGGATTTCCTGATCACGTTCCACCAAATGCCGGACACGACTAATGAATTCGACGTCTTTGCGCACTCTAGCAATCTCCACAGAGAGGGAATCCACGATGAATTGATTGACGCTCACGCCCTGAGCGCGCGCGATAATTTCCAGTTGATTGGCAAGTTCTTCAGTAAGGCGAAGGGTGGTTTGTTTCTTCATGACATCATGATATCACGGTGTCATGACACTAGATAGTTGCCCTGATCAAAATTAAGCGCGCTGGAGCAAAAGAACCCGGCCCGCCCCATCGTCGGCGACAACCCCCGATGTGCAACTCAGTAAATACTCCGAGTTAGGCATCGATCCGATCGCGATCGACGTCGGCTGAGGAGATAAATTCTTTACGCGGCGCTACTTCGTTGCCCATGAGCAGTTCGAACATGGAATCGGCAGCAGCCGCGTCGTTGACGGTGATGCGACGTAATGTCCGGTGATCTGGGTCCATCGTCGTCTCACGCAATTGGTGAGCATCCATCTCTCCAAGACCTTTGTACCGCTGGATCGGCTCTTTCCACTTCTTGCCAGCCTTGGTGAGGTCGGCTAAAACTTTCCGCATCTCATCATCTGAGTAGGTGTAGTAGAAATCGCCCTTCTTGCCACCCGAGCCCATTACTTCAATCCGGTGTAGAGGCGGAATCGCGGCAAATACCCGGCCGTCATCAATCAGAGGTCGCATATAGCGATAGAGCAGGGTCAGAAGGAGACAGCGGATATGCGCTCCGTCAACGTCTGCATCCGACATCAGAATAATTCGACCATAGCGAGCGGCATCTAATTCAAAGGAGCGGCCAGAGCCAGCGCCAATGACCTGGATGATAGAAGCGCACTCGCTGTTGTCGAGCATCTGCGAAAGAGAGGCTTTCTGCACATTTAAGATCTTGCCGCGGATGGGCAAAATAGCCTGGAATTCAGAGTTTCGGGCCGCCTTTGTGGTGCCGAGAGCAGACTCACCCTCCACAATGAAGAGCTCGGTGCGCGAGACATCCTCTGAACGGCAATCAGATAATTTCGTTGGCAATGACGAACTTTCGAGAGCATTCTTGCGTCGTTGCAGGTCTTTATGCGCACGCGCAGAAATTCGGGTACGTGAAGCGGCGGTGACCTTTTCAAGAATCAAGCGGCCGTTTGCTTTATCAATTCTCTTTGTCGTTGAGAAGAATGCTTTCATCTCATCGGCCACAACAGCGGCGACAATTTTCGTTGCAGCGGCAGTTCCGAGCACCTCCTTCGTCTGACCTTCGAACTGCGGTTCAGACATTCGCACCGTGATGACAGCGGTGAGACCTTCCATAATGTCATCCTTGATGACATCTGGTTCGTTGTTCTTCAAAGTCTTGGTCGAGCGCAGGACTTCATTAAACGCCTTGGTGATCGCACGTTCAAAACCTTGTATGTGGGTGCCGCCTTTGGGGGTTGCGATGATATTCACGAAGGAACGTATGGTGGTTTCGAAACCATCTCCCCATTTCATGGCAATGTCGACCCCCATGTCCCGCTCAACTTCAGTGGAGACCATGTGACCCTGCTCATCTAGAACAGGAACAGTCTCTGCGTAGTGCCCACCACCAGTAAGGCGGATGACATCTCCCACTGGTTCATCAGGAGCCAGGAAAGTGCAGTACTCCGATATGCCACCTTTGTGGTGGAAAGTTTCGCTTGTCTTTATCTTCGTCCGGTTGTCATTGACGATGAGTGTCAGGCCAGGAACAAGATAAGAAGTCTGCCGTGCACGAGCATAAATTTCCGCAAGTTCGTAATCTGCCTCTTTGAGGAAAATTTGCTTATCGCTCCACCACTTGATGCGTGTGCCAGTGACTTTTGAGGCCACCTTGCCAACAATCCTGAGCCCAGAAGCCGGAGTGAAAGTAGCTTTCGGACCCTCCCCCTCAAAAATACCCGCAACGCCACGTTGAAATGACATCCAATAAATCTTGCCGTCGCGGTCTACTTCAGCATCAAGACGTGATGCCAAGGCATTCACAACGGAGGCACCAACACCATGGAGTCCACCGGATGCGGCGTACGAACCGCCGCCGAATTTTCCACCTGCATGCAATTTCGTCAGCACGACTTCTACTCCGGTTAGGCCAGTTTTTGGTTCTTTATCGACCGGAATACCGCGACCGTCATCATGAACTTCGACTGAGCCGTCTGATTCGAGATTGATTTCGATCTTCTTGCAGTATCCAGCAAGTGCTTCGTCCACTGCATTATCGATTATTTCCCAGAGACAATGATTAAGGCCCCGTGAATCTGTCGACCCGATATACATGCCGGGCCGCTTTCTGACTGCATCGAGTCCTTCGAGAACCGCCAGATCTTTGGCGGTATAACTCGGTTCTAGGTTTTTCTCTTTGCGGGCCACGGGCGCAAAGGCTAGCGAGGGTTGAGTAGGTAAGACAGTAAGCGCGCCGAATCAGTAGCCGATAGTTAAGGAATCCTGAGAAAGTGCATATCTGTCTCATCTAGTGAGCGTATTAGGTAACACTTTAGTAAATAGTAGGATTAATACCTGCGGGGAATAACCAGAGATGGTTTGATGTTCCCTAGATGAGAGATTTTGACCTCAGTGAATTGCTGAGGGATTCAGACGTAAGGAGTGCACCATGACTGAACAGATGATTCTGGAAGCCACGCCGCTCAATGCCGTTGACCGTTGTGATCGTTGCGGTGCTCAGGCCTACGTCCGTGCCGTGTTGCTCTCTGGTGGCGAACTTCTTTTCTGTGGTCACCACGCCAAGGAGTATGCGGTTAGTCTGAAGCCGCTCGTTGCGCATATTCAAGACGAGACTCAGAAGTTAGTTCCGCAAACCCAGAATTAGCTCAGCGCTGGCGCTTCCCAATTGTGCTCTTTATGAGAACTGTCGCAGAACGGTTGATTTTTTGAATGCCCGCATCGACATAGTTTGAAATCAGTCTCAGTACGGATCACTTTGCCTTGCGCATCAACGAAATCGACGGTTCCAGTGACATGGATCGAACCGTTGGGCTTGAAATACATCTTGGTATTTTCGCTCATCTTCGCCTTTTCTAAAGGGTTCTAATCCAGGTAATCGCGCAATACCTGCGAGCGCGATGGATGACGCAACTTCGACATCGTCTTAGATTCAATCTGGCGGATGCGTTCGCGAGTGACCCCGTAAACCTTGCCAATTTCATCCAAAGTTTTTGGTTGCCCATCGGTAAGTCCAAATCGCATGGCCACTACACCAGCTTCACGCTCAGAGAGGGTGTCGAGTACTGCGTGTAGTTGCTCTTGTAGCAGAGTAAACGAGACTGCATCCGCTGGAACGACCGCCTCGGAATCTTCAATAAGGTCTCCAAATTCAGAGTCTCCTTCTTCTCCAAGGGGAGTGTGAAGCGAGATTGGTTCGCGGCCGTACTTCTGAACCTCTACAACCTTTTCGGGGGTCATATCGAGTTCCTTGGCAAGCTCTTCTGGAGTCGGTTCGCGACCGAGGTCCTGCAACATCTGGCGCTGAACTCGAGCCAACTTATTAATTACTTCAACCATGTGTACTGGAATACGGATGGTTCGTGCCTGGTCAGCCATCGCGCGAGTAATCGCTTGGCGAATCCACCATGTTGCGTAGGTGGAGAATTTGTAACCCTTGGTGTAATCAAATTTTTCGACCGCGCGGATAAGTCCGAGGTTTCCTTCTTGGATAAGGTCGAGGAAGAGCATTCCGCGGCCGGTATAACGCTTGGCAAGTGAAACAACCAGACGCAAGTTCGCCTCTAACAAATGGTTCTTTGCGCGCCTTCCATCTTCCGCGATCCACTCAAGTTCGCGCTTAAGTTTCTTATCCAATTTCTTATCAGTTGCAAGCTTCTCTTCTGCAAAAAGTCCCGCTTCGATTCTGGTAGCAAGTTCTACTTCAAGTTCGGCGTTGAGGAGAGCAACTCGGCCGATCTGTTTCAGATAATCCTTAACTGGATCTGCAGTCGCGCCGGCAGTCATAACTGTCTGTGCGGGGGCATCATCTTCCTCAGAGGCTTTGAGTGTAAAGGCGTTCTCTTCGGTGCCACTGCTCTCTTCTGCAAGGTTTACAACACGTGGCGCATTCGCCTTGTCTTCCACCGGCTCATCTGCAACAACTTCGGCAACCAGTGCATCAAGATCTTCGAGTTCGACTTCTTCAAGTTCTACATCTTCGCCGTCGATCTTGACAACTGCTGGAGCATCCGTCTTTGAAACTGGAATAATCTTTGGTGCAACAAGTGCGTACTCTGTCTTTTTCAAAATGCGATTGGGAGTACCGAGACCGTGCTTGCGGACTTTCTCGATAAGGGCAGGAACAGTTGTAAGAAGTTCGCGGGCCTCATCCACTAGCGGCTTATCAATTTTCTTTGGAATCCGATTTAAACTGGTCACACCTCGCTCTGCGAGTTCTTCATTCACTTCCTTCTGACGTGCAATCGCTTCCTTCGCACTGATGATCAACCGAATATCGGCGACGGTCAATTCTTTCTTCACTGGAATTTTTGCCGTCTTCTTCGCGACTACTTTCTTCGCAGGGGCCTTTTTGACAGTCGCTTTTTTAGGCGCTGCCTTTTTTGTTGTCTTGGCCTTGTTTTTGAGCGCACTAAGAGCAGCCACATCAGTCCTTTGTTTTATCTTCGCTGAGCCAATCTCTTATCGATCAACCACGAAGAAGCGATGGCTATATTATAAATTATCCACAGGGGTAAATGCACATTGAGAACCCTTTTTTGGCACCAAACTCTCTACCCCAGCGTGAGGGAGTGCCGTATGACCTCTCCCACAGCTTCAACTTCCACCAAAAACCCGTCATGTCCAAAAGGTGAGGAGATCGAGGCTAAGGGCTGCGCCTTGGGAGCAAGGTCGGCAATCTCGGCCTGGAGCCGGGGTGGAAAGAGGCGATCCGTATCGATAGATACGACCATGACTGGAATCTGAATGCTCCTGAGCGCAGCCGCGACTCCTCCTCGATCACGACCAATATCGTGCGAATTCATCGCCTCGGTCAGGGCAATATATGTATTTGCATCAAACCTCTTCGCCAGTTTCTGCGCCTGGTGGTCAAGATAGGACTCGACGGCGTATCGACCAGTCTCATCACCTTGCAGTTCGCGTCCGAAACGCACATCCATCTCGGCTTCTGTGCGGTAGGTCAAGTGAGCTATCCGGCGCGCAATTCCCATTCCCCCGTCGGGACCGTGTGTCTTCTCGTAGTAATCCCCCTCGTAGTAGTGCGGGTCGGATTTAATCGCACGGATTTGAATCGAAGCGGTACCGATTTGATCTCCAGTGGCCACTGCCGACGATCCAATGGTGCAGATGGCGGCAACGCGGTCGGGGAATTGAACGGCCCATTCAAGGGCGCGCATTCCACCCAACGATGGACCCACTGCTAAGCGATAGTGCGAAATTCCGACTGCGTCGCTGAAGGCGACTTCCGCCGCAACCATGTCGCGGATGGTGATTGACGGGAAACGAGATCCATATCGCTTTCCATTAGGCGCCAAACTGGATGGACCTGTACTCCCCTGACATCCACCGATGACATTGGGGCAGATGATGAAATATTTATCGGTATCCAATGGCATTCCCGGTCCGACCATGAGGGGCCACCACCCGGGAACATCTGACCAACCAGTAAGCGCATGATTGACGAGAATGGCATTGTCGCGAGTTGCGTTTAATCTGCCCCAACTCTGATAAGCAATGGTGACATCTGGAAGCACCGCGCCATTTTCGAGCGTTAAAGATCCAATGGAGACAAACTCGCGATCGCCAGGATCTTGGAATTCAAGCCAAGCACCCGTGGGCGCCCCAGAATGAACCGATGATGTCATGAAAACCTCCGCGCTTGCCGGTAGCGAAACCACCAACCCGGTCTTCACCCGGAGCACCCCGCCGCGATGGAGGGTTGCCGTCCAGTTAGCCGGGGCTCGTACCTGGAACTCGTGACCTTGGCAGCGATTCTAGACCAAAGCAGAAGGGTTCGAAACTTGCGTGTCAGTCAGTAAATATCCCAGCGCAGACCTTCGGGTGCAGGTCCCTTCGCATCGCGGCAAAGGACTCGGGGGGCCACCCGGCACTAAATACTCTGCGCAAGAGTGCGGCCAATGAATATGCCGGATCATCGGAGAGCGCCCGGTCAAGCGCCCGCTGCGCCAGGGCTCCTTCACCGCGTTCGTAAGAGAGCGCTGCAAAGAGACTGGCGATAGGTGCCACGAACCCGGCGGGGGCGACACGCGTGAGATAGCGCCACATCGCCCAGTAAGAATCAATGCTCGTCTCATCATGAGAACCCAGCGCAAAATCTCTTACTTGTATGTCACCAACCCCGGCAATGACACGCGCGGTGAGTTCAAGGTCTGATTCGCAATCCTTCCCGATCGAGTCGTCCACAAAGCGTGCGGCAAGGTCGATCACAGAAGTTGCACTGCCGCGCTGCGCCAATTGGATCCCTGTCGAATCGGGATCGATGCGGTAACTATGAATGCTGGCCAAAAAATCTAAATCCCTGGAAAGAGAGAGCGGTGCGATTGATTCGGTAAGCCCGTCGACATCCGCAAAGGGCATTGGCCTGCCTTGAGCAACCTGCTCCACCGCAACTCTGGAAGTAGAAATTTCAGGAAGTATTTTCCCTTCTGTCGGGCAACAATCACTATCGGTGCAAAGAACTGAGCGCCATCTGCCGTTGGCAATCAAGAGCGACTCACGAAGCGGAATATCTGCTCGGAGCATTGCTGATGCGATATTTCCTAAAACATTCTCGCCATCACTTCGGTCATCTGGGACGTAGGCAACAACCAGTGCGCCTTCGGCTCCTTCGCGGAGAAGGTGAAGAACCAGGGAATCGTAGGGCTCTTCTTTGTCGGATGCGAGAGAAGGGTAGTCCACCCGCATCGCCATCCCAATGGCATCATCTTTTAACGAGACGATGACCAGCGAATTCGTGGGGTGATATCCAATGAGAAATGGAACAGCTGCAAGAAGATCATGTGGTGAGGTAAGTGTTGTCATAAGAGCGAAGGTTTCCCGAACGCACCCACATCTTTCTCTCTATTCGACTCCGGTTGTGGAAAGACGACAAGAGTGAATGAATCATTGAATAAAGCGGGTGGGCCCGTTTTCAACTGAAAGCGTGATCACTGATAACTTACGAATCTGCCCCGTAATCGCTCGCGTCACTCCGTTATGGCTCCATGTTCCACCCCAGGTGGCCAACATCGTGACGAGATAGGTGCCGGAATGTGAGTATGTGTGCGTAATTCTTTGATCTGGGTACGGCCTACCCGGCTGGGTTGTGGCAAAGAATGTTCCGTCACCGAAACTCCAGATAAAGGACGGTCGCATCGCCACATCCACGATCTCCCCGACAACCGAAACCTTTGCGGTGAAGACTGTCGGCAGATCACACCAGTAAATAACCGGCACATTCACGAGAGCGTTCTCGGCAGGTTGCTTGGCAATTGAGGCGGTGGGAAGGAGTTTCACCAATTTATCGTTGAGAGAAAGTACCGGTGCAACCTTGCGCAAAACTTTTCGCACAATCCTCTTCCTTGGATGTGCCTTCACGGGAGCTACTTTGCGGGGTGCCACAAAAACGGGCGAACGACGCGTAGTGGTTACTTTCGGCTTAGGAATAGTCTTTTTCGGCACCACTTTTTCTTTCGGTTTGACAACAACAACTTTTCTTTTCACCGTTGCGGTCGACTTCTGTCCCGATCCCTTCTTCCCTTCAATGACAATCTGACCGTTTTCGACATATACATCAAGACATGTTTTGCTGACGCACTGCGCTGCATTCAGCTGACTCGGCGTGGTCTGAGTGATGAGTAAAAGCGCAAAAATTAGTGAGGAGCGGGTTTTATATGAAAGGGCCATGTCGGCAAGGGTAAAAGTGTGAGTACTACCTCGCCCTCTCCGTGAGTTTCTCTGTGGAAAGGGAGTCCACCTGGTCATAAGGTGGTCTCATGGCGCACAGAGATGGCGACGGATGGGTTCAGTGTCGCTGCGGCGGAAAGCACTGGGGGCTACACGGTGCCGCTGGAATCCTTTTAGTGCGAGAGAAAACACTCCTCCTACAACATCGCTCCGAATGGGTTCACAATGGCGATACGTGGGGAATTCCCGGCGGAGCGCGCGATTCGCACGAAAGCGTTCTCGAAGCGGCATTGCGCGAAGCGGTGGAAGAGACCGGAATAGATCCGACCCTCCTCCAGGTCCACTCTACTCATACAGATGATCATGTCGATTGGCGTTATGACACGGTGGTTGCACTTGCAGATCCCGAACTTTTTCCGCATGAGATGAATGCAGAGTCACAAGAATTGCGTTGGATTGCGTGGAGCGAAATTGACGCAATGCCTCTGCATCCAAGTTTCGCGAAAACGTGGCCCGCCGTACACGCCATACTGGAGCGAGACTTCTAAATCGCAGAAGAGGTTCTTTAACCCCTCACCAATGTGTCGATACCGGCTATGCAGAAGTTGGTGGCGGTTTCAATCTCCAAATCCGAATCACTTCCAGTTTCGATTCTTCGCGTTGCGGCATCTGTAACACTCTGAATTAGTACGAGAGCGTGAACCACATCGGCTACACCAATGTCAGATAGGGCTGTTTCTAAGGGTGCCAGCAAAGCCCTATGAGCCGCAACAATCTCATGGGTGCGATCGATAGGCAGCGACGTTGCGCTGAAGGCTTTAGCGAGCAAGTGACGACCATCGGCGATATAGCGAAGTGCCGCATCAATCCAATTCCGAATCGCCTGATAAGGATCAGGTGACGCATCAGTTGACTCGCGAAGTGCCTCAGAAAAATTAGTGAGTTCCTCAATGACAAGGTCAGCCACAAGTTCGGCACTACTTCCAAAATATTCATAGACAGATGTGCGAGAAAGTCCGGCACGTTCGGCAACCGCAGCAACAGTGACCGCGCGCCCACCGTCTTCAAGAGCAATTGCTGAGGCCGCAGAAATGAGTTGTTGACGTCGCCAATCGCGGTGTTGCGCGAGGGTGGCGGTACTAATCCGAGGCATTGGACTATTTTGTCATGTATTCATGGAGTCGGCGAAGTGAATCTCGCACGGTCTTCCCGTCCGAGGTTCGCCAGAGCGGAGGCATAGAGTTGAGAAGGACCGATCCATACCTTTTAGTGATGATCCGTGAATCAAGAATCGCAACCACTCCGCGGTCATCCATTGAGCGGATGAGTCGTCCTGTTCCCTGCGCAAGTAAGAGCGCCGCACGTGGAAGGGAGACCTTCATAAATCCGCTGCCACCCGCTGCATCGACTTCTGCAGCACGTGCAGACATCACGGGATCGTCGGGCCTTGGGAATGGGATCCGATCAATTGCAACCAGGGTGCAGGATGGGCCAGGAACATCGACTCCCTGCCACAAGCTCATGGTGCCGAGAAGAATGGATGTCTCGTCTTTTTCAAATCGCTCAACCAAAGGTCCGACTGCATCGCCTCTTTTTTGAGTGATGACCTTGATGGGTAACTCAGCCAGCACTTTGCGCAGGTGCGCATCAGCAGCCTCGACTCCCCGCCATGACGAGAAGAGTGCGAGAGTCCGACCTCCGGCTGCATCAATAAGTTCGCCAAGTTCGGTCAGTGCTTCAATACTTGGACCATCACGGCCGGGTTCGGGCAGATGTTTGGGCAGATAGAGCATCCCCTGGTTGGCAAAATCAAAAGGTGAGCCAACATCGAGCATCTGCACATTTGCTGGATCTACATCCCCTTCTTCGACTTCCATTTCTTCCTCAGCAGTATCGCCGATTACAAAACCAATATTGCGCGCCATCGCATTAAAACTATTGCCGACAGCCAACGTTGCAGAAGTGGCAATTACTGGCGTTTTGGTAAGCAGGTTTTCACGAAGGACGGCGGAAACTGCCAACGGTGCAAGATGCAGAGTTGAAAATGTGGGTTCGTACCAGAGGACTTGCCCTGCTCCGAGTTTCAATAATTTAGCAGCGGTTGTTGAGATTTCATTGACTGCACCTTTGACTCGCGCCCTCTCGGCGATGGAATCAGAGTCCACGATTTCTTCATCGGCACTGATGAGTTGAAGGACGGCCTGTGCTGCTTCACGAACTTTACGGATGGGCGCTTCCAATTCTGACGGTAATTCGACAAGCCTGCCCTGCAATGCCGGCTCGAACTTCACGCGCTGTCCGTACTCATCCATCACATCTTCAAAATCACCTGCCGCCTTGGTGAGTGCATCCGATGCCTTGCCAGGCATATGTTTTCTTGCCATTGCAGCAGATCGCGAGACACGATGTCCGGTCAATTCTTCCGTTACGGCCTGCGTCGTTCGATCCATAAATTCGTGTGCTTCATCCAGAATGACGGCATCGCGTTCGGGCAATATCGGATGAGATTCGACAATCTCGATGGCAAGCAATGTGTGATTTGTTACGACTACGTCAGCTGTTGCGGCCTTTGCTTTTGCCAGCGCGGCAAAACATTGATGTCCGTAGGCACAGACATCGGCACCTACGCATTCGCGACCTGAGAGAGAATTTGCCATCCATACACGCCTATCGACATCGGGTGCATCATCGCGATCCCCTGTGACGCCTGGAGTTTTGGCCCAGGCGTGAAGCCGCTTTGCATCCGATCCAAGAGAACTGATTTCCAGCAGAACATCGCCATCGGGATCTGAGGTCTCGCTATTCATCTTCTGCAAGCAGATATAATTTCCTACGCCTTTATAAATTCCATACGTAATCTCGCGCTCTAGTACCTTCTCCAAGGCCGGCACAATTCTGGGGAGATCTCTCTCCACGAGCTGACGCTGCAAGGCCAAGGTCGCGGTCGCTACAAGAACGCGTTTGCCGTGAACAAGAGCCGGGACCAGGTAGGCCAGAGATTTGCCGGTGCCGGTGCCGGCTTGCACCATGAGGTGATGGCGATCTGTCAGGGCGTTGGCCACCGCTTCGGCCATCTCGATCTGACCCTCACGCGTAGATCCGCCGATTGCCTCGACTGCGGCTTCCAGAGCGGCTCGGACCTGATCCAGTAGCTCGCTCATGGAGTGCACCTTAGCCACTCCCACCCACATTCCCGATCCAGATACGGTGACAGAGCCCTTCCCATTTTCGTATAGGATTTCGCTGATCGGCGAGAATGGGGAGAAAATGAGAATTGCACGGGTTGGGGCACCTGGGACAGAGAGGCCCGCGGTAATCGTCGGCGATGAGGCAGTACTTGTGGATTCCCTCATCCCTGACTGGAACCGAACCACCCTTGAGCAAGGCGCGTTGGCAAAGGTAGCGGCCGCTACCCTTTCCGGCCTTCCACGCGTTGCACTCTCTAGCACCCGCATAGGTGCGCCGATCGATCGACCCACCAAGGTGATCTGTGTGGGAATGAATTACCTCAAGCACATTGCCGAAACAAACGGGGCTACCCCAGCCGAGCCAGTTGTCTTCATGAAGGCACCTGACTGCGTCATTGGCCCAAACGACGACATCGTGATTCCGCCCAATAGCACCGCTACGGATTACGAAGTCGAACTCTCGATTGTGATCGGCAAGCGCGCGCTTTACCTCTCATCGCCCGACGATGCTCCCAATTACGTCTTGGGTTATTCAATGTCGCAAGATGTGAGTGAGCGTCACTGGCAGACAGAGCGGTCAGGCCAGTGGGTAAAAGGAAAGTCCTTCCCAACATTTAACCCAATCGGTCCATGCATCGTCACCCCGGATGAAATTGATCCAAACGATGTGCGACTGTGGTGCAAAGTAGACGGCGAAGTACGGCAAGACTCCCGCACGAGTGATCTTCTCTTTGGACTCAATCACATCGTCTGGTACATCAGTCAATTTATGGAACTATTCCCTGGTGACATCATCAACACCGGAACACCTTCTGGTGTTGGACTGGGATTCAAGCCACCCAAGTACCTTCGCGCAGGACAGGTTGTTTCAACTGGCATTGAGGGAATCGGCGAAATGACTTCGCGAGTTGTCGCTTATTCTTCTTAAGGTCCTTCCGAGGGAGATATGACTGAGAATCGTCCGCTAAAAAAAGCGCCACGGCAGTCAGTACTTTCGGACGAGATCTACCGTGTGATCAGAGCAAAAATATTTGACCACGAGATCGCCCCTGGGCAACGTGTCAACATTGATGCCCTAGCAATTCAACTCGAGGTTTCGCACACACCTATTCGGGAATCCCTTGCACGACTTGAATCAGAAGGCCTCATTCTCAAAGAACCTCTCAAAGGATATTCGGCAACGAATTTACTGACAATGAAGGAATTCCACGATCTCTTTGAATTCCGACTTCTCGTCGAGCCCTGGTCGGCCGAGCGAGCAGCATTATCCATTGATGATGCTGGTGCCAAAGATTTAAAGGAAGAAATTAAGGCTGCGCATGACGCTTTAAAATTGAAAGGGTACGAGCAGATTCAAGCGCTGACCGAACACGATGCCCGTTTTCACCTTCTCATCTCGCGCATGTCAGGAAACGAAACTGTGCGCCGCGTCTTCGAGGGCACGCACTGTCATCTCCACCTGTTCCGTCTTTTTCTTGCAGCAAAAAACAACAAACAACTAGTTCCAGAAACACGGACCAAGTTCATCCAAGATTTCTTCGACCACTACTACCAGTCCGAATCGGGCCAACTCGCCCTCCAACAGCATGAGGAAATTTCCCGAGCAATCATTGAGAAAAACGCACCTCTGGCTCGCTCGACTATGTACGCTCACATTGAAGCGTCCATTCGGGCGTACTCTCCTGCTGTGAACACACAGCCATGAGAGTAGGCATCTTCGCCACCTGCATCAACTCCCTTTATTACACGCGAACAGTGGAGGCGACTCGGACTGTTCTTGAAAGATTAGGCGTCGTCATCGCTGATACCGAACAAGTCTGCTGCGGTCAGATGCATATCAACTCGGGCTATCCAGAATTGGCCAAGCCACTCATTGATCGAGTTGAGAAGAATTTCGCCGACTGCGATTACATCGTTGCTCCCTCAGCTTCCTGCATCGGATCGCTGCGAGAACATGAGGACCGCCCGGAATTAGTATCTAAGTGCTTTGACCTTTCAGAATTTCTCATTGACATCCTCAATGTCACTGATGTGGGAGCGACTTTCAACCACCGAGTCACCCTCCACACAACATGCCACTCGCTGCGTGTGGCCAAACTCGGAGACAAACCGCAACAACTCCTTCGCGCAGTTCGAGGCCTCGATCTCATCGAACTGCCGGCGGCAGATTCATGTTGTGGATTCGGCGGCACTTTCAGTGTGAAGAATTCCGATGTGAGTGGCGCGATGCTCCATGACAAACTCACAAATATTGTCAGCACTGCTGCCGAATATGTGGTGAGCGCTGATAACTCATGTCTGATGCATATCGGCGGTGGGCTTCAAAAAAATGAAACGCCAATAGAGGTAATCCACCTTGCGGAAATTCTGGCCAGCCGTGGGTAAGGGTTATTCTGGGGTTCCGATCCCTTTTCCAAAACTTGCCAAAGAGGCGCTCAAAGACACACAACTACGCACCAACCTCAATCGCGCGACCACCACCATTCGCAATAAGAGAGCACGAGTCGTCGCCGAAGTTCAGGATTGGGAGGCACTTCGTCAAGCCGGGCACGACATCAAGATGGCCGCGATGGCTGAGCTATCCACCCATTTAATACGATTCGAAAAGGAATTTACTGAGGCAGGAGGAACGGTCCACTGGGCGCGTGACTCCAAAGAAGCATGCGAGATCGTCACAAAAATCGCACTCGATAACACAATCTCAGAAGTAGTGAAAGTAAAATCGCTCACAACCGATGAGATCAGCCTCAACGAACATTTGGCAAAATATGGGATTAGTGCGAAAGAAACAGATTTAGCCGAGCTAATCATCCAGCTTGCAGATGAACATCCATCTCATATTCTTGTTCCTGCCATTCATAAGAATCGCGATCAGATCCGCGACCTTTTTGTGAAAGAAATCCCCGAAGCATCCAGTTCGCTCACCAACTCCCCCACAGAACTTGCGATGACTGCACGTACTCATCTGCGTAAAAAGTTCCTGAGCGCTCGTATGGCAGTGAGTGGCGCCAACTTCGCAATCGCCGAATCTGGCACCCTCTGCGTCGTCGAATCAGAAGGCAACGGACGTATGTGTCTGACACTTCCTGAGATTCTGGTCTCAATAATTGGAATAGAAAAAATCCTTCCGACATGGAATGACCTGGAAGTATTCCTCCAGCTACTTCCACGCTCGGCCACCGGAGAGCGGATGAATCCCTACACAAGTTTCTGGACGGGTAAATGTGGGGACGGTCCGTCAGAACGCCACGTCATCTTGCTCGACAATGGCCGCATCCAAACACTCGCCGATACGGTGGGGCGAGAAGCACTCGCGTGCATCCGCTGCTCTGCCTGTATGAATGTCTGCCCTGTCTATGAACGCACGGGCGGGCACAGTTACAGCAGCGTCTATCCAGGCCCCATCGGTGCCATCATCACGCCCCAACTTCTTGGCCCCGGACAAGCAAAAACACTCCCCTTTGCCTCCACTCTCTGTGGCGCCTGCTATGACGTCTGCCCGGTCAAAATCAATATTCCAAAGATCCTGGTCCACCTGCGCGCAAAGGAGAATCGCGATAACGCTAGCGTTTTGGAAAAATTGGTCATGCGCATTGCGTCAAAAGCCCTCGGACCCCAAGGACTTAGATACCTTTCACGATTCACTTCCACCTTCGCACCGCTCATCGCCAGTGCGTCGATGCAAACAATTGCCCGTCATCTTCCCGTTCTGCGAAAATGGAGCGCCTTTAGAAATATTCCCACCCCTCGACTTTCCGGCAAGCACCATCGATGAGCACCTCACGCGACGACATCCTCAATCGGATCAACACAGCCCGAGCCGGCATGACTACACCCCTCGTCGAGCGCACCTATGGCACATCCCTAACTCTCTCTCGCAAAGAATTGCTCTATCTCTTTGAGGATCGAATCCTCGATTACCAGGCCACTTTTGTGCGCACCGCCGATGTGGCCTCAACTATTTCAAATATTCTCGCTGAGTACGGTCTAAGAAATATCCTCCTCCCCGCTGGGCTCCCTGCAGAATGGGCAATGGGTACCACCGATTTCAATCTCTCGCCGGAGCAACTCGACCAGTTCGATTGCGTCATCACCTCGAGTGAACTGGGCATCGCCGCCACCGGAACCATCGTCCTCAACCACTCGGATTCGACTCAAGGTCGCCGCGCGATTTCATTAGTCCCAGATACCCATATTTGTATCGTTCAGGAAGAGAATGTCGTAGGCACTGTTGTTGAGGCCATCCGAGCGCTCAATCCGAAAGAGCACCAGACCTGGATCTCGGGACCTTCTGCCACCAGTGACATTGAGTTGGAACGAGTCGAAGGCGTGCACGGTCCCCGCAACCTTCACGTCATTCTTATGACGAAATAGCAACCGTATTCGGATTGCGATCTCTCCTGGCCAAAAAGAAGAAGCCCATCATCAGCATTAACATCAAGACTGGAAATGAGTAAGCCGTCGAGAATCCTGATCTGTCACTCACGAAACCCATGATCCATGGACCAATTCCAATTGCGAAACCGACGCCCATGCCATTGGCTGCGATCCCCGTATCGGCACCCTTTGAAGATGCGGCACAGAGAGTAAGGGCCAGACCGCTCAAAGGACCGATTCCAAGGGAGGCGATGAGAAGTCCAATCATCGTCATTGCTGAAGTGTGCGCTGTGATGATCAAGATGAGACCCATGAGCGAGAGTGCAAAAGAGATAACCAATACTGTCTTAATCGTCACCTTCGAACTAAACGAGAATCCGAGTCTGGACACTGCGATTCCATAACTGAAGAATGCCGCGAGGATTACCGCAGCACTCACGACCATGCCGCGTGAAATAAGTAAATCCAGAGCCCACGCTCCCGCTGCGATTTCCAAGATATTCGCACTCAAACTGAAAATCACAAGAATAATGAGCGACAAATCCCAATGCCGTTCACCTGGAACAGGCCTTTTGATCGAACGTTCAGGAATCACAGGCATAAGCTTCGTAGCAAGGAATCCGCAGAGAATTGCAAATACTCCAAGTGTGACCCTCCAAGGAATACCGACACCGATCAGAGTTCCGATGATTGTGGGAGCGATTGCTCCACACGAAGTTCCGATCCCTGACTGGCGCAGCATCACCTGCATTGAATTGCCCGATGCTGCTCCCAATGTTGCTGCGTTCACGTTATTGAAAAGGGTGCTTCCAATACCCGTGAAACACATTGCCGGAACTGTGACCCAAAGGGATTGGCCAAGGGCGAATACCAGAACGCTCAAGGAGGTGATGATCCACGCGAGAGTCATGATCTTTCTCGGTGGGAAGCGATATAACAACTTGGGGGCATAGAACGAAGCCGCGGTGATCGTGATTGCAAACCCGATTTGATGAAGTGAGGCCAGCGCTCTTGTTATCTCCATATCTCTCTTGAGGAGAGGCACTGAGTAGGCCATTCCATACATGAGAAATCCCATGGTTCCGGCAAGAATCATCAGCCGACTTCGACTACCCCGTGTAAGCACCTTTTCCTATCAATCGCGATTCTCAAGCGTGAATGAAGCCCGTAAATGCCAGTAGTTTATCGGGCAAGCCGCAAGACTCCCCCATTTGGTCCCTGAGCCGAACCGCATGTCCCGGTTGTCCGAAAAAGACTTCAAACTGGAGCGGGTGCAAATCTCACGCTCTCGATAGTAGTTGAACTTTCAACTATATTGTATATGATCTGCCTATGAAGATGCCCGCTCTCTACATCGGCCACGGAGCTCCCATGCTCCTGGACGATCCTCTCTGGTCGAGCCAACTGACCCAGATTGCACAAGATCTTCCGCGACCTAAAGCAATCTTGATTGTCTCTGCGCACTGGGAATCCGCGCCAGTCACTTTAAGCAACGCCGCCGCAAACTCACCTCTTGTATATGACTTCAGTGGATTTGATCGCAAGTTTTACGAAATGAGATACGACTCCCCCGATGCAACTGCGCTTGCTACAAAGGTCGCGGCGTTGATGCCAGATTCAGAACCAGTCCATCAGAGCAATCGTGGGCTAGACCACGGCGCTTGGGTTCCACTTCGCGTCATGTATCCCGATGCAGATATTCCTGTACTGCAAATGTCGATGCCGACTTCTGACCCATACCGACTCATCGAATTAGGTAAACGGTTGCAACCACTTCGCGATGACGGAGTCCTCGTCATCGGTTCTGGTTTCATGACTCATGGCCTTCCATACCTTCGCGACTGGCGAGCAGATGCAGTCGCACCTACATGGTCGAGTGATTTCGATACCTGGGCTGCCGAGGCGCTCGCCAGCGGCGATGTGGAAACACTCGCAAACTTCAGGACCAAGGCGCCTGGTATGCCCTATGCCCACCCAACCGTAGAGCACTTCACCCCGCTTTTCATCACCCTTGGTGTCTCAGCATCTATTGAAGAAGCTCCAAAAACCTTGATAGATGGCTACTTTTTGGGTCTTTCTAAGCGTTCGATTCTTGTCGCATAGCCGAAGTGCGTGAATCTCAACCTCGCCAGGTAGACTCGCCGACGAACAAAGAGAGCGATTGGATGAACCTGTGAGCGAAATTGAAACGGCACTCAGAACGGTACGACACCGTGGAACCTTTATCACGATGCTCGTTTCTTCGATCGCCAGCATCACCGCATCCCTCGTCCTCTCGATTGATGCAATAGAGCTCGCGAAGAACCCGGACTCAAAGCTCGCCTGCAATATCAATGCCATCATTTCCTGCGGAAAAGTCGCCGTCTCATGGCAATCCAATTTGCTCGGCTTCCCTAATGCATTCCTTGGCCTCATTTGCGAGCCTGTGGTCATCACCTTGGCGGTAGCCGGACTCGTTGGCGTCCACTTTCCAAAAACATTCATGCGCATCGCGACCAGCGTCTATTTCATT
The DNA here is from genome assembly GCA_035530615.1 of Candidatus Paceibacterota bacterium. NCBI lineage: Bacteria > Bacillati > Minisyncoccota > Minisyncoccota bacterium. The sequence goes on from DATKUL010000002.1 coordinate 743,714, forward strand.
GGTCTGGTCTTCGCTTTCTGGCTCTTCACGCAGTCTTACTTTGTCATCGGCGCCTTCTGCCCATGGTGTTTGCTCGTTACATTCACAACAACAACGGTCTTTTCAAGCATGTTCAAAGTTAACGCTCTTGAGGGAAATCTCCCCTTGCCCGAACGGGTCAACGCCAAAATCGTGAAGGCAGTATCCGCCGGCTGGGACAATGTCGTTGTTGGCGCCATACTCACTGCACTCGCCCTTGCCATCATCCTGAAGTACGGGAATCAAATCTTCTAGCGTCTCGAAATATAGAAAACTATTTCACGGACACATTCTAGGAATTTTATTGTGGCTGTTTAATTTTTCACAGGCAGTAGATCTGCACATTTAGAGTTCGCCTCAGATCCTCACACATTGAACACTTCTACATTCACTCCGTCCCAAAGCCTGCTCCCTCGAGAGTTCAACCGATCCGTCATCGGACCAATTGAACTCCTGATTTCCTAACCTCCGTTAGGAAATTCGAGGAAGGAGGCCGTTATGGATATTCACAGTTGGCTAGCCCTCATCGTAAGCGTGATTCGAATTGCCTTTCTAGTGATAGAAAAACATCGATCTCGCCACGATGGTGGTAAAACCAACAACGAGTCCTAACGTGGGACGGCCGCCTCGGGGTTTTGCCTCGAGGCGGTTCTATTTTTACACCCACTTTTTCGTTACTGCAATGACAAATGACCCGAAAAAATCATTTATATAAAAGAAAACTCTCCGTTGTAATCAGAAGAGTCCTTTCTGTAACTCTGCGTGAGGATTTATAGTCGATGTTCGGCCATATCTTTTTCGATCCTTTTCTGACTTTCTGTGCTCACTCCAGCCAGATTGGCAAAAGTCACCCAACTATCTACCACATCAAGAATCTCAGCAACAACTGACTTGTACGCAGGAATTGCCTGGGCGCTTCCAACTTCATAAATATCCGCGAGCGTGATGAATTCGTATTTGGAGTTGATACTCATCTGGTGGCGTTGAGTCCACTTGCCTTCCGGATTGAACGCATGAGTCACGTCGTATGCAGGCGCAAGATTCCACGTGCTGTCTTCTCGCAATAGGAATCCCACATTCTTGGTGTGATCGTCCCGATTCATACCAACCACGTTAAACACCATGCGGCGAAAAGCCTGAGTGAGTTCTTCTGTGCCCATTCCCAATCTTCTAATCACATTGAAATATTGTGAGTAGTCATGCGTGTCTCTATATCGAAAATCCAATTGATCCATCGCGCACAAGGACTGAAGATGAATCCGCCCGCCTTCACTATCACGGTCAAAACGGCGAGTGAGGAAATGCGCGCGGTTCCCCTCTTCATATAATCGACATTCACTCATCGTTATGCCAGCTGCTTGCGCCATTAAGTAATAGGCATACTCAATTCGAGTGAACTGCTCTGGTCTGTCCAGAGAATTCACGGACCCGTCAGCGGATTTACTGACTCCATCGAGTTTCATTAACCAGGGTTCGAAGCCAGGCTCGGCGCTTACATACCCTGATCGAAATTGGTGAGTATGTGGCTGATATTGAACGACTGCTTTTGCCCTCGCCCCACCCGCTGATGAGCCAACTTGAATCAATTGCATGAGAGCGTCATGGTCCGAACCCGCCTCGGCGGCTTTGCCAGAGAGAACGAGGCGAGCGCCGGCGACGATATCCGCAATCTGGATTGCTGTAGCGGGACCTTGAAGATGCTGCTGTGCTGGATGAAATGTCAGCGCGCCGAGCGCCCTCTCTCCTGCGTACGCCAATCGATCCAGCGTCTTTATCTCAGACTTGGCAATTCCCTCCGCGGCCAGCCACGCATCAATGACAGCATTTCCAAATGCATCAGGAAGCGCATCGGCAATCATTGCGGGCAGACCGTAATAAGTTTCCTTTGCTAATTGCGGAAAGGAGTATGTGCCGGACCGATTGACCATATGCAACGGCGCAAGTTCTACGCCACTTGATATCCATTCCGGGGTGTACTCAAAGACGTTAAGTCCCAACCTTGAGTCATATGCCAACGCGCCGACTGATCTACCCCAACATCTAACTTCAATCACATCGACCGCTACATAAACGCTCACAACTGACCGGCTTTTTTCTTAGCTTGCAAGAGCGCCAACGGTGAGATCGTCGAGACCACCGCAAATATCTGATCCAGATTTTCATCTAGTTCAAGTGCCCGCACGACATTAAGGAATGTGGCAAGGCTCGACCCTTTGCCCGCTTCCAAGTACTTGATAGCCGAACGCGAGACATTGGATCGGTCTGCCAACTCTTGCTGAGTCATCTTCCGCTGCTTGCGCACGAGGCGAACGCGACTGCCCAACTCGGCCTCCCAATCGGAAGTGCTCCTTACTATCGTTGCCATTGTATCCCCATGGACTCATTGTAAGCCATTTGTGGAGTAATTGGGATCTTTCGTAACCTCTAAGTGGCTTATATTTAGTCCATAATTGACGATGACAGACATTTTGGACTAGATATAAGCCCTCTTTTTGGAAATTTCCCCAAAAGATTGATTCACCTCACTTCGGTTAGGACAGTGGCTGCATCCAACAGAAGTATCCGAGAATCTTCACTCGCCATTCGCTTAACGTCTCTCGTAAAACCGCCACGGCTAGTGAGTAGAACCAGACGCGACGGCGCGATTGTGAAGCCAGCGGCTAGCAGCGCCGGTTCCTTGTGATTGATCAAATCGTTCACTACGGCAACTTTCAATTTTCCGTTCTTCCATTTAGCCTCGCCCAGGATGAGGACTTTCCGCCCTTTAATTCCAACAACGTCGATCTCTTCTTTACTTCTGACGGCCCCTTCGACTGGGGTTGAAACAGACGCCGCCTTACCCCACCAATTTCCGACCAGTGGCGAAGATGGATATTTCTGAATGACCCATCGCTGAAAAACACGTTCGAATTCCAATGACGTGTGCTCGGCCAACATAGGCATGATGTGCTGATTGACGTGGGCTTGCGAGTCTGCACCGGACTCAAGTCCCGCTCGATATGGCCAAACATACCTAAACCAAAATCGGATGAAGCCATCAATGCACTCCCATTGGTAGGTTCGAGATTTTGGGTCCGATCCAACGGGCTGCTTTTTCTTTATGATCCGCATAGCTTCAAGCCTTCGCAAGTACGTCCCCAGGCTATTGGATTCTTGACCGATCGCATCGGCTATGTCGCCGATTTCCTTTGGGCTAACTGCCAGCTCAGCCAGAATTGCAAAGTAAACCCCGGGCTGAATCAGCTCCGCTTCCAGGAGGGACGTGACCTCGGAGTACAAAGGCGAGTTCGGGTTAACAATTTTTTCGGAGAGGACTCGAGCAAGATCGCCACCGCCAAGCAAACTGAGGTATCTGGGCATGCCACCGGCGACCGAGTAGCGAGTGATGTGGTCTAAGACATTACTGCCCTTAAAAAATGGACGAGACTCAGCAAAAGTAAGTGGCTTCAGTTCAAATTTTTGGAGTCGTCCAAATAGTGGGCTGGAGTGTTCCTGCATGGACTCCATTTCAGCCAAAGCGGATCCGCAGAGAATGAGCTTGATCATCGAGTCGTCACGCATATCCTCGATGACTTTTGCTACCACATGAAGCGAAGAATTTACCTCCGCTGCCGATGTTCCAAGGAGGTATGGAAATTCATCAATAACAACGAGTATCTCCTCACTCGCGGCCAGACCGTACAAGATTCTGACAAGCTCGCCGATATCTTTGATTGCTGGCGTAAAACTGAGATAACTAGTCAATTGTTCAGCCAACTTCATCAATTGCTGCGACCTGGTAGTTTTCTCAACTACCAGGACAATTGCCTTCTTCCCATGTGCAAACTTGCGAATGAGCCAACTTTTCCCTACGCGTCTTCGCCCATACAAATTTATTGGATCGGCATTCTCGTCCGCCCACCATCTTTCCAGTTCGGCGAGGGAATTTTGACGACCAATGAATCTTGGCTCAGCGGACCACTTGAAGACTGGAATTTTCACGGATGTCACCTGCCTCCATGTATGGATTAATATAGTTTGAACTATACTAGTTTGGATTATATTAACCTAATCTTGATTTTACTCGACAAGCGGTATGGCGAGCCTTAACCCACTCAGCATCTCTACTTTTCTTATTCGCCCGGTCTGTTTATTAGGCCCGTCTAGCCGCTGTTCAACCGCATTTGTCTGGGCTTCCGTCCAATCCCCCGAATCACCCTATCCGTCTGAAGCACATTTTCTACAATGACCAATTTCCCAATGACAAGACACAGATCCGCTCAACCTGATTTTGAGTTTGATTCGATCCTACGAATTACTTCTTTTTCGGAGCTCTTGCCGATGGCCTGCTCGGTCGAGGTGCTTCTGGCTTGAGTATCAGACGCATTTCGCTGCCGTCTTGAAGATCAAAAACGACCTCCGCGGGAGAAGAAGGATCACGATGGATACCCGTGATTTTCTGTCCTACCGCCTGCTCAATCTCAAAACCAATCTCCGGAGTTCTCAACGCGTACAGCCGAGCCAGCGCCAACCTCAGACGACCACGTGCGTCATTGCTCAGACTTGCCACTCTGTCTTCTAACAAGTTTCTATCTATGGTGGCCGCGTAGGCTAGATCCGCGACGCTGTCCTGGGCTATTTCTCCACTTGGTAGTGGCGGTACATAGAAGCAACCAATGGTCTCCCCGGACTTGATTTGTACAGCATCTGTGTGGAATTCTGACATGAGAAGAATGGGTACGACCGTGATGAACCTATCGAGATTAGGGTCCTCCTCCGCCTTACGAATCGCCTCGGCCTTACTCAGTTTAGGTTTGCCGTTGCGCAACTTTTGATAGAGAGAGTTCATCTCCTTATCCATCTGACAATCGTGAGAGATGACCATCACGGGTCCGTATCCGACTTTAGCGTTCAGCGCGGACGTACCCTTGCCGTCCTCGCTGATACTTAGATCGTACTCATCCATGGCTGCCCAGCGATGTCCCACGGGCGGCGGATCGGACTCCAATCTTGCGATCGGAGCAAAACAAATGTCGCCTTGTTGCAAACTATCAGGTGGAGTCTTTAGGTAATAGTTGGCGCTCTCACTCACTTGGTCTTCGCGCTTCGTTTGCTAGCAGGAACAAAAGTACGTCGAACTACACGGGCAGGAACAGGCTTAGACAGCGCATCAATAGCTACCTCACTCAACCCACCACCTTCTCCTTTGTGCGGAGTAAGGCGTCGAACTGGGATGTTTGCCTCTCGATTGCGCAAGGCGGTCAGGTAGGTCTCCCTTGGTGCATACCCTTGCGATGCGCCAACTTTGCGGACTGCGATGATGTCCTCAACTTCGCAGTCGTAGGCCCGCAGTAGACCCAGAAGAGTTCCCCAACGGATCTGCTTAGTCTTACCGGACTCAATTTTGGATAGTTCTTCGGGGCGAATGCCGACAACTGCGGCCACCTCAGCAAGGGTGCGATCCTTGCGAAGATCGGCTATTTTGATTACGAGAACGCTCTCATCGATGCGAGCAACTTCTGTCTCGACCTTTGGTCGGATCAGTGACGTCAGTACCATTTTTAACCCCCTTGGCTATACCCCATACTGTACTGGGCTATACTCCACTTCGCAATCATTCTAGCAAAGTTGTCTTTTGAACCCAGGTTCTAAGCCCAGATCGCACTGTCCAAACGGCGGCAAATCAAGGAAAGAGGACCGCAACCCAACGAGTAGAACAATGAAGAAGATACCGACGAAGCAACACATCACCAGAGGTTGGCCGAAGTTCTTGAAAATGGATACACAAGCGAATATGAAAGAGTTTTTTATGGACTTGACCCTGAGGTTCCCTTAGAACAATGTCGATTCGTGTGGGATGTACTTGATCTTTTTCGAATAATTCGGGCAAGCCTCAAGAAATACACGGCAAAACAACGGACAGAATTCAATGATCATGAGACTGGATTCGCTGGATTCGATCTAAATTCGACAGAAGAAGCACCCCTGCTCGGTTACGCGCGTTATCTCGTCGCCAACGGTCGTTGGTCTGAACTCAAGAATCTGTTCGATGACAAACACGAGGGAGGGAACTCTCACCATACAACCGTGCCGCGATATCGCGCCATGACAACTCGCTGGCATCAAATTCAACGAGACAAACGCCGAAGTCATGCATACCTATCGCCAGATGAATATCTACTCAATCCCGAAGAGCTGGAACTGATTCTGGATGCTGGACGACTTGGCAAACAATAAATTATTTAATCCGAAACGCGTAAGGCATATTCTACGCACCCGTCATTGGTTTCATAGAAAATCCCCGGTTATTAAATTAACCGGGGATTTTCTATAACTCACATCAACTGTGTAGTAACTTCCATGTGGCAGTGAAGTCATTGAATCTTTGTCTGTCCGTTCTGACCTGCTTGCCGCTTCTACCGCGAGATGGGTGCCACCTCACTCTAAACTTCCCAAACGCTTATTGAACATCAGCTGCAACCAGATGTATTGCCACAGCCTTCGCAGACGTAGCAAGCACCTGAGATACGCATCTTCACTCCACATGTCATACACAAAGGAGCATCGGATTTAATTCCGGAGATCGCTTCGAGCAATTCCGTGGAAGATCCGTAGCCCTGTGATGGTGCTGTTGTTATCTTGATATCAGCTGGTTTTGAGACTGCAATCGGCGCGACAACAACTGGTTCTGATGAGCGTTCAAATTCATCAATCTCTGTGGGTGCGTTTTCGGTGTACTCCCCTGTCTCGAGAGCACGTGCGCGCTCTTGAGCAGAGTAAAGACCGATCGATGAGCGAGTTGCGAATGGCAAGTAATCCAGTGCTAAGCGACGGAAGATGTAATCCATCATTGATTGTGCAATGCGGATATCTGGATCATCCGTCATTCCACTTGGCTCAAAGCGCAAGTTGGTGAACTTCTCAACGAATGTTTCTAGCGGAACGCCATACTGCAATCCAATAGAGACTGCGATGGAGAATGCATCCATGACACCGGCAAGAGTCGAACCCTGTTTGCCGAGTTTGAGGAATACCTCACCAAGTGCTCCATCTGCATAAGCGCCAGAGGTCATGTACCCCTCAGCGCCACCGACAGAGAATGAGGTTGTCATTGCTGGACGTGACTTTGGAAGACGCTTGCGAACTGCCGCAATAGGTGCAACATCGGAGGGAGCATCCTTTGACTTTGCTTTGCCGTCAGAGAGTGGCTGACCGACCTTGCAGTTGTCGCGATAGACAGCAAGTGCCTTGAGTCCAAGCTTCCAGCCTTCGTAATAAACCTCTTCAACATCGGCAACAGTTGCTTCCTCAGGAAGGTTGACGGTCTTGGAGATCGCGCCGGAGAGGAATGGCTGGCAGGCAGCCATCATTCGGACGTGACCCATAGGCGCGATGGAACGAGCGCCCAATGCGCAATCAAAGACGTCATAGTGCTCATGCTTGAGGCCTGGTGCATCAATAACGTGACCATGTGTTGCGATGAATTCAACGATTGCTTCGATGGTCTCTTCGACGTATCCGAGTTTGCGAAGCGCCGCAGGCACAGTCTGGTTGACGATCTGCATCGATCCGCCACCGACAAGCTTCTTGAACTTCACCAGCGAGAAGTCAGGCTCGATACCAGTCGTGTCGCAGTCCATCATCAAACCGATGGTGCCGGTTGGGGCAAGAACTGAAATCTGCGCGTTGCGCCATCCGTTCTTCTCGCCGATCGCGGTGTTGGCGTCCCACGCCTTGTTGGCTTCGGTCCATACATCGCGATCCAGTGTGGTCACTGACTTAGCTGAGATGGAGGCCGAGGCATGCTTGCGCATGACGCGAGTATGCGGGGCTGCATTTCGTGCGAAGCCCTCGTACGGGCCGACAATTCCGGCGAGTTCTGCAGAGCGCTTGTAGGTGATGCCCGACATTAATGATGTGATCGCACCGGCAAGAGCGCGTCCGCCGTCAGAATCGTATGGAAGGCCTGATGCCATCAGAAGTGCACCGAGGTTTGCATAACCAATTCCAAGTTGGCGGTAAGCACGAGTTGTCTCACCGATCGCCTGGGTTGGGAAGTCTGCGAAGCAGATTGAAATGTCCATCGCAGTGATGATCATCTCTGCTGCGCGAGCGAAGGTCTTGGAATCAAAGGATCCATCGGCCTTCAAGAACTTCATCAAGTTGAGGGAGGCAAGGTTGCAGGAAGAATTATCCAGTGACATGTACTCAGAGCAAGGGTTGGATGCATTGATCCGTCCAGTCTCTGGATTGGTGTGCCAGTCATTGATCGTGTCGTCGTACTGAATTCCTGGATCAGCACATGCCCACGCCGCCTCTGCCATCTTGCGGAACAAGCCGCGTGCATCAACGGTCTCAATGACTTCACCGGTTGAGCGCGCGACGAGTCCAAACTCCGAGCCATTCTCATATGCACGCATGAACTTATCGCTCACGCGTACTGAGTTATTGGCGTTCTGGTACTGGACGGAGATGATGTCTTTCCCACCCAGGTCCATATCGAAACCTGCATCGCGAAGTGCGCGGATCTTGTCCTCTTCGCGGACCTTTGTCTCGATGAATTCTTCGATATCTGGGTGGTCCACATCCAAGACAACCATCTTGGCTGCGCGGCGTGTTGCGCCACCACTCTTGATGGTACCAGCAGATGCATCAGCGCCACGCATGAAGGAGACGGGACCAGAAGCTGTTCCGCCGGACTTCAAAAGTTCTTTTGACGAACGGATACGAGAGAGGTTGAGGCCAGCACCAGATCCGCCCTTGAAAATCATTCCTTCTTCACGGTACCAGTTGAGGATTGAATCCATAGTGTCGTCCACGGAGAGAATGAAGCAAGCGCTTACTTGCTGCGGGGCCGGTGTACCAACGTTAAACCAGACCGGCGAGTTGAAAGAAAAAACTTGGTGAAGGAGCATGTATGTAATTTCATGCTCGAAAACTTCAGCATCTGCCTCTGTTGCAAAGTACCCGTTTTCTTTGCCTGCTTTTGTGTACGTCAGAACGACGCGATCGATAACTTGCTTGAGTGACCATTCGCGATTCTCTGCACCAACTGCGCCCCGGAAATATTTCGTTGTCACAATGGTCGATGCATTGACCGACCAGAAATCTGGATACTCGACACCGCGTTGTTCAAAAACTGCCTCACCCGTTCGCCAGTTAGTTTGAACAACATCGCGACGTTCCCACGTCACCTCATCATATGGATGCACTCCCGCGCTCGTATAAATACGTTCGAGTACAAGTCCTTTTCCGGACTTGGCGGTGGACTTAGCTGGTCGGTTGATGACCGTTTCTGACATGTGTATTTCTCCGGGTTCTTTAGTAGTGCTGTTAATTTTTGGTGTTGCTTGTTAGAGCATTGCTTTTAGTTGCGGGTGTATTCGTAACCGGGAAATTACTCTGCAAAGATGTTCGAGAATGTACAGCTCGCAATACTGCGATCTCACCTTCGAAGTCTTCAAGGGAGTTAAAGTTACGGTAAACCGAGGCATATCGCAGGTAAGCCACTTCATCGAGTTCGCGCAGTGGCGCCAATATTGCCAGCCCAACTTCTTGGGCTTCGATCTCGGCCTGACCGGTGCCACGCAGGGTTTCCTCCACGCGCATGGCCAGCAGAGCTAGGTCGTCATTGCTGACGGGACGTCCCTGGCAGGCCTTGCGGACTCCAGCGACCACCTTCTCGCGGCTAAAGGGCTCGGTGGCCCCACTTCGCTTCACAATGTTGAGAATGGCGCTTTCTTGGGTGGTAAATCGCGACCCACATTCCGGGCATTCTCGACGGCGGCGAATCTGGGTGCCGTCTTCAGCGGGACGAGAATCCACGACGCGAGAATCATCGTGTCGGCAAAATGGACAGATCATGCGGCGTGTCTTCCTTCCTAATGTGCTTTCGGGGTATAAAGCGATTTTCTAGAAATTCCCTGACGAGTGGTTAAAACCACTAATTATGGAACTATATCGCGCTTGGACCCCTACATCTAGTAGTAACTATAAAGCGAGTCTTGAGGGTTCGGCAATATGTGCCGGATGAATTCTTTTAGGGCGTGTCGCCATCCCTGCTGCACGGTAAATATCGTCGATAAATGCGGCATTGGCCAGGGCGTCCTCCATTACCCCCACACTCTCTCTTTGACCGCCGATCTGTTCGGCAAAAGCCTGGAGTTGCCAAGTGTAAGAGGAGATTCGAGTAGTCCTTTCGGTCCGACTCGTGCCACCAATCGTGACCACCAGCGAATCATCCATGCCAGGCTGAACGAAGGATGGCACAAAGAGCTCGCCCTCGGAACCAACAATCCGCAATGTAGACTCAAAATGAGTGGACTCCATACTGCACGAGAGGGTCCCTACCGCCCCATTCTTATAAGCAATCTTTGCTTCCATAAATGTGTCGACACCAGGCCTGCCTTCTCTACTGAGAGCCGAAATCAACGTTGGTTCTTCCCCGAAGAGCGCCAATGAAAGGCGGCGTTGAATATGAAGTGAATAGCAACCAAGATCCATCATCGCACCGCCGGCTAAAGCAAGGCTCCAGCAGATATCTGAATCGGGTGGTGGAGAAGTATTGAATGCAGATGTAACAGTGAGAATATTTCCTAGTTCACCGGAGTGGGCAATTTCAATCGCGCGTTGTATTGAAGGGTGATACTGATAGTGAAAGCCTTCAATTATTTTTCCGGTTGAGATTGCCGCAACGTCAGCCACACGCTTCGCCTCTTCGTAGTTGCTGGCAAAGGGCTTCTCGGAGAGCACATTTTTGCCAGCTTTAAGTGCGGCTATGTTCCAGAACGCATGATGAGAATTTGGTAGGGCGTTATAAACGAGATCTACATCAGGGTGATTGACGACGGCTTCATACCCTTGGACAGCGTTCTCTACACCCCAGCGCTCCTTAAATGCTTCTGCTTTAGATAGCTCGCGTGATCCGATAACCACCAGTCGATGCCCAAGCACGGCCGCGGGAATGCAGATTGCATTGGGAGCGATTTGAGCGGCACCAAGAATTCCAATTCGTAATACCCGTGGTGCGGAAGTGTCATTCATTGCGCTCCCCCGATCAAGACTGCCCCCTTATGGGCTTTGGCTAAACGCCGATCAAGGGTCCAGAGCTGGGTTTTAGCAAAGGTGGCAGTGGCACTAATAATGGCATCGGGAATCTTGAGGCCTGTTTTTGCTCGAACCATAGACGCCGCAACCGCTATCTCCTGATTGACATCGTAAACCTGGGTCATCGCTTCACTGATTCGCTCCACCATATGTTTCAAGGAGGCCGGGCCCTTCCGAGATGCGTGTGTCAAAGTTTCGGCCAGAGAGATGGTCGAAATGAAGTAACTATTATCTTTTCCATCCATAAAACTTCTGACACTGTCACAGTGCACATCGCCTTCGTAAAACATCGAGATCAAGATGGAAGAGTCGAGGGTTACTCGCCCCATGCGTCTGCCCTTTCTGCTTCCCAATCGAGATCGTCAAATATTCCATTGCCTGCACCAAATAGGCTCATGATTGGGTTCTGGGGTGGAGAGAGCTCGATCTTTCCATCCTTTGTCACGGTGCAATAAATAGTGTCCCCCACTTTGAATCCAGCCTTTCGAATAATCTCCACCGGCAAAGTCACCTGATTTTTAGAACTCAATCGAGTTGTTGTCGTGCGCCCTTTGCGCGTTTTTACCAGAGTTTTAGCAGTAGGGGCTTTTTTCTTAGCCTTTACCTTAGCGACCATAAGTCAAGGCTAACAGGTAAAGTTCAATCAAAAAAGTGAATAAAAGAATTAAGCGGGAACTCGCAATACCTGGCCCGCAGCCACATCAGGTGTCGCAAGCGAGTTTGCCGACATGACTTCATCCACCATCGCCCGTACATCACCGCTCCCCGCGGCATCAGTTGCGATCGACCAGAGGGACTCACCGGGGGCCACTACGACTGTTATATAGGAAGCAGGAGACGGATTCACGGAATCTCCCGCCCCAGCTTTCATGGCAAAACCGGCGCCCAGTACTACCGTCAGAGAAAGCACCACGAGGAATCGCGCCAACCGACCGCGTCTATTGAGACCCAGACGTGGAAGGGACGGATGCTGCAGTGCGATTGCGCTCATGGTCTTCACTCCTTTTTCGAACGTTTGTTCGATAGGACATTTATACTCCACCCCACTGACAAAACGCAAGATAAATTCGAACAGATGTTTGAATTTCTGATGAACTTCCTCTACCCTCAAACCATGGCCAAAACGAGCAAACCTGCAGATCTCATCACCGAACTCCCCGATGGCCCCGCCGATGAGCACGGGCTGACCACGCGCCAGTTCAAGATCCTCCAGGCAATCAAGGAAGCCCTCATCACCAACGGGTATCCGCCCAGCATGCGGGAAATCGGTGCCGCAGCCGGCCTGGCCTCCCCCGCCTCGGTCCAGTACCAGCTCCAAGCCCTAGAGAAGAAGGGGTTCATCCGCCGCGACCCCACCCGGGGAAGAGCCCTGGAAGTACTACTGCCTGGGGAAACATCCCACCTTGAGAACTCCGCCAGTACTGACCGCACGAAGTTAGTTCCCCTCGTCGGTCGCATTGCCGCTGGTGGTCCGATCCTTGCCGAGCAGGCCATCGAAGAGACTTTTCCTCTACCTGAATCCATCGTCGGCCAAGGCGAACTCTTCATGCTCAAAGTGGTCGGTGACTCCATGATCGATGCCGCTATCTGCGATGGCGATTACGTCGTCATCCGCTCACAAAAGAACTGCGAGAAGGGCGAGATCATCGCCGCCATGATCGATGGTGAAGCAACAGTCAAAACTTTCTCACGCAAAGATGGTCACATCTGGCTCCTACCGGCCAACGATAATTTTGCACCGATCAATGGCGATGATTGCGAAATCTTGGGCAAGGTCACTGCGGTGTTGCGAAGTATTGGTTAGGGTTCGCGCCATTCATTGACAGGTTGTGCTATGCTTTTTTTGTCATAAAAAGCAGACTCTAGTATGTCAATTAGGGAGCATGACTGTGAACCGAGAATCCCGCGCACGTGACCGCCGAACCCTCGATAACCGGCTAAAAAAATTCCCTAAAAAAGAAGAATTTACTGTCCCAAGACAAGGATGGATTAAGTCCATTCGTGAAGCTCTCGGGATGAGCGCTGCCGACCTTGGGGACCGCATGGGAATAGCTCGGCAATCGGTGCTCACACTTGAAGAATCAGAATCTGGGGGCAGAGCAGGAATGGATTCGCTCAAACGCGCAGCAGAAGCCATGGACTGTTCGTTTGTATATGCCTTTATACCGAACTCAAGTTTGGAAAATGTTCTCCGAAAACAAATCGAGAAGGTCGTCGCGCAAAGAATGGGAAATGTTTCTCATTCGATGAAACTTGAGGATCAAGTAACCGAACTGACGGATTCGGTTTATGAGGCCCTAGTCAAGGATCTAATGAATTCTCCGAAAGTTTGGCATTCAGCGATTCCGAAACATAGGCCGAAGTGACTCCCGAGGATATTTTCTACGGACCGCCTGGCTCAACTCCCCTTACTGAAGAAGAAAAAGAGGGATTGATTCCTCGTGCAATAACAATGAGATCAGAATTGAACGAGGCAGAACAAGAAAATATCCTCAAAGCCAACATTTGGCTAGACCGATCCAAGATGAGTGCTGAACAACTATTAGCCGCCAAACGGCTGAAAACCATTCATGGAAGGATGTTTGGTCAAGTATGGAGGTGGGCGAAACAATTTCGAAGGACAGATAAGAATATTGGAATCAGATGGTGGGATATTCCAACTCAACTGGATTCACTCCTCGCTGACACTCTTGCGCAACTTACTGACACAACTAATGCGCGAAGGTCAAATGATGAAGTAGCCATTCGCTTTCACCATCGACTTGTTCAGATACATCCTTTTGTAAATGGAAATGGCCGCCATGCACGCCTCGTCACTGACAAACTTCTACGTATTTTGGGCGAAGAAGAATTCACTTGGGGCAGTTCGAGTATCGATGAAGATGGCACCGTTCGTGAGAATTACATCCATGCTTTAAAAGACGCTGATAATCATGATTTCACTGCCTTACTGGGGTTCGTTCGCTCCTAAACCTCTCGCTAAACCGATTTCCGTTTCAAAGGTTGTCGAATAGTCCGGGTCTTCACCGAACTTGCGCGCACGATGAGTTCTGGATCAAAAACTATTGTCTGCGGCGCAGAGTCATCACCCTCAAGCCGTTCAATCAATCTTCTTGCTGCCGCAGTGCCCATTTCATAGGTTGGTTGACGCACTGTCGTGACACCCGGGCTGACGATGTCGGCCCACGGTAAATCATCAAATCCGACCAGACTCACTTCATCTGGAATAGAGACATCAAATTCCTTCAATGCATGAAGCGCACCCGTCGTCATTCGATTATTGGTCACAAAGATCGCATCGGGTGGATCTTCCATTTCCAACAAGAGCCCGATCGCGTGATATCCACCCTCATCTTTGAAATCGGAATAAAACTGGAGATCTGCCTCGGCTACCAAGCCGGCCGCTTCCAGGGCCTGCACATATCCCGCTAGTCGATCGCGTGCGGTGCTCGCAAATCGAGGCCCGGTGATGCAGGCCACCCGGCGAGCCCCCGATGAGAGCAAGTGCTGGGTTGCGATCTGCGAACCTAGTTGGTTGTTGATCCGCACTGCATCGCAATCAATCGGAAGTTCGCGGTCGATAGTAAGGATGTTGATCCCGCGTTCGACCAGCGGGGTCACATCGGTTGAGTCATACGATGCCGGGCTAATAATCACTCCGGAAACATTTTGCGAGGAGAGCATGGAGATGTACTCCTGCTCCTTGGCAAGATCGCCATCTGCATTGCAGAGCATCACCGAATAGCCGGCACTACTTGCCACATCCTCGACTCCGCGACAGACGGAGGTGAAAAATGGGTTCTCGATATCCGAAATGATCAGAGCGATGACTGGAGTCGACTGCGTGCGCAGACCACGTGCCGTCAGATTCGGTTTATATTTAAGCCTCTCCACCGCACTCATTACTCGCGAGACAAGGGCCGGGTCGACGTCGGCAGATTTATTCAACACTCGAGAGACGGTTGCCGTTGAGACACCCGCCGCCTCTGCCACGTCCTTCATGACTACCAAGACGCTCTCCTATCTCTGATACAACTCGCCCGTGAACCTAACCCCCGGTCACGTCTTCGCATATCGCCTAGCAATGGTCGAGAGCGCAACCGCCGCGACCAAGATTCCGCCTTTGAATATGTACTGCCAGAACACGGGGGTGCCCAATTGACTCAGGCCATTAAACCCCACATTGACGATCAGAACGCCGATCAACGTGCCAACAATATGAAACTCTCCGTCGCGCAGGGTTGCCGACCCGAGGAAGACCGCCGCAAAAGAATCCATCAGATAACTGTCGGCGGCGCTGACGGTTCCGCTTCCAAGTAGGGAAGCCAACATCACTCCGGTGATCGCAGCCATGAGCCCGGCGATCATGAAGGTGATGATCTTGGTTCGGTCAGTTCTGATTCCAGCCAGGCGAGCTGCATGCAAATTGCCGCCCACTGCCTGAATCCGCTGCCCCAGCGGCGTCCGATTCAAAACCATCCAGAGCAAGAAAAGAACGATGATCATCAACCAGATGGGGTTCGCCAACCCGAAGGTCTTGCCCAGTGCCAGTTGTAGAAAAGAATCGGGCACTTGCACAATCGGCGAGCCGGCGGTGTAACCATAACTCAAGCCCACAACAATCGTGCCCACTCCCAACGTCGCCACCACGGCATTGACCCGTGCTTTGGTCACGACAATTCCATTGATACCACCGATACCCAATCCGATCGCAAGCGTGGCCACAATTGCTAAAAAGAGCGGCAGATGCTGCTTCTCCACCAGGCCGGTCACTAATACACCGGCGAGGCTGGCGACGTATCCGATGCTCAAGTCAAATTCCCCAACGACGAGGACAATGGTCAGACCTGAGGCAATAATCGCGGTTAAAGAAGATTGCTCGACGATATTGAGCAAGTTGTCCCAGTTGAAGAAATATCCATTAGGCACGACGATCGAAAAAATCAATAGCATCAGAGCCATCGCAGTGAGAGTCCCGTACTTCGAGAGAAGAATAAGAGCCACCTTCGAACGAGGCATCGATGCATACCGTGACCGATTCTTTTTCGTGCCCTCGCCTAATGTAGGCGACACCTTTGCTGTGGTCATTAGTGATCTTCCCTTCGATGGAAACTCATGGAGACGATATTTTCTAAAGTAATTCGTGGGCCAACCAGCTCATCTGTAATTTTTCCTTCATTCATCACGACAACGCGATCGCACAGATCCACCAGTTCTTCGCTATCGGATGAAATTGCGATGACGGCAGTTCCTTGGTCGGCCAACTCGCGAATGACACGGTGAATTTCAGCGCGAGCTCCAACATCCACCCCACGCGATGGCTCGTCAAGAATCAACAACTTCGGCTTCTGCGTGATCCAACGAGCAATAACAACTTTCTGCTGATTTCCACCCGAGAGGGATCCAATCAGCATCTTCATATCCTTGGTGTTGACCCCCACCTCCTGCGTGGACTTCAGCGCGCGCAAATTGCTGTGACGGGGTTTGAGCAACGGGAGCCAGCGCCACCAAACAGAATCCCGCAGAGATGAGATTGTCACGTTAAAGCCAATAGACCGCTCCAGGAATACGCCTTGCGAGCGACGTTCCTCCGGTACGAGTCCAATTCCAGCTTCTGCACCGTCGGCAGCCGAGCGAAATTTCGTCTTGACTCCATCCAGATAAATTTCACCCGCGGTCGCTCTGGCGTCACCGTAAATGATCTGCGCTAGTTCGGTGCGTCCGGCTCCCACTAGTCCAGCAAGTCCGAGCACTTCACCTTCATGCACCTGCAAGGAGATATTTCGCAGCAGGTTCTTGTCGCTAATAGAGCGCACATCCAGAACAACTCGGCCCTCGGTCTGCGCAACATGTTTTTCAAGGTGCTCGACATCCCCACCGACGATTGCCCGAACTAGATCGGGTTTCGTAATCTGATCGCGAGTCGTGCTGAGTACCATCTCGCCGTCGCGGAAAACAGTGATGTCATCACACAGGTCCATGACCTCATCCAAGCGATGTGAGACATAAACAACGGCCACCCCCTGATCTCTGAGATCCCGCACGATGGCGTGCACGCGCTCGGCCTCCACGGCCGAGAGCGAAGCGGTTGGTTCATCCATCGCAATCATCACTGCGTCTCTCATCAATGCCCGCCCGATAAGCACCAGCCATTGCTCTGCGGTACTGAGATCGTCAGTCCGCGCGTTAAGTGAAAAATTCATTCCAAGACGATCGTGGACCAATTCCGCACGACGGCGCGTGGGACCCCAATCAATAATTCCAAAGTGGGTCACAGGCGGAATTCCCATCGCCATATTGCGCAGAACACTAAATTCAGGAACCAAACTCACTTCCTGATGGATAAATGCCAGACCTAAGTCGGAGGCTTTATGCGGATCAGGAATCTCAACTTTCTTGCCTTCAATCACTATCTCGCCAGCATCCGGTTGGACGACTCCGGCCAGGCAGCGGATCACAGTCGACTTGCCGGCACCGTTGGCACCGACGAGACCGTGGACTGCGCCACGGCGCAGACGTAGAGAGACATCTTTGAGCGCGTAGACACCGCCAAATTGTTTTGATAGATCCCTTACCTCAAGCCATGGGGGGCTTGAGGTAAGGGATGAAGGGTCGGACAAATGGGATCCTATTGAATCTGCTTTCACGTCGACCCTCCCTCTATCTCTTCTTAGTTGTTTCTTAGCGCTTACTTGAGTGCTTCTGGATGCGAAGTTACGAAGGCGCCAACATTTGATGCTGTTACAAGAACGCCAGGTACGTTAATAGTAATTGGCTTCCACTTCTTACCTGCCTTGATTGCCTTGAGGGTAGTTGCAAACATCATGGCACCCTCTTTAACGCCTTCTTCGTAAACAGTTGCAGTCAATGAACCATCTTGGACGGCCTTGATTGCGGTGCTGCTTCCGTTGATGCCGTAGGTCAATACATCAGTGCGACCTTGCTGCTTGAGTGCTGAAATTGCACCCAGGGTTGGGTCTTCCCAGCATCCCCAGATTGCAAGCTTTCCAGAGCCGGCAGGGTGAGCTGCCAGCCAAGCAGTTGCGTATTTTGCACCATCTTGCAAGTAGCCTGGGATTGTCACTTCGTTCTTGGTGACAGTGATTCCAGCCTTACCTGTAAGCATGTTGTCGAAAATGGTTTCACGATCGCGACAGACCTGGCCGGTGCGGTAGGTCAACGCAAGGATGTGCCCTTCTGGGCCCATTGCTCCAAGTAGTGCCTTGGTTGCAGGACCAGCGAATGGAGCACCATTGCCAGTTGTCATAACGACGCCCTTACCTAAGCCACCACCCCAGGTTGCAACCGGGATGTTCTTAGCACGAGCGGCTGCAAGGCCAGCGCCCAATGATGAAGTTGGGAATACGAGATCGAAAATCATTCCGGCTTTTCTGCTGGCGAAGTTTCTGATCGCAGCATTAGCAGTGGCGGCATTACCTTGCGCATCCACTACCTGAACGGTCCAACCAGCGGCCTTGGCGGCTGCGGTTGCGCCCTTGATTACACGAGCGTTATTTGAATCCGTCGCAGTAATCGAAACAATACCGAGCAATTTCTTTGGAGCTGCTGACGCACTGCTTACTCCCGCGAACAGGAGCGCCGCTGCCGTAGCAACTACGATGTACTTTCTTGTTCGTAACATGGATTTCCTTTTCAATCTGTAGAAGTTGCGTGGGATTTGGTAGCGCCTTGGGGGGCGCCTTTTACGAGAGTCATCTCCATATTGAGATCTCTATACGAAGCAGTCCTCAATAAGCGACTCCTGAAGCAAGCAGCACGTTCCCGTATGCATGGAAATCACCGGTACGTACAATCCCCCGAGCCTCAAGTGCGAGTTTTTTGAACTCGAGATGAGGGACTGGGAAACTTTTGGCGCGCGGGAAGATCTTTTGGATCTCGGCCGAACGGCTATCTGGACTAGGCAAAACTTCATTGGCAAAGTAGAACTGCTCCACTTCAAGTTCAAGTGCCAGCATGTTGAGAACCTCTAGAACGGTGGGCATATTGGCCCCCATTGTCAGATCAATGCACGGCACACCTTTGGGAATTGGAAAACCAGCATCAGTGACCACCAGTCGGTCGTAATGTCCCATCGCCGCCACCAGGGCTGCGATGTCGCGATTGAGAATCCCGGTCTTTTTCATGCGTTTTCCTTTTCGTCTAGAGGCCGGCGGCTAGCAGTGCCCGCGGCAAGGTGAAGTTCAGCGATGGATAAATCTGATGCGGATTTCCACGATGGATGCCGCTCAAAAGTCTCGTTCTCATGCACGATGACAAGTCGGTCAGTGCTTCCTGTAATGGAGATCATCTCGTCAATAGTGACCAGGTTGTTCCACGCGCCGCCGCCGCCAAATCCGACGGCAATGTACTCACCGCTCTTATTTATTCCTTCGGCGTTCTGGTAGCTATAAAGATTGTCGCCCGCCAAAACCCAGTTCTCCTTGGGCGTTGAAACGACGACGTATTGAGAGCCATCTGAATGCGTATCAAATGCGGGTCGTAAATCGAGCCCGGGCAGCAGATCCTCTACAACGCCCTCAACGAGTGTGAGCTGACCTTTCTCTTTTAGTTCCAGCAAGTACATGACATCGGCAGGATCCAGCGCCCCCGTGAGTTGGCCAAATTTCGGGCCCTTGGCCATCGCCCACTGCCAGTGCTCAATCTCCCTGCGCTGCAAGTAGACGTGCGCATTAGGAAACTTGGAAAGATTGCCTACATGGTCATAGTGTGCGTGCGTCAAAATGACAGTATCGATTTCCTCTGGCTTCACACCGACGCTTGCCAGCACAACGTCAGCATCGCGCCAATTCACCACGTCATAGCGTGCTCCTAAGTCGCCGCCGTATGTCGCCTCGTCGTAGCCAACATCAACCAGAACTTTGTGGCCGTGGCCCTCTAAATAAACATATGAGTAGGGGAATTGCCTCACACCTTCATTCCAGTGACCAAAGAGAATGCACCCGACCGGTTGCGTCATGCAGCGGGCGTACTCCAACATCCAAATCGACCAATCGCTCATGACGCTCCCCTTAAGAATCGTGGTCGGCCTTCAGGAGCGAATTCGTAGAACCACATCAGTGCACAGGAATTACGGAAAGCACGATAGGCAAGGCGCAACGCCTTCGCAGACTCACCATCAATTCCAAAATTTGCTATCGCATTGGCTTGATCGCCTAAAAACTTTATATCTCGAACAATTTGACCGATAAGGCCGTCCTTCGCTGCGCTCTCGTATCGAGTCGCGATCTGCTCTGCTGCTTCATTACAAATGGCGGCCAATTCGTAAGCCAGCGCGACCACGCCCTTTGGCGAATCGCCCTGCAATCCTGCGGCACCGATGCGAATCACCAGTCGCTTAGTGCGCTTCATCGTTGGCAGAAGATCGTGGGCCAGTTGATTCAACTCAGCGTTCAATCCCGGCACGAGATTCCACACCTCTTCGTGACTGTGCTCTGCCACCATTAACTGATCAACTCCGCCGTTGTTTTTCATTCTGCGACCTTCTCTAACGAAAGCTCGCGCATAAAACTTTCCACTTCAGCGGCAGCAGGAGCAGCCAGTGCGGCTCCGCGTCGAGTGACAGAAAGACTGGCCGCATGCACTGCCTGACGAGCGGCGTCGAAAAGATTCTCACCATAAGAAAGTCGTGCACTCAAATAACCGCAGAGCGTGTCACCAGCACCAACCGTGTCCACAGAATCCACAGTAGGTGCCAAGATCATTTCCGATGAAGTGCCATCGCTCACAAATGCGCCCTTAGCGCCAAGAGTGATAACAATCTCTTTGCAACCAAGCATTTTTCGAAGCGAATTCGCCTGCTCTTCAAGAGTAAAGGTCTCGCTGGTGAGTGATGCGGCCTCCACTTGATTCGGGACCAAAACATCAATGAATCCAACATACGCATCCAACGCAGCCACCGGCGCTGGAGTAAGCACTACTCGCACTCCTGCCTCTTTCGCAATGCGTGCTGCTGCGACCGCACCGGATGCGGGAAGTTCCAACTGCAATAACAAGACATCTGACGAGCGAATCAAACCTGCATGCCGATTGACGAAACTCTCATCGGCCAAATCATTAGCGCGCGGAATAATGATGATCGAGTTATCGCCATTAGCACTCACAACTGGAAGTCCGACCCCAGTGCCAATCTCGGCGTCGCGCTCTACGCCAGTGGAGTCAATTCCCTCATTCTTAAGTACCTCAAGAAAGGTGTCACCAAAAGAATCGGCGCCTACGCGACCGAGCATGAAACTCTGCGCCCCCGCGCGGGATGCAGCCACCGCCTGGTTGAACCCTTTGCCACCTACTGCAATTGCAAAATCATTTCCGCGAATCGTCTCTCCTGAGGCAGGGCGGCGCGATGTGTACGCCACCAGGTCCATCATGAAGCTACCGAGCACACAGACGCGTCCGCTCACATTTTCTCCGACGATGTCTCAGGGGACGAAAGTTGCTTGCCCAAAGCCCCCGATGGGTGCCTGCGTGCAAAATCCTCCGGCGTAAAATTCCGCGCCGCCATCAGCGCACTAGCCAGCGCATCACCCAATGCCAATGTCACGGTCGTCGATGAAGTCGGCGCCAAATTCAAAGGATCGGCCTCACGCGAAATGGAAATATCCAGCACTACATCAGCGATCCTTGCCAACGGAGAATCCAGTTGCCCTGTCATTGCCAGAACATGGACCCCTGAGTTCTTTGCCATCTGGGCAATCGCACAAACTTCACCAGTCGCACCAGAGTTTGAGATAGCAATAAGGACATCGCCTTCGACAAGCACCCCTGAATCCCCGTGAAGGGAATCTGCAGCGTGCAGGAAGAAGGAGGGTGTCCCAGTACTCGAAAATGTGGCCGCGATCTTGGCACCGACGAGTCCAGATTTTCCTAAACCGGTGACTACGACACGACCTTGGCAAAGGAGAAGAGGCGCCAAAGATCGCTCGACCTGAACATCCAACCGAGACAGAAGTCCCTTCAACTCTGATATCTCAGACTGCACAGCAGAACGAGCCGCGGCCGCGGCCCGCTCGGCTTGCGCCTGATCTACGCGAGAGTCCAACGATTTCACCATATTAGGCTCCTGTAATCGATTACATATTCGATTTCTGAACCATAAAGGCAGTCATATCCCCTGTCAACACCAGAAGGTAACGATTTGGCAACATTAATTCAGATGAGGGACAGCCCGGTCAATAAGCCCCGAATGGTCCCTCTTCCCGAATCTATCGTCGGCCGGAACGTGCTCTACATACCCAAGGTCATCGGTGACTCCATGATCGATGGCGGAGCCACGGTCATGACTTTCTCAAAGAAGGATGGGCACATCTGGCTGCTACCAGCCAATGATTCCTATGCCTAAATCACCGGTGACGCTTGTGAGATGTTGGGCAAGGTCACTGCGGTTCCGCGGAGTGCCCAATAGAAGTTGGTCGAATCTAGGGTAGTTAAACTCCATTTGTGTCAAAAAGGATTTCGCACATCGAACAGGAACTGTCGTGGGCATCCAGCCCAGCGGTGCGCAAGTCGATGCTAGGTAATAAGAGTAGGGACACTAAACCCGAACTCGTCGTCCGTCGACATTTGCACGCGGCCGGCCTGCGTTATCGCGTCCACGCAAGGCCCATCAAAACCTGGAATAGAAGAGCCGACATCGTCTTCTCTCGCGCTAAGACAGCAATATTTATTAACGGTTGCTATTGGCACGGCTACCCTAAGCACTACGTGGAACCCAAAACAAATACGGATTACTGGTCACATAAAATCGAAAGGAACAAGGAGCGGGACGCCGAAACATTTAGGCGGCTAAGGAATGAAAAGTGGTTGGTAATTCCCGTCTGGGAGCACGAAAACTTAGTTGCGAGAGCCGAAAAAATAGCGATTAGAGTCCGTAAACGCATTAATCACTTGGACCAAAATGGCTCATCCAAATTCTAATTTATCTCCTTGCCGCCGACCAATGCAGTAAAGGTCGGGGCAGATATAAGGGTAAGGGCTTTCAATTCTGCGATTAAATCGTCAAAGCCGGGTTCGTTAGCGATAACGACTCTTTCGAGATTGGTAACGTCTCCTTTCTCGATTTTCTTTTGGACACCGTCTGCTTCATGCGAATGCAAGGTTACGAGGAAAGAACGTGAGCGCCTGTAGACGGCTCGTAGTGCAAATGATTCTAGGTCCGCTTGTTTATAACGTTCCCGCAAACTGGTTTTTGCCGAAATGACAATCGGACCAAATTCCTCGGAATATAGGAGAAGATCGAATTTGGCATTGGGCACAAATTGAACCTCAGCGCCCATGTAGAAAGGAACAATTCCTTCCTTGATCAATACGCAGGCTAGGACCAGTTCAAAAAATTGACCGTTCAGACTTGACGAGTAGTGGGACTCTTCAACTTTCTTCCAAGTCATGTCCATGTATTTTGAGGCACTCTCATAATTGATGTCTGCAAGGGAAGGCTGGATCTCTAGAAGCGCTTTGCCGGCTTCCGATGAGTGATTCCGTTTGAGAACTCCATGCTCGACTAGGTAATCAGCAATAGGCGATTCAGTCACTTTTACCTTCCAAAGCTATCGAGATGCTCGATCATAGACTTGGCAACGGCTTCCACAACAGGTACTGCCACGGAATTACCGAACTGACGATACATCTGGGTCCTCGAAACCGGCACCTTGAAGGATTTGGGAAATCCCATAATCGCCTTACATTCGGCTTCTGAAAGAAGTCGAAGCCCTGTCGGACCGTCCTGGACGAAGGTGCCCGTAAGTCTCTGTATCTTGTGATAAGTCGCAACGAGAGTTTTGACCTGGATCTCACTTTCGGTGGTTACTATTTCGGGTCGGCCATCATCGACTTTATTCATGTAAACCTTCTGCAAATGCTTTGAGATTGACAAATCATCACGACCCGTCTCAATAAACTTCCCAATCCCAACTTTTCCTTTTCTCGGACTTGGATATAGAAATTCCGCCGACTTCACTTTCTTACGATTAAAACCCACGATATAAATGCGTGCTCGTTTTTGTGGTACGCGAAAATTAGCAGCGTCCAAAATACGATATTCCACCCTGTAACCGAGATCGTTCAATGTCTCCAAAATGATCTTCAAGGTGCGGCCATGATCGTGGGTGACTAAGCCGGACACATTTTCGAGAAGAAATGCCTTCGGTTTGTGATGTGCAATTATACGAGCAATATCGTGAAAAAGAGTCCCCTGAGTTTCGTGTTCAAAACCCTGTCGCTTTCCAATTGAACTAAATGGCTGACAAGGAAAGCCGCCCACCAAGATATCAAAGCGTGGGATATCAGCTTCATCAATTTGTGTGATATCCCCAGCAGGAAATTCCCCAAAATTCGCAAAATAAGTTTTCTGGGCGAATTGATCCCACTCGCTGGAGAAAACGCACTCGGCCCCATTACGTTCGAAAGCTAAACGCATTCCACCAATTCCTGCAAAGAGGTCTATGAAGCGGTGTTTATGACTCATCAACGGACCTCTCCAAATGCATCACGATTAGCGTAAATGGCGATTTTCTTTCCTGACCTTCGAGACTAGATAATTGAAGTTCTTCGGCAATAAATCCAAGAGATCCCGAACCGACATGCTCTCATAGTCTACCGTCAGATCGAGTTGCTTAAAGTATTTACTCAATTGTTGCGCTTCGCCCGGTTTATCGGTTAAACCATCTCGAATTTTTTTAGTTTTCGGATCAACGTAGAGCAACGTCGCCAAATGTGTCAGCGAGCCATAAGACAATTCTCTTTTACCTGAGATTCGTTCGGCAACCTCCCCGAAAATCAGAACTGGCGGCACTCCCTTAATTGGTGAATTGGATTCCGCGAGTTGACAGAGGGCATGGTCTGTGTCTGGCCAGTTGTTTCTGAAAACAAAAAATGGTCCTGAGACCAAATGGCGGTGGTAAGAACGCGAACTTTCGGTAAGGACCCACCTTTCAATTTCCTCGTCCCTCTTCTTTTGAACATAATTCATATCCGAACCAACCAGCGTTTGGAATAGAGCGGCCGAGAGCCAGTTCCATACAAGGCGATTTCCTGCTTCTCTTTCAAGAGGCTTTTCGAAACCAAAAAGCTCCCACAATGTCTTGGCCAAATCCAAGCGAGTCCTGACTGGGTGCCAAATCAGACTCATCCCGAGATCCTCGGACAAACTTGGATCTGCTACAAGTGTCTCCAATTTCTCGAACAGATCTAGGGGTCTCGTACGAAGCAATTCCACGTATTTCTTGGAGCCTTCTTCGCCAAACTTCCTCATTTCCAACGCACCATTCACGATCATTCGTCACCGCTTTCGATTGCTGCCAGAAAACTGAAATACTCTTGATCGAATACGAATGCTTCTGACACCTCATTGGATCTGTTTGTGATGTCCAGTCGCTCGACGCTCGTCATTTCGGCAAACTCCGACAAGCCGTCGAAATAGGACCGTGGACACCCCAATTCTTCAAAAATTGCCTTCCAGCCCTCCGCATGGATGGAATCCATCTCATCGTCACCGGATACTAGCCAAAGGAAGATTTGTCTCACTACATCGGGGAGAACAAGCGCATCAAACTCGGGGGTAAAAAGCGTCAATTTGTTATACAACCCATTCCGATCAGAGATATGAAGCGTCGGAATTCCTTCATCGATCTGAAGCCTCCAAGGTACGCTTAATTGCGAATCCTTTGTAGTCTTGAGCAAAGACCGACGAGAACTGACAGCCTTCGGAAGCTCCGGCTGGAAATTCTCCAGTATTGCTATAATTACCGGAACACCATTCGAATCTCGACTCACTACCTTCATGGTGACAGTTATCTCTTGCGGCGTACTTATTTCAGCCAGGTCAACTTTTAATGTCCCACTTGAGACTTCGACTCTAGCAACTTTCTCGCGATGAGTTTGACCAATAACTTTCAGAACAAAAACAAGATCATAAATACTAGGGAGAGAATATTCGGTGAGTCTCCAATCAAAACAGATCTCGTACTTATCTGTGGCGCCAACTTTTGGAAGCACCTGGGCTCTGAGAACATCATGAGCAAGAGCAATTCGATTTGTATAATTAAATTTAGTTGACATCATTTACCGCCACAACCAAGTCACGATACCTGTCAAAATCTTCAAATTGTGCAAGAAAATCTGGTTTCTGGACCTCTAAAGTCAGATAATTCATCGCGCTGCCCACAATTCCTAAACCTTTAGATTCTCTCTTACTTAAGTGCTCTATAAGCTGAAAATCATCAGAAGATTTTGCTAAAGGATTGCCCGATGACATCGCGTATCCCGCTCGCACTTCAAATTTGTCGCCCACTTTTAATGTTGTAGTTGCTGAACACCTTATTTGAAAGCCCCCCCTGATTTGAACTAGCGAATAATTCGGATTGACCAAAACCGGCTTTGCTCGCTTCTTCTTCCGACGCTTTCTAACGGGCTTCGGTTTGTTCGCCTCTGAATCATCCGACGATTCTTTTGGCCTCGGCCCTTCAGCTGAAGAGATCGGGAATATGTTCGCATACCTCAAATCTTCAACTTCATTTTCTTGTAGTTGAACAATATTGAGAATACGCATTACGGACTGTCGGACGTACTTGATTGTCTCCTCACCAGCAACGGGGGGCAAATACTTCCCATGAAACTTCTCTTCCTCCCATGACCATTTTTCATGCGAAGGGCCCTCGGCGTCGCCCAGGAAATCCGCCAAATGTCCGCTGTCGACTATGACCAAGGCTAAATAGCCTGCAATTTTCGAAGAGTTGGCGGACGGAATAAGAATCCCCTCCCTTGAAAAAGTTGCCGGGGTGTTTGTATTCTCCCGCCTCTTTACTAGGACCGTAAAGGAATCTTCTCGAACCGGTATCCCTTTATTGGTTTCAGGAACAAAAGTGTGAACTCGAAACTCAACAATTTCTTCGTCGTCCAGTGAATTTCTGATGGACTCTCTCTCCAAAACCGGAATGTCGAGCCCATCCCAATGATTTCGCCGACTCGCTTTATCACCGAATTCAACTATCTTGGTTCTCCTCTCCTTGCGAGCAATATAGAGTCTGCACAGCTCAAGAAGCTCTTCCTTCGATTTTGAATTCTTGGTTAGGAGCGAAATATCAAGACTCTCTAGATTAGACATAATTGTTTCGGAATTGAGGGTGACCGAGAAACCAGACTCATCTCTAACTTCAATTTCGACTATTCCATCTAAGATAGCTACAAAATAATCCTGGGTAATACACTGCGCCAGCTGTCTGGCTGAAAATCTAGGGTCGCAATAAGGAATCACAATGCTCGTGCCATGCTCGTTTGGTCTCCTCCTAAGCTTCCAGTCAGAAATGAATTCCTGAACTTCGGATTCATCGGAGCTAGGCACGTGGTATCCCCTATCGTCCTTGATCATCCAATGACTCTCAGGCACCCACTTGTGGCCATCCAATTCATGGGTTTTCAAAATGCTTGTACCGAACAATAGATTTCTCGGTTCGTCGGTCAGGCCGGACGTGTCGCGCGAAGAGAGCACAAGGAATGACTTGATACGGGAACTTTTTGGAAAAACAATTTTCCCAACTCCGTTCTTGCCTCGAGTTCCTTCTTTTTTGTTGGATTTCCCTGTGGCCCACGTGAAGTAGAAGTAGCTTCCGATTCGCGGATCATCGCTCGGCAGGTCATTTATAGTGGTACCCAAGAGTCCAGTCGTCTTGAAGTCCTCTATTAGAATGTATTGACAACTCTCATCGATAGTTGGGGCGCTATCCAAACATTTGGTTATGCGGGGAAACTGCTTTTCAAAGTACTTACGCCCGATAGAACTCGACGCTTGCCCCACAAGGAAATGCATCTTGACTTTGTTTGTTGAGTCCTTGGCATCAATCGCGTTCTGGATCGACTCCCGAATCAGTATCGATTGACCAGTCAAAACATCCGTATTAGTGAAGAAGTTTGCATGCTGGCTTTCGTTCTCAACAATGTTCTTCTCCTTAATGGTGGCGAGCCACGCTATGTTCGATCTGGATTCTGCTGTAGTCATTGTTTTAACTTAAATCCTCTCGCTGACACTTTGCTCTTGGGTTTGAATTGCGTCTTTAATCCATTGATCTCGGCCTGAAGAGTCATGAGAATCCTTCGCACATCTTCTTCCGTGTATTCATAATTACTGCGATTTGAGAGATTGCCGATAATCCGTATCGAATCGATAGCCCGAGTAACTCGAGATTCGGCGAGACGGACAAAATTGTCCCTTTTCGTGCTCATTCGGTGACCTCCTCATCCAAATATGCGCCAAATAGTAACCATATTTGGATGAATATGTCAACATATCTGGGGAAAATAGGCCGATATGCTGCGCCTCCTTGACCCAGACCTACTTGAAGGCTTTCCCGACAACTTCAATCCGTCATACGTCTGTGACGGAGTTTTCGGTGTGGGATATGGATCTGACGTGAAAGCCTCTGATGTCGGTCCCCCGAGTTGCATTCGACTTTCAAGCAGCAACTTCTAAGGAGAGGCAAATGGGGACAACTTACAAGCATCGATATCGAATAATTGAGGGGGCATGAGTTTTATGCAAGTACTCGTGGCATAACAGGGCCGTTCGTGAATGAAGCCTCATCTGAATTCCCTCTCCATGGCAGTTACTAATCCAACTGCACCAAAACGCTTAAGGAAATCGTCTCTATCCTTCTGGGTTAAAGCCATGGTGAATCTCCCTTGGTTGCTTAGGGATTCGGTTCTGATTCGAATCCGCATTCCGTAAATCCTCAATTGCGAGGTTTACAGCCTGTCTTCCATCGGTTCCACCGGTGCGGTTGCCCGGTTGGCGTGGAGCAAGCCGAAGGGCTTTGCGCTCCAAAACCTTCTTCTGCAAGGCGCGAGCCTTGGACAGTTTGTGTCACACCTTTTGTGCGACAAAGAGAAGATAACACCTGGGAGTGACAGAGCTCTACTGCAGTCATTGGAGTGTCGGTGGCCTCTGCTACCTTTTCAATTGCTCAAGAAGTGAGTCACAAGCCCTCTGGCTGACGCCAAATTCGTTATGGTCTTTCTGCCAGTAATTGCAGGACGCGGGAATTATCGGCAGTCCATTGTGCGATAGCTGGCGAAATGGCGTACAGGACTTCTATGCAGATTTGGAAGTCGCGAGCAATATCACGGCGGTGGATAGGCTCATGGTGGGCGATGCGGTTGCGCAAGATATTGAGGTGGTGCACTCGAGTAAAGATGTATTCGGGTTGTCCGGTTGGCGCATTGGGGAAACTGAAGCGAAGCGCGTTCCGCCAGAGTGTGTCTTTGTAACGCTTAGTGAGAAGTGAGCGCCAAAACCCCAATGTCAACTCAGCCACAATATTTGGATGCAGCATTGGCTTCGCGTGCTTGGTTACGTAAAATTCTGCCTTAATAATTTCAAACTTACGCTCAGGGGAAATATCTAAAAACACCTCATGAAACCAACTACCTGCATTACCGAGAGTAACGTTTAGAGTTTGTAGCTCAACATCCATGGCACTACGCATAAAGATTTCTGTATCTGCAATAATTTCCCATAGTGCAGACGAAAGGCACTTATTCCATAGGTACAACTTCACGGCGCGAGAAGAATCATGATTGGAGTCGCGGAGAAAGGTCCGAAAATGATCGGCACCGATCTGAGTTATCAACTCATCAAGATTTGTTGTTGACAAGTCTCCTCCATAGCGTAGAATATGTACCCAATACCCCGGTGGGCCCCTGACGAAAGTCATGCTGCCGGGGTTTTATTTTTATATCCTTTATGCGCGCGCCCCGGTAGGCCCCTGATCCAAGTTATGCTGCCGGGGCTTTGTAATTCCCTAACGGATTATGGGCTCGCAAGTAGAAAATGCGATTGATAAAAGATAACGCCGTGCAAAGGGCAACATCTGTGTATTGAATCTAAATCATGAAGTCGATATCTTCTTAAGGAACTCTTTGCCCCGCCATGTTTGAACGTTTCCTTGTTGGCGCAGATGATTAACAAGTCACGGGCGCGGGGAATAGCGGTGTAGAGCATCTCCTTCTTCTGATCTTCAATTTTCCAACCTTGGAGTGACAGGCCTCTACTACAGTCCTTGGAATGTCAGTGGCGCCTGCTATCTTTTCAATTGCTCAAGAAGTGAGTCATAAGCCCTCTGGCTGACTCGCTGCCAACCGCGTCCTTCGCACACGGTGGTTCCAGAGGAAGAGCTGCTCGGAGGCAAAAGGCATCCGAGAAGAGCGAGAGGTATCTGCAATGGGAAGACTTATTCCGACCGGTATTTCAAAAAACGGACACAAATTTGAACTTGACTATTCGGTGGTAACTGGCGTCACCCGGTGTTTCGCTACGTGCGCCTGCGGCTTTGCAGAGGAACTCCACAGTTTTCGAAATCCAGGAGGAACAAAAGAAGTTCAACTCATCTGGGAAAAACACACCAATGCAACGAAGTAACGCTCCCTTCAATGAATTGAGCGGAGCGTTACTGGTGATGTGAGTAATTACAAATTTGAATCGAGCTAGGAGGTTGATCCGGTAGCTTCAAGCGATTTTTTGCAAGAGGTAACTCGTCCGGCAACACCATCAACCAGCCGCCCAGGCAAAGCGCTCTTGAGGCTTAGAACTGAGTCGGTGCTAGTGGCCATTGCAAAAGCATCGGGTGCTTTTTCGACTATCTCCCTAGCGCGAGCGCGGACAGTCTCCTCAGACATTCCTAAGTCAGAGGCGAGAATCTTCCAGGCAGATGGTCTTATCTCAACTCCGTAGCCACCCCCGAATTTCATCGCGAGTTTTATCTCCCTTCTCTTATAGTCATACGGCAGCGTGGATGAGATGTCGTAGAGCGGAGCCAGAGCGACGTCATTACTTCCGATCAACATCGAGTAGTTCTTTCCGTGCGCATCTGTTGCACACAAGAGCCAATTCCAGACCAGAGCGTCTAAAAACTTCCCTATTGAGTCAGCACTTCTTGTTGCAGGTATAACAATTCGCATCAAGTTGGCGATGGCTTTGGGCGACGGCCCGCCACTCTCCTGATATTTCTTCAATGGATGCAATCCAAGGGCTTGGCACATATCTTCTTGGTGCAGGCGGATCTGCTGCCCGTTTATTTCTGTCCTGTCGTAGCGCCGCACAAAAAGTGCGGTTTGATCTTCGAACCCGTGTATTTCTGTCGCAACGGCGTCGATGCCAGCGTTCCTTGCGGCACTGAGGCAAAGGTGTTCGTTTAGGTCGTGGGAGTCCAATCCCTTGATCGCTGGTTTGACTATGTGGGTCGTCGCAGTTGAACCGTTTGGGCGCCCCCATCTTTGCCCATCCCAGAGCAACGCTGTTTTTGACTGTGCTCCCGCAAGACTGAACCTGCCGGGGGGATTCGTCCCAAGCCAGTCAGTGGCATCCGCCTTTAGATTACGAATCAAGGTGGCCATCTCGGTATCACTCAACCAATCACTCTGATTTGGTCTAGCAATAAAGTCATCAATCCGTTCGGGTCTCACAAAGGAGAATGCCCCCGGACAATCTTCTCCGACGGGGGATCCAAGCAGTCCAAATGGCTTCCGTTCCCTCACCCCAAAATCTATGCGCCACTTTTCCAGCACATTCGGATCATCCGGCAGTAGGCCCCAAAGCCAGTTTTCCAGAGCAGCACCTTTGTACGATGAGCTCTCGAGCGGCATCATCGTAGATAGTGGTACTGCATGGATATCGGCGCGGTAGGCGTCATCGAATCGGATTTCGAGTTCTCCGCCCGAGTGCAGAATCAACTCCCCAACTACGTGATTTTGGTAGATGACGTGAAGGCTGCCAGTCGTCATTTTTGCTTGCCTAAGATCTCATTCAGATCAATCTGCAGTAGCTTCCGCTGGCCTACCGAATGCTTTGTATCCACGTACTTACCTGTACTCACATCCGTCGGAGGGGTTCTATCGACGATTACCAGGTCGAGTCCTAATGTATCGATCAACCGCAATACGAGTTCTAACTCTGCCCGAGAACTCCCTTTCTCGAATGTTGAAATCCATTTCCTTGAAACGCCAGCCTGATTTGCGAGTTCGGTTTGAGTAAGTCCCAACTCGTGTCTCCTCGCGAGCACCCTAGATCGAATGCTGTTTATCGACCGAATTGTCTTCACTGATCCAAGACCGCTATTCGAACTCATCGGATACCCTCCTTTGTAACCACTTGGTTACAATATCACAATGTAACCACTTGGTTACAATATCACAATGTAACCATTTGGTGTCAGAAATCAAATGTAACCACTTGGTGTCAAAAGTATTTGCCACACTCTTCGCGGTCTCTTTGAAGGTCCCTTGCGTCATCCCTGTCGGCTGGAGCGTTCTGACATTGCTAGGACAGCCTGCGAAGCCATTAGCGGATTCACATGGATTGCGTTGAGTACAAATTCTGGAGGACGTTGGGTAGTAATACCGACCGGCACTGCTGTGAAGAACAAGATGTGTTCTCCCTATTTGGGCTTTTGAATTGTGCCGGTATCCGGCTTTCGTACCTTTTGCAGAAGGCTTAAGTAGTCACTCGGCAACGCATCCTCTGAGGCGTCGTACAAATCATCTAGAGCCCTGTACTGCTGCTCTTTACGTGCTGCCCGGTATTTTAAAACTTGGTCAATGGAAATTCTTCGATGTCTTCCGACCAGTTCAAATTCGATCAAACCCTTTTCCAGTAGTGAAATGAGAGTGGGACGGCTGATGCCGATGATATTTGCCGCCTCTTGCGTTGTGAGCATGGCCGCTTGTGGAGCGACCGTTACGGCCATTCCCTTTTTCATAACTTCCACCACCTGTACTAATACTTGATAGAACTCCTCCGGCAGTTGTACCTGTTCGCCAACCTTCGCGCCAACAAGCAGGTAGCGCTGTGGAAAAGACTTTCCTTTTCCAACTTGAAAGGCAGCCAGGAAATTGGAGACTACTTCCAACTCCTTTGCGGACTGCGGGAGGTAGGTCTCTGCCTTCATTGATGCTTCCATGGCGGATCCTTTCTATTCGCAGTAATCGTAACACATTGCGGATATTGTGATTACTTAAAGAATCCCTAGCGCGCTACTGAACTGAGCCCCTGAAGTTGGAGCCTCTCTTTGAAAGTCTCGGCCGTATTCCGGTACCTGAGGGGCAGTAATCCGCATGCAGCACGCGTCAAATTCGTAAGCCAGCGCAACTCTTCAGTTGGATGAAAACGAACCCCGAGTAAGCCTCGTTAACAGAGTATAGTATGTTATTATAACTCGATTAAACAGTGTATAGGCTGTTATTATGCAGGAGGCACAAGTGAAGCGACGAACTCGAGAAAAGGTACGCCGGAGCCTAGATATTCGATTCAAGAGCCTTCCGCCTGTCGCCACTTTCGCACCCCCACAACAAAGCTGGATTCGAGCCATACGCGAATCACTTGGCATGAGTGCGGCTGATCTTGGCTCCCGTATGGGCATAACGCCCCAATCGGTCCTTGCTCTTGAAATTTCAGAATCCGAAGGTCGAGTTCGAGTCGAATCCCTAAGTCGAGCCGCGGAGGCAATGGATTGCACTCTCGTCTACACCTTAATTCCGCGCGATGGATTGGAATCTAATGTACGACGCCAGGCGGAATCTGTCTTTGAAGAAACGATGAAGAAGGTGTCTCACTCCATGAAATTGGAGTCACAACAGAAGGCGCCTGACGCGTCAACAAGGCAGGAACTTGTATCTGAACTGATGAACTCAGGCGCACTTTGGCGCGCCTCCGCTTCGAGGAAGAGTAAGTGACCACACCGAACTTATTTGGTGGCCCGCCTGGATCGACTCCAGTGGAAGATGATCACCGGCTCGCGTTGATTCATCCTTTTGTAAATGGGAACGGACGTCATACGCGGCTTGTGACAAATAAACTTCTATCCATTCTTGATGAACCAGAATTTACGTGGGCACGGGATTCACTCCAGGATGAGAAGGAGTTAAGACGTGCATATATATATCTGCATTACAAATTGCCGACTCGCAGAATGACTACAAAGAGTTATTGTCTTTTGCTCAAAGCCCCTAGTTCAATCAACTATTTCGCACTCGTTTTGGAAGTGTTAGGTGTGCATGCAATCGACCCACATCGAAATTAAATGGATCAGAGGCCTCACTCATCTCTGAAAGACATGCCGTTTCAGCAATCTAGCCGTGTCTGGCTAATTCTCGATCAGCCGTACAGGCCCCGGATGTCTCGATGCTTGCGCTAGATCACACGTCCATAATTCTGCGTCCTGAGTGATAGCGGTTCCACAAATCAACGCGTCTGCCAATTTCATTCCCTGCGTCGCCCGAATAATCGCCGCAGCGCGCGCCACGATGATCGTCACTGGCACGATTGACTTTACACCAAGTCGAATTTGCTTCTCCAGTTTCAGACCCTCTACCGAACCGCCCCTATACCCAGAAACCAAAGACTCAGAAAGCGTTGCGGAAGAAATAATGTAAACATTCTGAGTATTCTGTTTCAAAAGAAAAACCGTTCCTACATGAAATCTATCGGCGGTATTTAAAGTAGCGATTAATGCAGAGGTGTCTAGAAGTACTAACCCCACTCTTCGCGGTCTTTTTGAAGGTCAAAATCATCAAAAAGTCGACCGCCAGCGCCAATGAGAGTGAGAATTG
The DNA here is from genome assembly GCA_035530615.1 of Candidatus Paceibacterota bacterium. Classification (NCBI taxonomy): domain Bacteria; kingdom Bacillati; phylum Minisyncoccota; species Minisyncoccota bacterium. Next base: position 778,421 of record DATKUL010000002.1, read on the forward strand.
GATTCGGTTGACTAGCTTGGTTCGTATTCTTGGATACAGATTTAGTGGTACGTCTCTCAGGAGTTGTGGATTTCTTGCGAGGGCGCACTCTTTGCGCGGATTTCGTCATAGGAAGACGGTAGCACTAAGGATGATTCGGATGAAGGAGATATCTTCCTTTGTGTAGACACCCACCGGTTACTTAGTGTGATGGATTCATGTCCTACAAACTTAAGGTGAGGGGGTAGGTCCGTATGTGGGCTTGGCAGTTGATAAAGCATCGTGCCAAGAAGGTTACCTCCCCCTCACAAAATCGCTGTTAAGGAGTGTCAGTGGCCCCTGCTATCTTTTCAATTGCTCAAGAAGTGAGTCATAAGCCCTCTGGCTGACTCGCTGCCAACCGCGTCCTTCGCACACGGTGGCCCCAGAGGTAGAGCTGCTCGGGCACACGGCGTGCGCGAGAAGAGCCGGAGGTTTACTTATGATTACTTTCGCTGAAATAGACCACGCGAAGAGCCGCTTTCCAAAAGAGAAACTATATGTCTGCACCACATGCTTCCAACTAACCTCCCTGGCAAAGGATTGGGCACGATGCGCTTGTGAACCTGCTATCCAAATAGACGATCCAATAACTTTTGATCCGACTGTCGTCCTACTCTGTGTTCTTTGTGCCCGCGGTGCAGTACCCAAAGGAGAACCGTTTTGGTGGCAGGGGTGTTCCTGCTGTTTGAGGGTCAATGGCCAGTTACGGGCGCGCATGGGTGCCACTTTGCAGATGATTCGCATGTCATCCACCAACTACGCTCTCGTCGAACACTTTGCTAAAGACGAACTAACGATAAGACGTATGAACGCACACGTTGATAAGTGGACAAAAGAGTGGAATGCGATTTTCCAATGGGCACATTCGCTCGCAAAAGAGTTGTGGTCTTCTGTCCCGGAATGGGCTGATGACAGGTATATCGGCGTAAAAGCGTGGGAAGCGAAATTCCCGAGGAGTCCTGAAATTTCGGAGAAGATGCTCTTGCAATTCACTGGATGGAAGGACATGGCTACTCTAGACAAGGCGTCCATAGAGCAGAAGTCTCGCCTCGAAGCAGAAAAAGCCCAGCCAATCCAAGCCGGACAGCAGGATAGACGCTTTTACAAAATTCCTGAAGGAATCTCAAAGATGACCGATGCAGAAATTGATGATTGGGCTGCCAACGTCTACGAGAAGTTTGTGTCAGCGACCCCAAGTATCGTGAAAGAAGTTCAGAAAGGTGACGAATTATGAAAAAGAACGAAGTAATGCCTGCCAGAAGAACTCGATGGACTTCCCTTCCTTGCCCACAGTGTGGTCGAAAGGGACCCATGCTCGAGATTCTCTACGGTCTTCGCGACGCTCCCCCAGATTCCAAGAAATACGTCTCGGGAGGGTGTTGTATTGAAACTTGGCATGACGAAATTTGCTGCGGAGAATGTGGCTGGGGCGGAACAAAAGAGGATTTAAGAGCCTTATCTGTGCCGCCGGTTGTTTTAACTTCCAGATTTCTGGATGCAATGAACTACGCCAATGCCCAACACTCTGGTCAGACTCGCAAGGCGACCAATATCGCCTACATCAGTCACCCCTTTGGCGTTGCGGCACTCATTATTGAAGCCCGTGGCGATGAAGATCAGGCTATTGGAGGGTTGCTCCATGATGTTGCTGAGGACTGTGGCGGCGAGGTGCGCCTGCAAGAGATCAAGAAGAAATTCGGTGCTCGAGTTGAAGCGATCGTAAGAGGATGCAGTGATTCATTAACTGGAAGTAAAGAAAAGAAGGCGCCTTGGCGAGTGCGCAAAGAGGCGCATATCGCACATTTGTGGAATGCCAACGATGATGTACTGCTGGTCACTGCCGCAGATAAAACACACAATGCGCGAGCGATAGTGACTGATTTGGATTGCATCGGTCCTGTGTTGTGGAACCGATTCAATGCGACATCAGACGACATTGTCTGGTACTACGAAAGCGTTTATGACGTCCTCAAAGATAGGGGCGTCACCTCAGTGCTGCTTTCGCCATTAATGACTTCGATTAATGCGATGAAGCGACATCTATAAAAGGCCAACTCAAAGAACGAAGTAACGCCCCACTCAATAAATGAGTGGGGCGTTACTGGTGATGTGCCCCTGACGGGACTCGAACCCGTATCTCCGGCTTCGTTGGAACCGTGCTCTGTCCATTGAGCTACAGAGGCACCTCACGAAAGGTAAGACATTTCGACTAAGAGGAGACCATTTCCAAGACTCGCTGTGGAGAACGGAACACCGCGGATGGCAAATAACTACGCAAAGTGATATTCATTTTTCCAACAAGCCCGGAGAAGTATCTAGAGACCGTGCTAGAATTGCGATACTTCGTTGGGGCCGTATAAATGCTCAATCAATTGAGTTACTACCAAAAACCTCGAGAGACAATCTCGAGGTTTTTGTGTTTCTATAAGCAGATTTATTAAACTCGAATTTTTAAGGTGAGGGGGTAGGTCAGTATGTGGGCTTGGCAGTTGATAATTCGTCGTGCCAAGAAGGTTACCTCCCCCTCACGAAATGAATTTTACTCCTACTCGGGCGAATTGTTCCTATGTAATTAGTAATATTTTGGCGAGTCGCTACGCTTCAACCATGACGACACAGCACCCCTTTACGCTCCTTGACATTGAACGAGAGTTAACTCAGGAGCAAAGGGAGATTCAAAGCGTCACCAGGAAATATGTCGTAGATCGCATTAAGCCAAACATTGCGCAGTGGTTTGAGAGTGGTAATTTACCTTTGACCGAACTTGCAAAAGAGCTCGGCGAAGTTGGTCTGCTTGGCATGCACCTTGAGGGTTACGGGTGTGCAGGCACCGATGCCACGTCTTACGGTTTAGCGTGCATGGAAATAGAAGCAGGCGACTCCGGGCTTCGTTCTCTTGTTTCAGTACAAGGCTCTCTTGCAATGTTTGCGATACATGCATATGGAAGTGAAGAACAGAAACAAGAATGGCTTCCGCAAATGGCGTCAGGGGACGCAATTGGTTGCTTTGGTCTGACTGAAGCCGATCATGGATCCAACCCATCGGGCATGATCACCACTGCTAAAAAAGATGGTGGCGATTGGATAATCAATGGCAGCAAAATGTGGATTACCAACGGAGGCGTTGCTGCGGTGGCAGTTATTTGGGCACGGAGCGATGAAGGAATTCGAGGCTTTGTTGTGCCAACGAACACTCCAGGATTTAGTACCAACGAAATCAAACACAAGTTGTCTCTTCGAGCATCTGTTACCTCTGAACTAGTTTTCACCGATATGCGTCTGCCGGATAGTGCTCGACTCCCCCTCGCGACAAGCCTTCGTGCTCCGCTTATGTGCCTTGCTGAAGCACGGTATGGAATTATTTTTGGAGCTGTTGGTGCTGCACGCGATTGCTTTGAAGTTGCGTTGAATTACGCTTCTACCCGCGAGCAATTTGATGGACCTATCTCTCGCCACCAATTGACCCAGGGCAAATTGGCGCAGATGGCTACGAAATTAAATACCGCAATGCTTCTAGCTCTGCATCTTGGAAAGTTGAAAGATGCGCATGAGATCAAGCCCGCGCAGATCAGCATGGGAAAGTTCAATAACGTCAACGGCGCACTTGAGATTGCTCGTGATGCGCGATCCATTCTTGGCGCCGCCGGTATTACGTCGGAGTATTCGATCTTCCGTCATATGAGCAATCTTGAGACTGTCTTGACCTATGAGGGCACGCACGAGATTCATGCACTGGTGATTGGTGAGGCGCTTACCGGGATTGCGGCTTACAGATAGAAGGAATTGTCGAAGTAAAACGTCTCCTTAAAGATCCACGCTTGAAATGTGAATTTTCCGATTGTCGGGGCACTCTGGGGGCACGACAGATCTTTCAGACAGTTATCTCGCTCTCACTGGCCCTTGTACAGTGAATAGATTAGAAATTGTCTGGAGGGTTTGAGAGATTAAATCGTCACTCAGAGTGTCTAGGGGTCCGTCCTTTTTGGTGAGACGACTTGGATGAATTGAATAGATATTTCGTGCACGGATATGTGAGCCAGGGTCCAACTTATATTTCTCTGGTTCAAGAATTTCGATCTCTCCAGTTCGAGGCTGACCGCCATTCCCATGAGAAGTGATGGGCACAACTAAAATGATTTCATCATTATTCTTGAAAAATTGGGACCACCCGACGATTGCTGCGGGTCTTCGGTCTAACTTAGTTTCTGAATCAGTATGTGGAACGTTAACCCACCAAATCTGACCCAAATGAATCAACAACGTTCCATCAGAAACCGCACTCAAGAAAATTAACCTTATTGGTCAGATAAAGACGCTTTAATCCAAAAAATGTCTTCATCGTCCGGCTGATTTAATTGCTTAAGATCTATCTTGATCGAGGGCCGATTGCCATTTCGCAAACTTTCCTGCATTTTTGAGATAGCGCTACTTATAAGCAATTGGGCCGTTCGAACAGGTTCAAGCTGTTGTTCAACAGGTAGAGCCTTTGAAAAATTGATAAATGAGATAGTGGTTCCATTCGTCGTTGTGGACGTTTCGATTGGTGGCGTATAAGTAACATGCGTATTCGGGCCGGAGACAAAATATCTCTGGTCTTCAAGTCGGGCTGTTCTAGCCATGATCTCTCACTTCTGGTGGCATCGCCTTATCCGAATAAATCTGCCAATTGACCTGCAGGGCGTCAATCAATTGACTGACGAACAGCGGGGAAAGGTTCACCCTGGAGACCACGACGCCCGTCGCGTTCCCCTCTGGATCGAAGTCTAATCTCGCGAAGTCGATAGTGAATTCATATTGACTGTGCTTTACGGAGGCAAAATTGGCCCAAACCCCACCCATGTCCTTCATGTCCATCTGCAAAGCGATGTTATTCATTTTTGGAGCCTCGTCGGTCATAGATAAACTGTAGGCTGAATTAAACGCCATATCCAATGTAATATCCGTTTTCTCCTGAGGATCTGTTGAAAAGGAACGGGAGTGACGCAATTGGCGGATTGGACATCGAAGGTTGACGGAGTCGATACCGAAGGCCACCCGCCTGAGCGGGTGCGTTCCCTGTTACGCAGCGCCTGCAAAATACATGATGCCGGCCCTGGGAATGGCATCACCCCATTTTTGTCTTGAGTGGGTAATTAAGTTAAATTTCCCACGATATGGATTATCATGGGAGTTATGAACGAGTCCTCCCTTCCCCACAAGACTTCCTACCTGGTACGGCTTGATGGTCGACGACGTCCCACGCTCCCTTCTGCACTATTAGAGGAGGCAGGCATCATGGCTGGTTCCCAAGAACTTGTCGCTCGTGTGGATGGTCCAGGGCGAGTGGTTCTAGAGGATCCAACCGCGTTACTTGAAGCATTACAGAAGAGCGTTGCGGCGCACAAACGCAAACGGCATGTTCGAGGCTCTCTGGCGGATCGTCTTCTTGAAGACCGTCGTGATGACAAGAGTTTGAAGTAGTAGGTGGCAACCAAACCAACTCTTCCTTCGGGCAAGATCCTTGTAGATGCCTCGCTTCTGATCGGCATCATTGATAGTGACCGAGATGCGTGTGTGTTTATCCCCATTCTGTCGAGATGTGTTGTGACATCTATCAATTTCGGGGAGACGCTATACAAGTTGGAGCAATTACTAGATGTAGACCCTCAAAAAGTAGAGAGCGCCTTCGTTGGATTTGGACTGCAAATCGATTCGTTTGACTTGTCTGCCGCGCGATATTTCAACACGCTCAAAAATATAGATGAGGTGAGTCGCGATGCTCAGTTGGGGGCTGGAGTTGCAAAGAGCGCAATCAAGAGTTTGTCCCTTGCAGATCTAGCATGTCTGTCCTATGGCCTTGACGCGAAGTTACCGATCCTTACCGGTGATAAGCATTGGTGCACATTAAGTCAGTATGGTTTCAAAGGATCTGTGTTTGATTTTCGAAGTCCAGCCACAACTTTCTGAATGCGCAATAGTCGGTCAATCGTCAATCCCTAACGACGGCGGCCCGCAACGATAAATAACTGGGGTCTCTGAGAACTTGATCGGGTTGGCGATCGTCTTGCTGATCGTCCCGTCGCGCGAGTCCTTGATTGTGATGATGGGGTCGAGTTCGAGTCTTTCGGCCAAGTGAATAGCTTGCTCAATATTGTTAATCGGCCCAGCTGGAACTCCGACTTTATTGAAGGCAGCCACCCACTCCCCTGCACTTTTAGTAACCAAAATTGCCGTCATAAGTCCGTTTAGTTCGGAGCGATTGTTGACACGGCTTGGGTTGGTCAAGAATTTAGGGTCCGTCGCAAACGGCGCGTCCATCACAGCGCACAACTTTGCGAACTGAGCGTCATTTCCAACGGCAACAACAATTTGCTTGTCCTTGGTCTTATAAGTCTCATAAGGAGAAATGCTGGGATGCGCATTGCCCATCGCTTGCGCGACAACACCGGCGCCAGCGAATGCACCAGTTTGGTTGACCATGCCAGAGAGGGCAGAGCTCAAAAGGTTGATTTCGATTTTCTGGCCTCTGCCGCTTTCTTTACGGTGGTAGAGGGCGGTCACAATTCCGAGTGAACTATGCAGTCCCGCCAGGACGTCAATGAGTGCAACACCCACTTTGCTCGGGTGATCAGAATCGGTGCCGGTTATGCTCATGAGGCCACTCATCGCTTGGACCAATAAGTCGTAACCCGGTAGTGCCCTTGCTTCATCGCTTCCGCCAAAACCCGAGATGGAGCAGTAGATGAGTCCTGGAAATTGCTTGGAGAGATCTTCGTATCCGAGCCCGAACTTCTCCATGGTACCGACCGCAAAGTTTTCGACAAGGACATCGCAGGTGGCGATCAGTTCGAGTGCTTTCCTTTTTCCGGCGTCGGTAGCGAAGTCAGCGGTGATGCCTTCCTTATTCCTATTGACTGATTGGAAATAGGTGGCCCGCCCTTCGGAATCAAAGGGCGGTCCCCAGGATCGAGTGTCGTCACCAAGGCCCGGGCGTTCGACTTTGATTACTTGCGCGCCCATGTCCCCCAACAACATGGTGGCGTAAGGACCAGCGAGCACGCGGGAGAAATCTGCGATCTTTACATCACGAAGCGCGCCCACCTCTTAAACCTAGCAATGAATGCCAGGATTACTAGATCTTCTTCATGATTTGGTTGGCCCATTGGGCGGCACTCTCTATTTCGCCTTGAAAGAGCGGTCCCACGCGGCCAGTGACGTAGAACTCCCGAGGCTCTGCGATCAATTCTCCGCCTTTTTCGGCAATGACCTCAGCCAATTTATCCTTGGCATCTCCATGGATGAAAAGTTTGACACGAGTATCGAAGGTGGAGAATTTGACGCCGGAGAAATCATGTTCCTTAAAGCGATCTAGAACTTTCATTGTCGTCGCCGTGGCATTCCATCCATTGATCGGACTGCCCAGAACAAGAAGTTCGACACCAACCATATCTTTAGGAGTGAATTCCCGGACGGAGAGCGTCCTGACGTCATTTCCAAGGTTTTCTGCAACTTCTTCAGCAATCAGTTTCGTATTGCCAAAATTAGAATCATAAACAACAAGTGCTTTCATGATGCCCCATTTCCAATAATGATTTTACGGAGGCACCGTTAACATAATCAGTCGGCTAGCACTCAACTTTCGCAATTGAGTCCAAACTCACGAATTTTGATCCGTAACTCCTTGCGGAGACTTGAGCCGCACGGCTTTTTTATTGAGATTGCGGCCTGAGGGTCATTGTGGCTTCTTAGCTAGCACCTCGAGGACGCGCGAATTCTCGGCAGACCAGGCGGCAATAGTGGGCGAAATGGCATATAAAACTTCGATGCAAATCTGGTAATCACGGGCGATATCTCGATTGTGTATGGGTTCGTGGTGAGCAATGCGATTCCGTAAGACGTGGAGATGACGGACCCTGGTGAAGATGTATTCGGGCTGACGCGAAGGTGAATGTGGAAAGGCAAAGCGAAGAGCGTTGGGCCAGAGAACGCCTTTATTCCACTTAACCAGGAAGGATCTCCAAAAACCAAAATTCAATTGGCTTACGATGTTCGAGTGATCCAATGTCTGCCCGTCTGCGGCAAGATAGTACTTTGCACGGGCTATATCTAAACGGCGAACTGGTGGTATGAATTGAATGAGTTCGTCTAACCAGGTCAAATTGTTACCAAGAGTAACATTGAACTTCTGAAGTTCCCGATCGATGACATTTCGGAGAAATATTTCCACGTCTGCCAAGATTTTAAATACTTCCGCGGAAATTTCAGTATTCCACTTATACAGTTCAAGGGCTTGATCTAAATGACCGTGAGTAACATTTAAATAGGATTGCAATCGGTGCACACCTAAATAGTTAGAAACAATTTCAATGCCCTGGCTTGACATTTACCCCCGACCCCGTAAAATCGCAAATACGAACCCCGGTGGGCCCCTGACGAAAGTCAAGCTGCCGGGGTCTTTCCTTGTTATCATTGGCGTCAGTTACCCCGGTGGGCCCCTGACGAAAGTCAAGCTGCCGGGGTTCCTTTATTGTGCAGTGGATTCTGCAACAAATATTCCGTCGCGGATTTAAATCAAAATTGAAAGGTGCAAATTCTTGGATCTGTGTATCAGTCCTATATCAGAGTTATAGAGGCCTATCCCCAAGGACTGCAACGACGCGTGAATTCTCAGCAGACCAGGCGGCGATTATGGGGGAAATTGAGTTTAGGACTTCTATGCAAATCTGGTAATCACGGGCGATATCTCGATTGTGAATAGGTTCGTGGTGGGCAATGCGGTTGCGTAAGACATGAAGGTGACGAACTCTGGTGAAGATGTATTCGGGCTGGCGCGAGGGTGAATGTGGAAAGGCAAAGCGTAAAGCCTCGCGCCAAAGCGTGTCCTTGTATTGCTTTGTCAGAAAGGAACGCCAGAAGCCGAAACTGAGTTCGCTCACAATATTTGAATGCGTAAGGAACTTTCCGTCATTTCTTAAATATTCCTTTGCGTTGTTAATCTGCTTGCGCCACACACTTGAAACGCCAACATTGAGTTCATCGAACCAATCCCCTTGATTACCCAGCGTGACATTTAGACTCTGCATTTCTACATCCACGGCATTTCTTACAACGATTTCAACATCTCCGAGGACGTGAAACATTGCGGAAGAAACGGATGAGTTCCACTGATAAAGAGCAAGCGCGAGAGATGCCTCACCCTTCGTCGACTCAAGATAAGAACTCAAGCGATCCACACTCAAATGTTTCACCAGAACTTCATGATCTTGGCTTGACAAGTTTATCCGTTCATCTAAACTATCAGGCGAGCGCCCCGGTGGGCCCCTGACGCAAGTCATGCTGCCGGGGCCTTGTCTTGCGCTAATTAATTATGGGCTTGCGCCTGGAAGTCTCGATTGATAAAAGGTAATACCGTGCAAAGAGCAATAACTGTGCATTAAGTTGAGATCATCTACCCAATGGATCGGAATAGACCAACAAATTAGGAGAGCGAGGTCCCGCATCCACAATGACCCCAACGGTCGCTGATGATGCGAGCGCCAATGCAATTTCTGATGGCGTTGAGGTTGGCGTTCTAGATAACAAGACTGCCGCAACTCCTGCAACATGTGGCGTGGACATTGAGGTTCCAGAGAGCGTGTTCGTCGCAGTCGTCGAGGTGATCCAATCCGACACGATGTATGAGCCGGGGGCGAAGAGATCAACGCATGATCCGAAATTCGAGTAGGGCGCGCGACTATCCATGGCGTTTGTCGCACCAACGGTAATCGCTTCTGTGACACGAGCCGGCGATGCGGTGCATGCATTTGTGTGTGCATTGCCTGCGGCAACAACAACAGTTACGCCATCTTGAAAGACTCGTACCACTGCCGCATCCAGGGCTCTACTTGGCCTTCCGCCCAGACTCATATTCGCCACCGCTGGTCCAGAAGTGTGGTCACCTGCGACCCAATCCAACCCAGCGACTACTCCAGCAGTTGATCCCGATCCCTGACAATCAAGGACGCGTACTGGAACAATTGTTGCTTCTTTTGCCACACCGTACGTCGTACCAGCAAGGGTGCCTGCAACATGTGTGCCGTGCCCATTGCAGTCATCGGTTGTGTTAACCACGTCGTTGATGGCGCTGTAGCCACTGGTAACCCGACCACCGAAGTCGGTGTGCGTTGAGAGCACACCGGTATCAACGACGTATGCGCGTACACCTGAGCCGTTACCGGTGGAGGAATAATCAAAACTATTCGACAGTGGCAATGAGTGTTGATCGATTCGATCCAGGCCCCACGATGGAGCCGGTGCTTGGGTATCTGAAGCAGTCATTTCTGCATCGCGTTCAACGTACAACACCTTGGGATTGCGCTCCAGACCGGCAACCGCGGTTGTCGGAAGGGTTATTGCGAAACCAGAAAATACATTGGTGTAGTTGTGATCAATACGCCAACCAGATCTTTGAAACTCACTCGCCGCAGCCGCGTGATCAGAGCCCGGTTGAAGCACGACGATATATGTCACTAACTCTGGAGCGGCAAAGGATGGAGTCGCTGCAAGAGGGAAGAGAGCGATTGAAAGTAAACCTAGGGAAAATCCAATTAGTCTGCGCATTGCGTAAATATACCTGCTCAGAAGGTTTAAGCGATACTAAATCAAACCAAATTCTGCTGCCTTGGCCCTTAATTCTTCACGAACACTCGGGTGTGCCGCTTTCTCAATGAGGTTGCGAGCCTGGTCGTTCTGCGAATGCCCGAAGCAATCTGCAATGCCATTTTCGGTGGCGACATAACTGTGTTGGAAACTCGTCACGTTGGAGGCAATGCGCGGAACAATCGTGGAGACGTTTGCTTTAGGGTGCCAGGAAGGAAGCGCCATGAAGGACTGTCCTCCGCGCGAGTGGAGCGACCCGACGATGAAATCTGTCGATCCTCCAAATCCGGAATAGATCTGCCCGCGAACATGGCTGGCATTTGCTTGATCGAAGAGATCGACTTCGAGTGCGCCGTTGATACTTGTCATCTTCGCTTGGCGTGCAATCTGGCTCGGATCATTGGTGCGCTCAGTGCGCATCATCCGCACTTTTCTATTGAGGTTGAGCCAGTCGTACAACTCTTGAGATCCGAAGACAAAAGAAGCGGTCAGGAGAATCTCGTCATCAAGCGCTCCGCCTTTATGAAGATCTAAAACGCCGTCACTGAACATCTCAGTCCAGATACGAAGACCCTTACGGTGACCCAACTCAGCCAGAACGGAATCCGGAACGGCGCCAATGCCGAGTTGAAGAGTGGAGTTGTCCTCTATGAGTGCCGCGATCCTCGATCCGATCTGACGGGAAGTGTCATCCAGGATGGTCTGCGGCTTAGTGGCGAGAGGTTCATCGACTTCAACGAGATAGTCGATCTCGTTCTCATAGATCTGCGCATCGCCATATGTATATGGCATCCGAACATTGGACTGCGCAATCACAATTCCATTGCGGGCACGGGCGGCTTCAATTGCTGACGGCAGAACATTTACTTCAGTACCGAGACTGACGGTGTCAAAGCGAGGGGAAGATACATGAAGCATGACGATGTCAGGGCGATAGTGATCGCGGTAGAGAACCGGCAGGAGACTAAGGCGCGTTGGAATGTAATTAAGACGCGAGTGTCCGCGCATTCCGGTGCCGACAAAGGCAGTTTCATAGGTAATGCCTTCGCGATCTGGGATTCCCGGCTGGCCATTGAGCATGTGCAGGCGAAACTCTGGAAGACACTCATCTGCCAAGGCGAGAAGCGTTTTAGGTGTTGCGAAATTGCCAGAGGAGACAATCCGAGGGTTTGGAGGGAGGGATGCGAGCACACCTTTTAACTGATCGACGCTCACCACTCGCATAAGTTGAGGATAGCACTGCACAAACCTCCTCTAGAATCTAGAGCGGAAAGAGTTGTATTGCAAAATTCTTGCGATCCACAACGAGCATATGGTGGTTGGGAAGTGGCGTCCACCCTTCTTGTGGCCATCCAGTGGATGCGACAAGGACACCATCTTTATCTTTACGGTAATTGAGTTCGTAGTAATCATCTGGGCCAAAATCAGGTTTGCGTGCAGGATCGAATTCGCTCACAACAATAAATGTTTCTTCATTCATGATCATTGCGTTAATACTTGAGTAGTCGGCATGCTCTTTCACGGTCTCAACGGCTTTGCGCACTCCTTCAACAAATCCGTGATGCTTAATCATCGTCATCATGAGATAGAAATACCGTTCGCTATCCGTCTCCCCGGTAATCAACCATGAAAATGCTGGATCGATAAATGCATCCACGGCGCTGGGTGGATTGATAGAACCGTTATGGATGAAGGTGTAATCCTCATAGACAAATGGATGCGAATTGTTCTCACTGACGGGCAAACCTTTGGTCGCCCAACGAAGATGGAGCAATCCCCCATCGGCTATTGATGAAGCAATCGCGTTATCGAACTGTGAACTTGTGTGTGCCATCTCAGCGGCGCGGACGAGGTGAGCCTTCTCTTCATCATGATCGATTGTTGCTACTCCCCATCCATCGCAATGAATGGAAGACAAGGCGATGAAATCTGAAAAGTGCGAGCCGGCAATTTGAGGAAAAGTGGTCTTTTCGTTGGAAACAAAACCCATAAGTCTGCACATATGGGCATCGTACATTGACGGACAATAGCCTCGCCCGTTGAGCGTAAATCGCCGCATTTTTTCTATCTACTCTTCAGTAATGGTGGCATTCCCCACGAGTGCTAACACTTAGTCGGCGAATTGGGATGTATAAAATGGATTTATGCAGTACCGACACGAGAATAATTAACTTTCACAATTGTGAGACAAATTACACCTCTTAAGCCACACTTTGCCTAGAAAGATAGGTCGGCTCCCCCTAGCCGATCCACTTCCGACGTGGTTCGAACGAACCATCGTTAAACGGCTCTAGGAGGAATATCTTGCCGAACACAAAAGATGACGAGCGTCGCTTAGCCGAACTCGGATATAAACAGGAGCTCAATAGAAGTTGGAGCAGTTTCTCCAACTTCGCCATCTCCTTCTCGATTATTTCTATCCTTGCGGGTTGTTTCACAACCTTTGCTCAGGGTTGGAATAACGGAGGACCGATTGCTATCTCAATCGGATGGCCGCTCATTTCTGCATTTATTCTCATTATTGGATTGTGTATGTCTGAACTCGCCTCTGCCTACCCAACATCGGGTGGTATCTACTGGTGGGCATCCAAATTAGGTGGAGCAAAGGCTGGCTTCTATACCGGCTGGCTCAACTTGATTGGACTTCTCGCCGTCACTGCTTCGGTTGGATACGGTGCAGCGTCGTTCCTTAACGTCTTAATCGGATCGATTTCATCTGATTACGGCACATCCTTCATGGGAGGCGACTACCTCAAGCAGCAGTTCTTCTGGTTCGCAGTACTGATGATTTTTGTCACCGTCATCAATATTTTCGGTGGACATCTTCTCGCAATCATCAACAACGTTTCAGTCTGGTGGCATGTGTTCGGTGCTGCGATCGTGGTCGGTATTTTGATTTTCATTCCAGAAAATCACCAGTCACTGAAGTGGATGTACACGACCCAGATCAACAACTCTGGCTTCAGTGATAACTCCTACTGGTTCTACGTGCTGCCACTGGGCTTCTTGCTCACGCAGTACACAATTACCGGTTTTGATGCATCAGCTCACCTTTCCGAAGAAACACACGGCGCCCATATGGCCGCTGCTCGAGGAATCTGGCAGTCAATTTTCTACTCCGCAGTTGGTGGATACATCCTGTTGATGGCTTTCCTCTACGCGGCAACCAATACGGATTACATCAACTCCTTTGATCCAGCAGTCAACCCATACGGTGGCGGTTCAATCATTGCGCTTCTCTTTACCGCACTTGGTAATGGTGCTGCCTTCAAACTCGTCATGATTATCACCACTTCAGGACAGATCTTCTGCGTTGCAGCGTGCCTTACATCCTGCTCGCGCATGATGTACGCATTCTCACGCGATGGCGCGGTACCCGGCGGACGTTTGTGGAAGAAAGTGAACAAGCACCGCGTTCCTTTGAACGCAGTACTAGTGTCAGCACTCATCGGTGTCATCATCACTCTTCCAGCTCTGTACAAGAGCCCAACCGGTGCTCCAACCGCGTTCTATGCAGTCGTTTCAGTTGCGGTTATCGGTCTCTATCTCGCCTTCTTGATACCTATCTACCTGCGCTGGAAGATGGGTGACAAGTTCGTAGGCGGACAGTGGACACTTGGAAACAAGTACAAGTGGATGAACTTGGTTGCGGTTGCGGAAATCGCGATCATTAGCGTTTACTTCATCCTTCCTTTCACGCCTACTGGCGTTCCAGGAAATAAAGACTTCACCTGGACGGCGGTTAACTACGCACCAATTCTTACCTTTGGAGTGTTAATCATTCTCTGGATTTGGTGGCACATGTCAGTGAAGAACTGGTTCAAGGGTCCAATCAGGACAATTGATCAGGCCTAATTACTAGCAAAAATAGTAAATAAAAAAGCCCGTCGCGAAAGCGACGGGCTTTTTTATTTACTGATCCAACAGGTGAAATAACTAAAAAAACAAAGCGGGGGTTGTCTTTTTGTTGGAACCTGGAATACTAACCGACATGTCATCACTCACAATTGAAACACTTAAAGAAGAAATTAAATCCGGCAAAATCGACACAGTCATTGTTGCCATAACCGATATGCAAGGACGATTGGTTGGCAAGCGAATCCACGGACAGCATTTCTTAGACGACACCCTCCATCACGGTACCGAAGGTTGCAATTACCTTCTCGCCGTCGATATGGACATGAACACGGTTGACGGCTACGACATGTCTTCATGGGAGCGCGGTTATAGCGACTTCGTCATGTCCCCGGATATGTCCACCCTTCGTCGCATTCCGTGGCAAGAGGGCGCAGCGATGGTTCTTGCCGATGTGAAATGGCTCGATGGAAAAGATGTTGTTGCCTCGCCACGTCAGATTCTTCGCAAGCAGGTTGATGCTCTCGCCGCCGCGGGCATGAAGGCAATGGTTGGTACCGAACTTGAATTCGTACTCTTCAATAATACCTACGAAGACGCATGGGATCGTCACTACATTGATCTCACGCCAGCCAACCAGTACAACGTCGACTACTCCCTCATGGGTGGTGCGCGGGTTGAGCCACTCCTTCGATCAATCCGTCTGGCCATGGCCGGGGCAGGAATGATGGTCGAGTCGGTCAAGGGTGAATGTAATTTTGGGCAGCACGAGATTGCCTTTCGATATTCCGATGCAATCTCCAACTGCGACAACCACGTCATCTACAAGAATGGCGCCAAGGAAATTTCCGCCGCCGCTGGATATGCCTTGACCTTTATGGCTAAGCCCAATCTGAAGGAAGGAAATTCCTCCCACATCCACTGCTCCTTCCGCGGTCTTGATGACTCGATGGTGATGGCAGATGACTCCGACAAAGAGCATGGCATGAGCGATATTGGCCGCCAGTTTATTGCCGGCCAGATCGCCCATATGCGCGAGATTTCCCTTCTCCTGGCACCCAATATCAACTCCTATAAGCGGTACGTACCTGGCTCTTTTGCCCCAACAGCAATCCGCTGGGGACGAGATAACCGCACCTGTGCACTCCGTTTAGTTGGTCACGGACAGAGTTTGCGCGTTGAAAACCGCGTACCGGGCGGAGACGTCAACCCATATTTAGCAGTGGCAGGAATCATCGCGGCAGGCCTTGATGGCATCAAGAATAAGATGAAACTAGAAGATGCTTTCGCCGGCAATGCTTACGCATCTGATTCAAGTCGCGTCCCTTCTAGCATGCTGGAGGCCCAACTCCTCTGGGCTGGAAGCGAATGGGTCAAGGAATCATTCGGCAAGGAAGTGCAAGATCACTACACAAACTATGCTGAGGTTGAGTTGGCCGCTTATGGAAAAGCAGTCACCGACTGGGAGCTATTCCGCAACTTCGAAAGGTCTTAACTCGTGTCATATGACGTTATAAACCCCGCCACTGAAAAATTAGTCCGTACGATCGAACACCTCGATCTCGCAGGTACTGATGCCGTTATTGCTAAGGCCGCCAAGGCTTTTGAAACCTGGCGCCATGTCGCACCAGGGGACCGCGGCAAGATGCTCCGTCGCTTTGCCGATGTCGTTGCTGACCATAAAGACGAGTTGGCTCAATTAGAGATTGACAACTCTGGTCACACTCGTGGCAATGCACTCTGGGAAGTCGACAACGTCGTCAATGTTCTGACCTACTACTCAGCGGCGCCAGAGCGCCTCTTCGGACGACAGATCCCGGTGGCCGGTGGCATTGATGTCACATTCAAAGAACCACTCGGAGTTGTCGGTGTCATTGTTCCGTGGAACTTCCCGATGCCCATTGCTGGTTGGGGTTTTGCCCCGGCCCTGGCTGCGGGAAATACTGTCGTTCTCAAGCCCGCCGAATACACGCCACTGACCGCAATGCGTCTTGGTGAATTGGCACTTCTTGCTGGCATTCCAAATGGTGTCTTCAATGTACTTCCTGGCAAAGGAAGCGTCATTGGCGCACGATTTGTCACGCACCCAGCAGTGCGAAAAATCGTCTTTACCGGCTCCACCGAAGTGGGCAAGGGAATCATGGCGGGCTGTGCCGATCAGGTAAAGCGAGTCACCCTCGAACTCGGCGGCAAGAGCTCCAACATCATCTTTGCGGATGCAGATATCGCAAAAGCTGCTGCCAGTGCACCTGGTTCTGTCTTTGATAATGCCGGACAGGATTGCTGTGCTCGCTCTCGCATTCTTGTCGAGGAGAGTGCATTCGATACTTTCATGGAGCACTTTGAGACTGCGGTGAAGAATTTCCGGGTGGAAGATCCAAACCTCGGAACCGCGCAGATGGGCCCACTGATCTCACGCAAACAGTTCGACGTGGTGCAGACATTCTTGGATGAGCCGGTTGCCTTCAAGGGAAGCGCACCAACTGGGTCTGGTTACTGGATGGCGCCCACTGTCCTTCTGCCGAAGAACACGCAAGCCCGCTCATGGCGCGAGGAAGTCTTCGGACCTGTTGTGTCTGTTATGACATTTAAGGATGAGGCTGAAGGAATTGCGATGGCCAATGACAGCGAATACGGGCTATCGGGATCCATTTGGACCCGCGATGTCGGGCGTGCGCTGCGCGTATCGCGTGGCATCGAAACCGGAAACCTCTCGGTTAATTCGCACTCCTCAGTCCGATTCTGGACACCGTTTGGCGGCTTCAAACAATCTGGACTTGGACGCGAGTTGGGTCCAGACGCACTAGATTCATTCACTGAAGTTAAGAACGTCTTTATCTCTAACGAGTAGTTCCAACGACTAATTACCACCATCCATTTCCACCATCTATCTCCGACAAAGAGGAGCTCAGAAAAATGACTAAACGTCTAGAAGGTCGCGTTGCCACAATTACCGGTGGCGGCAGCGGTATTGGTCTGGCAACCGCGAAGCGATTCGCCAGTGAAGGTGCAAAGGTCGTCATCGTTGATATGAACTCAGAGTCTGGCGAGGCCGCGGCCAAGGAAGTAGGCGGAATATTCGTCAAAGCCAATGTCACAGAGACCGCTGATGTCGAGAACATGTACAAGGTCGCCTTTGATACATACGGGCGCATTGATATTGCATTCAACAACGCGGGCATCTCTCCACCGGATGACGATTCAATCTTGACCACCGGTCTTGATGCATGGGATCGCGTCAACCGCGTCAACCTCACCAGCGTCTTCCTCTGCTGCAAATACGTCATTCCTTACATGCAGAAAGCCGGCAAGGGCTCGATCATCAACACCGCATCATTCGTGGCAACCATGGGTGCAGCAACATCACAGATCGCTTACACCGCTTCGAAGGGTGGCGTTCTTTCGATGACCCGCGAACTCGGCGTGCAATTTGCACGGGAGGGTATCCGCGTGAATGCCCTCTCCCCCGGACCTGTCAACACACCGTTGCTGATGGAGCTCTTCGCCAAGGATAAAGAGCGCGCAGCTCGCCGACTGGTTCATATTCCAATGGGACGCTTTGCCGATGCCACGGAGATTGCCGCAGCTGTTGCATTCTTGGCTAGCGATGATTCTTCATTCATCACGGCGTCAAACTTCCTAGTAGATGGCGGAATTTCTGGAGCGTACGTCACTCCACTGGATGCCTAAGTAGTTAACTAATCCACTGGCTGTACAGGTGCGCCTGCGATCCGATCAAGAAATTGATCGACAAGATCGTAGGCGCGTTTGTTTGAGTGCTCCTCTTGCCGGCGCGTCTCTTCGCGCAGAGCTTCGATGCTCATGCCCTCGCCTTCGACTTCTTCACTTCCGCCATCCATCTCCAACCAGAGATCAAGGACATGACTATCCATTTCCGGGTGAAACTGCAGGGCAAGGGTTCGACCGAAGGTGAAGGCCTGATTGGCTAATTCGGTCTTGGCGATTTCAACGGCGCCAGGAGGTGTCGTCCAACGATCCCAGTGGTACTGAAACCACGGTCCTGGTGAAATAAGGGTTGGGTCATTGCTATCTATTGTGTACCAACCTAATTCAGCTTTGGGGCCGCGAGCGACCGACCCGCCCAAAACGCGGGCCATGAGTTGTCCGCCGAAGCAGATACCAAGGATTGGAATCCCCGAGTTGTGTACTTCTTTGATGAGCTTTAATTCAGGAAGGAGCCAATTGCCAATGCGCTCGTCCTCCCACACTCCCCAAGGCGATCCCATAACAACGACGATGTCGAAGGCGAGAAGATCGGGCCACACGACGCTGACATTGGGTTGATTGAAATGCAGTTCGGAGACGATATTAAAACGAGAGATGTCATATCCGCGCTTGGAGAACTGCGCCCAGACAGGACCGCCTTCACTCACATGGTCGTGCTCAATGAAGAGGACTCGCTTATTTGCACTCACTTTTAGTACATGACCAATCCGCCGGAGATATTGAGATCATCACCGGTTATTCCGGCCGAACGTTCACTGGCAAGGAAAAGAACTCCTTCTGCAATGTTCTCTGGGGAAACGAAATGTTCCATAGGGACCATTCCGATCATCTTTACACGCGCCTCTTCATGGGAAATCTTCTCCATCTCTGCCACATTGTCGACCACTCCCTCCAGACGCGGGCCAGCGACAAATCCCGGCGAAATAAGATTGACTCTGATCCCATTAGATGCCACTTCCAAAGCAAGTGTGCGCATCAGCCCAACCAGGCCCAACTTCGACGCCGCATAAGCACTCCGGTTCTTGAATGGACGCTTTCCAGTAACTGATCCGATGAAAATGATCGAGCCACTTTCACGTTTAATCATCGCGGGAAGCACCGACTGGGTAAGAAGGAATGGACCTTTGAGATTGGTGTCAATCGTCTCATCCCAATCTTTCTCGGGTAACTCGGTTAGCGCTACTGGGTTGCCCGTGATTCCACTGTTGTTTACTAGGACATCTATGCGCCCGAAAGTTTCTAGAGTCTGCGAAACCGTTGCATTGACCGTAATACGATCAAGTAGATCCAAATGAGCGATCAACGGTGCAAGACCACCTGCGGTTGTGATCAGCCGGGCAGTCTCTTCCAGACCGACCCGATCTCTGCCGGCCAGAACCAATTGGGCACCGGCCTGGGCTAAGCGAAGACTAATGACCCGACCGATGCCACGACTTGCGCCAGTCACGAGTGCAACTTTGCCTACCAGCTCTTCCATGGTGATCCCGTCGCTAGAGGCAAAATACTAACTCAGTCGAATGGGCTCCTGGCCACGCGCGACCAACTTATCAAAGTGAGCATCGCGCTTTTCAATAAACCGTGACGCATCTGCCTCGGCCTGGCTAATAAATGCGGCGAGCTCGTCACGAGCGGCATTTCCTTCACCGTTTAAGTCCTCGCGCTCGAAGATCTTCCATGCGCGAAGCACGGGAGCAACGACCTCGTCAATGTGTTGCTTTTGGTCATAAATTCCAGCCAGAGCAATCTGTACTGCCTTTCGACCAAATCCTGGCATTCCAACCCCTGGCATTGCAAAGTTGGTGACCACGTCGGTGATTGCCCGCATCGCCGCATTTGGCTCAAGATCGATCGCCTTGCCCAGAAGGTTGCGGTAGAAAATCATGTGAAGGTTCTCGTCCAATGAAACTCGTTGGAGCAAACTCTCGGCAATGGGATCGTTGGAAATCCTGCCGGTGTTGCGATGGGAAATACGGGTGGCCAATTCCTGGAATGAAACATAGGCGACGGTGTGGAGCATGTCGGAGTCATATGGAGTCTGATAACCCAATTGCATATGAGCCATGCGAAGGTCTTCGAGTTCGTAGGGATCGACACCGCGCGTGGCCATCAAGTAGTCGCGGATCACGATGGCGTGACGCGCTTCCTCGGCAGTCCATCGCTCCAGCCAATTTCCCCAGGCACCATCGCGACCCATCGCAATAGCGATTTCGCTGTGATAGCTGGGCAAATTATCTTCCGTCATTAAATTTAAAACGAGTGAATCTTGGGCAATAACACTCAATCGTGAGTCCTTTGCCTCCCAAGCATCGCCATTAAGAGGGCCTGCAAAGGTCCTGCCTTCACTCCACGGGACGTATTCGTGTGGGTACCAGTTCTTCTGCACCGATAAGTGACGCGATAACTCAACGGCAACCGTGGGCTCTAGATCGCGGATGAGGCGAATCTGGATTGCTGGATCAATGGAAGCCACGTAGCAATGCTACGCGAGTGCTAGCACTCAGGGCGAATTAGGCGCGAGCCCGCCCGCACGAGTCGCTGCGGTCTGCGCGCGCCACGTGGCGATAGCGCCGTGGTTGCCGCTGAGCAATATCTCGGGCACGGCCAATTCTCGCCAGACTTGAGGCCTTGTGTAATTGGGGTATTCGATGAAACCTGCTTCGGCGTGTGACTCCTCCACCAACGAATCCGGGTTGCCGATGACGCCAGGAAGCAATCGAGTGATCGCTTCAATCATTACAAGGGCGGCAACTTCTCCACCACCCAGGACGTAATTACCAATACTTACCTCGCGCACCTTGATGCCTTGCGCAGCGAAAGACTCTTGCGAGTAGTACTCGCCGACTCGCGCATCGATGCCTTCATAGCGGCCGCACGCAAAAATAAGGTGAGGTGACTTCGCCAATTCTTCGGCCATCCGCTGATCGAAAACTTTTCCGGCAGGAGTCAGGATGATGAGATCTGAGTTGGGAGTCATTAATGGGTCGAGGGCTTCTCCCCACACTTCCGCTTTCATCACCATTCCTGCACCACCACCATAAGGAGTGTCGTCAACGCTGTGGTGATTGTCATCGGTGAATTCGCGAAGGTCATGAATGGCGATATCGAGAATCCCATTCTCTTGCGCCCTGCCGATCAATGAAAGTTGAAGGGGTGCGAAATATTCAGGAAATATTGTGACGGCGTCGATATCCATATCTTTACGTTACCTTCCTACGCCTGATCCGCAATAGTAGGAGGAATGACTATCACTCGTTTTTTTGAAATATCCACGACGGGCACCAATTGTCGAACAAATGGAATGAGGACTTCACCGGTTGAAGTATCAATGGCTAAAAGATCTTGCCCCGGCAAATTGATAACGTCGGCCACTGTTCCGAACTCTTCGCCTGATTCGAGATATGCCGTGCAGCCGATGAGTTGGAGTACGTGGTAATCGTCTTTATCTTCGACGCGCTCGTTGATATCAACGTCGCAGTACATCAATGTGTCGCGGAGTTTTTCAATGCCGTTTCGATCAAGGATATTCTCAAAGCCGAGCAGGAGAATCCCGTTATGCCAGCGATGTGAAGTGATGAGCAATTCACCGTGTGCATCCGTCTGCACGCGAGCGCCGATGGCAAAACGGTCTTCAGGTTGATCGGTGCGAACCTCTACAGTCGCCTCACCGTGGATTCCGTGAGCACGACCAATTCGCCCCACGAGCAGACGCATGATCTACCTGCCTTCGTCCGTCTCCACGAGATCGACGCGAATGGAGCGACCTGCAAGAGCGCTCACGACTGTGCGCAGCGCCTTTGCAGTACGTCCATTGCGTCCAATGACTTTGCCGATATCTTCGGGATTGACTCGAACTTCCAGCGTGCTTCCACGTCGATGAGTCTTCTCTGTGATGATGACATCCTCAGGATGGTCAACGATTCCCTTAACTAAATGTTCGAGGGCTTCATCAATCATTGTTATTCAGCAGCCTCTGCGATTTCGGCCTTGACCTCAGGAGTAGTCGGTTCAACGACATCTGCCATGAGCACCTCAACTGTTGGCTCTGCTACAGGTGTTGCTACAGTTTCTTCAACGACAGCTGGAGCTTCAACGGCTGGAGCAGATTTGGCAGCAAGTTTCTCTTGTGCCTTCTTCTTCAGAGTTGTTGCGCCTTCCTTAGGCTCGTTCATCGCGCCCTTGACGGCGGCTTCATAAGCAACGCTCTTGTGAACGCGTGGCGCAGCAACGCGAAGGGTGCCTTCTGTTCCTGGAAGACCCTTGTGCTTCTGCCAGTCACCGGTGATTTTCAAGATTGCCTCTACAGCAGGTGTTGGAAGTGCGCCGACTCCTAGCCAGTACACAGCACGCTCAGAGTTGACCTCGATGAACGATGGCTCTTGGGTAGGTGAGTAACGACCGATCTCTTCAATCGAGAGACCATTGCGGGCCTTGCGTGAATCCGTAACGACTATTCGGTAGTACGGGGTGCGGATTTTGCCCATGCGCATAAGACGAATTTTTGTAGCCAAGTGGTTCTGCTCCTGTAAGTGTGGTTGCCGTTCAGGTTGATCGCAGCGGGGTGCGCGTCCAACTTGTACAACTATCGAATAGCGGATGTTTGGGGGTAGAGGGCCCCGAACAGGGTCCTAATCTTGCCATCTGGACGCCCAAAGGTGAAATCCCAGCATGTTTTAACCGCGTTCAGAACTGGAGAGGCCGCCGTGTTGTCGAGGTGGCACTTGATTGTTTTAGTGGTACTTCGTTGTTAAAGTACCGCCTATGGATATTATCGAGTTGAATGTCAAGGAAAAAGGAAGGACCGTCCTTCCGGTTGAGCTGCAGAAGGCTTGTGGCTTCAAGCCTGGCGACACCCTGATTGTCCAGGAGATATCAGAGGGCAGATTTACCGTAGAAACCAGAAAGAGAAAAATTCAAAGTCTCTGGGAAAAGGCTCTCTCTTCAAACGAAACACCCACGACTGAAGGCCTGCTTCGAAAACGTTCCAAAGATGAAGCAGAACGTCTCAAGAGATTAACCACGCCGACCCTCTCCACTGGTGAAGAGTCCGAGAAAAGAGCCGCAGCACTTCTCGCGGCCGTACTTGGCGAATAGTGCCTCACAGTTCGCTGCTGGATGCTTCAGCGCTAGTGGCATTGGTACTACGAGAAAATGGCTGGAGAACGGTAGATGCCATTGTCGACTCGGGCTTGGCTCTCACCACTCCAAATACTTTAGCGGAAACCTTTGAAATTTGTAGGCAGAAAAAAACCGGAATCTCTCAAGATGAAATACTCCAACTTCTGAAGTTGAAGAACGTGCAGGTTGTGCCACTGGTAGAAGAGGACGCGGTAGAGGCTGGATATATCTACAAAAAAGCAGCGGAGCATAATTCAAGAAGCCTGGCACAAATTCACATAAGTCTGGTAGACGTCACTCTTCTCGCAGTCGGCAAGAGATTAAATGCCATAGTCGTCTTCTCTGATAATGCCTGGAAACTCATTGATCTACCCGGAATCGAAGTCCGACCATTTCGTTAATCGGCAGGAACCTTGACATAGTCAAGTCCGCATTGCAGAGGGCACACACAAACCGCCTTGCCAATTTGTGTCGTTAATTCAAGTGATGCGAACGTTTCCCATCCTCCAAAACTGTACGACCCCATAGAATTTACTTAAGGTACATTAACGGTCATCCTGCAACTCAACAGATGCGAAGTGCTGACATCGATTGGCGAATAGTTGCTGTATTGATTGTATGAAACACGTGATACATAATTAACGCTGCTGTATTGGGATATAGCACCCGAATCGCAACTATACCCAGTGGCAAGATAAGTAATATCTGCGGTGTTTTGCCTGCTAATCGTCGATCCAGAATCAGTGACGTCGCTTAGTAGAAAATACTTAAATTCGGTCTTGGCACATTTTCCGCTCGTTGGAGACATCTTAAGGGCGCTTGTGATTTTATTTGCGCATACATAGTAGCCACTAGTACCAGTTGCAGCAGATGCCGAAGGCAAGGAACTAGTAAGGGCAAAAGTCATGAATCCGCCCAATAATGCGCTTCCAAAGGCTAGGAGAAAATTCGATTTCGTCTTCATTGATTTTGCCTCTCTTGGTGACCCGATATGTGAGCGATTGATTAATGGCGATTGTTGCATTGAATCAATACTTTGAATACTCTGTTTACGCTCATACTTTGAACACTAGGAACTTTTCTGTCTTTTTGATTGTGAAACGTCGTCGAAATTTTGCCACCTGTTCCTACGGAGCGACGAAAATTACAACCAGACTAGGGAAGCAACAGTCCAATGAGGGAATATTGCAGACAAATTCGGCATCCAAGCGCTCACACTCATTTCAGGGTTGCGGTTGGAAAGGGGGTGTATTAACGATTGGTGAGGTTGTTCGTTCTTCTGGTTATTTCGAGTTGAAACCATTTCCCGTCGAATGGCGATTTTGTCGTGCCTCAAGTTGCAACACCTAGGGTTCCCCTTTATAACCTGTTTAGCCGAGACTCAATATCGTGGATATCTCTTTGTCGAGCTCATCATGATCGTCATCTTCCTGTCTTTTGCGGCTATTCATAAAAATCCATAGAGTCCCACCAACTACAAAGAAGCCAACGGATGCACAAATGACAGAAGGCATCATATAGATCGGTAAATTGCTAGCCGTTGTGAGTGATACGGCAGTCAAACCGCAAGTCACTCCACATCCAAGCAGGAAATAGATTACCGCAGCTAAATTGTCTGTCTTGTTCGTAGATCGTCGAAGCATATTCTGAATATATTTCAATTGATACTTGTTAACGGCGATAAGATCCCGATCTTCATCTGACGGCATCGTTATGTTGAATGGCCGATCTATCGAGATTTTTGGCTTTTCTCCATCGACTGTCATTGTTTCTCCCCGTCACTGGGGGCCACGGGCGCTGAAGGCTTGAGAATTTGATTCAAAACTGCATTCATAAAAAAGGTATACCCGCAATTGAGGCAAGTGACGGGACTAACCGGAAAGATTGGACCTCCTACGATGAGACCACCACCGGAGTACGGGCGCATCTCAAATACGGCGCCAACAGTCCAATTAACCTGATGACAGATGGGGCATGTTTTCGGATCCAGCCACTTCTTCGTTAACCATCCGAGCGCCTTTTCGGAAAACTCCTTATTCGTTCTGATAATTTCCTCTTCGACGGGTTTCGATTGATCGAAAATGGGAACTTCTTCACCCTGATCCACCGCAACCTCTTTCTCTTTGGATTCAGGAGAGTCTAGAACAACTTTGTCTTTAGGCAATGGACAACCTTCTACCCTAGATCAAGAAGGCACAGATTTGCGATGGGGGACGAGAATGATCTGTTCTCTCAGGCGAAAGAACCAGAATAAGGGGAAGTCCAAACGACATATTTCCACTCCAAAGGGGTGACATTAACGATTAGTCGGGTTGGCATCATGTGTGCGCGAACGCTCTGACTCTTACTGGGACCACGAAAAGGATATTGATGAATTGTGGATCGTACCAAGGGGAGAAAAGATCATTAACCTAATCGCCTTGCTTTGACGGTCTAATTCCAGACATGTACAAATCATAATATTTTCCAACAATATTATTTTCGGCTGAGTACTGCATCCAAAATGCAAAGACACATCCGAAATACCATGCCATCTCTCTTAGCCATGTGGAACCGTGCTTTCCAGACTGTTGCACAAGTAGTGCAATGAGATGCTTGAGCAGCAAATAAGATGCGAGTGTAATCACTTGATGATCTTCAAGTTTCTGGTCGGCGCTCCCTGCGCCTTGCATGGTGTCAGAAATATCTCGTTGGATATAGAAGGTTCGTTGCTCCGTTGAAAGTTCCTTTCCCTGCTGGAGGAGCATCGAGATTTTCCGTTCTCTGCCTGTTATCGCAAGCGGCACAAACTTCACTAATGCTTCTTGAAGCAATCTAATGTTGATTCCGCTCGAAGCGTAATTGCCGAATCCCTGTGACATGATCTTTAGTTGACTTATATCCTGCTTAAGAAATCCCTCCAGAAACAGACTAAGTTCGTTGCGAGCGAACTCATCTTTCTGTTGAAATAGTTCGGTGAGGAGGGGGTGGCCCACATGTGAGGGATACGATGGGTAATTGAAAGTGGCTTGCATCCCCGCCAACATGTTCTTCGCAATTTGGAAATCGACGTGGTCGTCTTGGAGATTGAACAGCCTACTGAAAATGCCCATCCATTATTTTAGCGAGGTTGGAGTCAAAAGAGGAACAATAAACTTCCGCGGTATTTACGAACTTTGTACTCGGGCCTTTGATTAACCTAGATAGAACGGATCTGATCAAACTGTCGGTCGCTCTACCTAACTTGAGCGGTCTTGATCTCCGTAAATGTGCGTTTTGTCGACCCTGCGAGTGGGAACTCTTTCGGGATGGAGGCCACTCCGTTGAAGGGAGGGCGTGTTTACGATTGGTGGAGTCAACGAACAAGGCGCATTGCGAGTTAACAGCAAATTCGATTTTCTTCTTGGTTGGAACTCGAAGCCTCAAGAGAATCCATGGCGACCAAAGAGCTTCACTCCATTCTTACAAACCCGAACGAGTTCGCTGTTAAAGGAGTCTCATCCAAGGCTCAATATTGTATTTGGTCGCAATTTCACACAACGCTTCAAGTTTCGAATTGGTCTTTACCAGGGATTCTTGAATGGCTAGCACCCAGACGCAACATGCAGCTAGAAAATGAAGACTCACTTCCGGGGTAACGGTCTGAGAATCCCTAAGCACTGTAATCGGATCTTCACCTTGAAATCCAATGTATGACGCAACCCCGCCCGCAGGATGGACTGTCTGACTTAGTAATCGGTATAACATTTTGAAATAGCTCGACTGATCTGGGCGGCCCATGACGAGATGGTCACCTACGGTGGAGTCAGATGGTAGAGCGATTGACACGGTAAGCAATCTAAGCTTCTCTCTAACCGAGTCAAGTTCAGTTAATGTGGCGCTCTGTACATCGCTTGTGTAATCCGTAGTGAAATTCGTTTCATTCACTGTGTTCCGAAGGAACCTTTCAAGTTCCATTAAAAACTTTTTATGGATCAGATTTGGCTCATCTTTGTGTAGATAAAAAAATTGTGCGTAGAGAGCGTGCTCCAAAGCCGATCGAGTGACAATGTCAGCAGTTGCAAACTCACCTGCACGAAAAAGAATGAGTCCGGCGCGGGCGCACGCCATAGTCGGGCGAATGAGGCCCTGTAGCTCCAAGACGAAAACGTCGGGTTCAGAGTAAGGAGGAGTGAAATCTAAGTAGGGATCAAACTGTACAAGTGTGTCAAGACAAACTTCCCACTCAGAAACTTCTCCAGTTCGATCAGACAATTTCAATCTCCAATCGCATCGGCCTCAATTCAGCAGGTTCGGATTACTGATCAAGGGACGCCTCTCCTTAGGTGAGTTTAGAATGAACTGGTGAAAATGGAACCCTTCGGGATCTGTTTTAGCTCTGAGTCCAAGAGCAAGACTTTGTTCTTTCAGGCGAAGGAATTAAAGCAAGGGGTAGTTCCAAATACAAGAGCCTCCGCTAAAGGGTGACATCAACGATTAGTGGGGTTAACAGTTTGGACCATCATTTCAAGCAGAGTGATGGGGTTCGTTAACAATTAATAGTGAGGTTCAGTATGACCGACCTCATTGATCCTGCTTCCAAAAGGAGAAGGTGGCCTTGACAACTTGTACGGCAAGGGGACATCAACCATCTCTTTTGGGAGAGGGATTAACGACTTGTCTCATACATTGGGATCCGTGGGGTCGAAAGGACGGGAACCGACCTGAAAGATAATCCTTAACTCCATTGACGTGTCGCGGATCGCGAACAAGAGAATTTCCATGAATAGCCAGTAATCTCTGGACTCTAAAGTCTATTTTTTCCTCATGATGAACTGGGGGCTGAATGTGAAAATTAAACCCGAAGTCCTAGTCGGGGTTCTCATGGGACTGATAGTTGCGTTTCTTGCAGGGGCACTTGGCGGAGTATTTCTCGGAGGTGAAACTCTTGGGAGCCCTAACTTTTTCGAAGTTTTTGAACCTATTGTCGGGGTCCTTGTTGGGGTCCTTGCTGGAGTTTTTGCTGGAGTTTTTGTTTTTCTGGCTATGCAAGGCGAGCGTGTCTTTGAAGCGATTTTAGGTGGTGTCGCGTTGAGTTTTATGGTTAGTGTTCCTGTCGTTGCTGTCCTCTTCTTCTTTAATAACGCTAGGGGAGCCCATTTCACCGTTGGGGGAGCCTTTTTCTTTATTGGCCTCGCACTGCTAATTTTCGTCGTTCGTCGTCGCAGGAAACGTCCGACTTAAAAGTTGGGACTATTTAATTGGAATACCGATGGTTTGTTAGTCGTCCAAGTACTCACCCTCACCGTTGTTCACTTAATCATTTTGAATATGAGGGTGTATTAACGATTAGTCGGGTTGGCTGCCTTTGTTATGACCACAAAAATTGCTAACGACGAGGGATCAGATTTTCCTTTAGCGACCGGTCAGACAATTCGTGATCGCAACTCGCAGTGCTTTGTGTTGATCACCAAGTGCGGTTGCTTCATCTCGCCACTTATCTACCGGGTACAACCACACGGGTCGGTATATGAATTCTGGCGGTTCCCACTCGTACCGAGGCCAAACGTGAGCGTGCAAAAAAGCATCGGCATTGCCGAGAATCTCAAGGTTGAGGCGCCGAAAAGAAGGATCAGCTTCTTTGCATGCCCGCTCCACCGCCTCGCCCAAGTTGGCCATACTTTCCAAGAACGCCGAGCGTTCGGACCGGGATAAATCTGACAAGCGCTCGGCCTTGGGATCGTCGGTAAGCAGTACGCAGTAACCCGGCAACCACTGTGGGTCGCCCATGACTGCAAAGCCGCCAGGCAGCCGAGCAAGCACGGTCGGGTTCTCACCCCGCAGTGCCGAGCCGATTCGATCTTGTCGCCACTGGTTCATTTAGAAAGTGTAGTTAGCATCCAATTCAGAACTAAGGGGTTGCATTAACGATTAGTGGGGTTGGCTGATAAGTAGCATCATCTTGCGCGTTACGGCACCTGCGGCGGTCGTGAGACCAAGCCGCGTCTGATCCCTTCGCCAGATCCGTTCATGATCATGAGCGTGGCAGGCTTTTGGCCCATTACCACCGCCCACCAGTGTGTGGCATTGCGTCCTGCCTTCGTGCCACACCATGCACCGCGAGCACTTCCGGGCATCGAAGCAAACACATGAGCAAGTGGAACGGTCGGTTTCGGGCCACCGTATTGATACGTGCGGAATACCGCGACCGTTGCAGGCGCCCACTCCAGTAGGACCGCAGAACGAAAACTTCCTTGACAGATTCGCTGAGGTGAGAGAGACCCGTAAGGAATCTTCTCTATCGGCGCCTGCGCATTGGCGGCTTCCATATGTATACCTACCGCACACACTGTCAGCACAATTAAGATCGCCGCCACTCCACTAATTCGACTAACAGCTCTCATAGTCAACCTTTCTTAACTTTTGTCGACTCTTATTAGAAGAAACTAACGCGCACTCGGCTTGGGAGGGAGTGGTCCACCCGGGGCCATCATTCCGGGACTTGTTGAAACGTTGGTTTCGATTCCACAATGATTGTCGAGTGCGTCGCCTACGAAACAACTGGACCCACCAATGGCTGGTCCACCATCGCGACCAGTTCCAAACCATTGAAGATCAAAAGTTTTGGTTGCTATATCCGCTGGCGTGGATATTGCACCAGGCGATAATGCGCATCGACCATCGGTCAGAAAATAGAATCCTGGGTGTTCCTTGGAGAAGTGCAAGCCAACTTCGAGTCGTACGCCTCGTGGTAATTGCTTTATGTCTCCCCAACAATTCACGATCTGAGTACCTGCTGGAAGAGTCGATGAATCAACAGCGGAGATGCGAGTCCACCACCACGCAGGGTCAAGCGGTTGACTATCTCCAACCCAGTCGACGCGCATTGGATTTGTCAGTGCACTGGGATCAAATGCGCACCGACCATCGATTAGAAAATGAAACCCGGGGTCTTGTTGAGGAGAAGCAACAACGGGAGTGCTTATTACACCTGGCTGCATTAGTTTTTGGCTAGGAGTGCAATTCACGATCTGAGTACCAACAGGAAGGGCTGCTAATTGCTCGGCGCCGAGATCAACCCAAGATTTGGCAACGATGCTTGACCTAGATGCGACAGTATCGATCCTGGTATTTGTGTTTGAGTTGAGCGCCAGCGCGCTGCCAACGCCAAAGAACACTATCGGCGAAACCAGCACGGCAATGACGATTTTCGCGCGAGTAGAACTCATGGGGAATTTCTTCAGGGATTGTGGCTCCATATCTCTTTTACGTTTGAGGGCACCAATTTCTTTAGATTGAGTTCCATGACGCGGGCGTGTTTTTGATTTTGAATCGGATTGTTCGAGCCGGTCCCGAGGCTTTGTATATGATGTTGGAAACTGGTGGAAGTCGGGAGTCTCGATTTATTTAGATCCCAAATTCCCTCCGTTTTTGGTAAAGAAAACGGTCCCCTCAAACGTAGGAGAAGTATGCAGCCGCAATCCTTCAAGGATTTCTACAGCATCTCTAAAGACGGGTGCTTTCGAGCCCTGGCCGTCACCGTGCAAAACCTTGGCGAAGCAGAAGATCTGCTCGCCGAGAGTTTCACGCGGGGGTTGGAGCATTGGGAAGAACTTCAAAAGCATCCGGCCCCCGAAGCATGGATTGTGCGAACCGCGCTCAACCTACATCGTGACAGATGGCGACGAATTCTGACTGCCGCCAAGTTCGGCCCAATGGAACACGACTACTCAATAGATATCCTCGAATTTGTGGATCCGGAGTTAATAAAGGCTATTCGCTCACTTCCCGAAAAGCAGAGATTGGTGATCGCCTTCCGAGTCTTGCTTGATTTATCGATTGAGCAAACGGCAACAGAAATGGGCATTGCAGCAGGAACCGTTGCAGCCCATCTCAACCGCGCATTGCAAACTTTACGAACAACTCTGAATAAACGAAGCTGGGTAGAGGAGTAAACATGTCAACATCACCGGATCTTTTGACCGAAAAAGAAATTCACGAACTCTCGGCACAATTAAAGGCTTCCCTGAACCCACTGACCTTTGATAAGCCATTTGTTGAATACAAGAAGCGCCAATCCAACCATGCAAGGCAGTGGACTCTTTCTGGAGTTGCTGCTGCCTTCATCGCGATTGCCGCGTATTCCGTAATAGGTCAATTGAGCGTTGCTCCAGCATGGAGTGCCTCACCGTTGAAGGTAAGCGCCGCAAATGAAGCGGCGATTCTTACAAGCTGCTCCCTCTTCCTCCCAAAGGCACTACAAAGTGGACAAGCCTCATCTTTGGAACATCCGAAGGTTCATTTAGTAGATTTTCGATCCGACTATGGAGATGCGGTGTTAATCACTGGAGGAATGAATCCGCAAACCACGCGAACGTGGACCTGTCATTTCATTAAGCCGAAGAACTCCAAATTCAAGGCAATAGACTTGAGCGAAGCGAAGTTTTCTTATAGTTACGTCGCTGGTAACCCAAAGAAAATCATCCCAGGACCAAGCATTTCGGCTACGGCAGCAATTTTGACGCCAACAAACATTAAGCGCCGAGAATCGGTGTCGGTTGTGTGGCGGGGCGGGGATTCCTTTGATGGCGTGAAAATTCCCGCATCACAGATTATGAGTGGCCCGGTGATCTTTGGTGCGGTTTCAGTCAAAGTCAAGTGTCCAAATCTGCCATCAGCCGAAGCGGCGATTAGCAACACTGGCGGCATATTTAGTATTTGGATTCCGTCGACATCCCCAAAGTGCTTAGTCACCTACTTTGATCAAAATGGAAAAATCATCTGACTCGCTCCGAGTTCTTTCGCCCCATCGACTGACAGTATCGAGAAGTCGATGGCTTCACATTGCGATTTTTACGCAAGTAAAGAGAAGCCTCCCGACAGGAGGTCGATCCTAACAACCTAAAACAAGGCTTTGTTCTTTCATGCGAAAGAGTCAAAGCAAGGGGAAGTTCCAAAGATAAGAGCCCGCCACCAAGGGGTGTATTAACGATTGGTGGGGTTGCTGGCGTGAGTTGGCTTGTCCATTCAAACCGACAACTACTACGTGCTACCTGTGACCTCCTGCACTGATCGGATAGCGACGGTCAGAGTTCAATGAACGCACTTTGAAATTTGTCTCTTGCTCATAAGTCCCCGTGGAAAATTGATGACTCCTACGTTCCTACTCGGTCTATTCCGGTACGGGAATGTTGCAGATCTGATAGATCAACTTCTTAACCTCATACAGATAGGCAGTTATTTCCCTGAGATTGAAATCGCTGCCTCCTACGTCTACCGTGTAGTCCAAGGCAACGGGCACTTTGGATCTAGCGAGCGCGATTCTGGCGGAAGTTTCAATGCTCACGTGCGGGTTGCCATCCAATAGCTCCCCGAAGTTGTCTCCAAATGGTTGAATATCGAAGCCGTCTACAGTTCCCTTCGAGGTTGCCTGACCAAGATCACTATGGTTTATCTCAAACGCCGCTTCGAAACTAAGACTTGCGTTTGCTCTGGCTGAAATCATTCCGCGGTGTTTGTCTCGGTTGCTCATTTCAGCTAGGACTGCAAGAAACGCTTTAGCAGGTGGGTCAGCGAGATATGGCTGAGTGTGTTTTATTCGTTCGATAAACGTCGGCGGCATTGATTTCAAATTCTCGGCCACTTCTCTCCACTTGGACTCTGTGAGCGACGCAGGGAAAAAAACCTGTTTTGGGTTTGCCGGTTTATTGCCCTCTAAATGACATAGTTCCCACGCCAAAGCATCCAGAGCACTACGCATGTTGTGAACGGCATCCCCCAAGAGGAGGGACATCTCCGCGAGGGGTGGCGTTGACTCGACTCGAAGGATGCTAGTGAGGTGTTTACCTGTGGGATCGATAGATAGCTCCGCCCACGTGTGCCATCCAGTGTCCCACTGGCTTATTCGATCTTGTAGATCACTTAGGTGCGAAATCCCCCGTGTCCATTTCATTTCACACCACGTGGAAATTTCTACGCCAGGTCGAACAGAGTCCTTCATCATGAAAGAACTGTAGTAGCTCTGCAATCGAAATTTGCATAACATCGTGTCTGTGCATCTCTTCTGCGACCTTAAGACAATTGCATCCTTAGGGGTGTATTAACGATTAGTCGGGTTGCCGGAAGTAGTTGCACATCAATTACGAACAAACCTGATGGCTGCTCCCGCAATGCCCGTATAAAGAGTGACCGTGGGGATGGGGTCGAATGACCATCAGATTGGGCCTTCATGGGTACACTGAAAAATTCCTAGGAAGGGACTAGAAATATGTTCGTGGGCAATGTTGGATTTTCGGGGATCTTCATTCTGTTTATTGTTCTTTATCTTCTAGTTTGCATTAAATTCTTGGCTTGGTGCGCAAAGACTGCTCGAAAAGTAGAGCGTTCACCAATAGGTTTTGCGTGGCTTGGTTTCTTCGCCCCAATAGTTGCCTGGGCTATTTTGCTAACGTTGAACAAAGATGCCAAATATGCGGCTAAAAATTGAGACAGTGTTCGTTTTCATGCCCTCTTGATTCACTTTAGAATTTAAGAACGGTTCTTTCTAGCCCGGCGTCAAGGGGTGACATTAACGATTGGTGGGGTTACTGAGATGCGTGCCACTGCGTTTCTATAACGCTGCGTTACTCCGTCTTTGATTCCAGGAGAGAGCCTGAAGGCTAAACAGCACCAGGACAGCACCAATTATTTGTGGCAACTTCGGGATTCCCCTCCCCAAAATCCAGGAACCCACCATCGCAATGACAAGTATGAAATTCAATGCGATCCCCAAGTGTGCCGCCTTGATTTTCTTGGCAGCGATTGTAAAAGATAGGAATGCCAATCCCACTCCGAAGAGACCTGCGAGTATCGCCGAACCTGTGAACTTCAATTCGTAGCTCTTTGCCACGTACCTTCCAGGCGTGAGCAAGAATACGAGTGCACAAAAAATAGTGGATGCCACCATCTGCCCAAATGCAAGGGCGTAGACATCAACGTTCACGCCGTACTTGCGCACTGTTACAACATAAAGTGCTGCCGTCAGTGCCGCGAGAGAAAAGAAGAGAATGGCTAGAGGGCTTGCTCCAGTCGACCCATTCCATGGATTTGCCCCGATGACAGCACCTGATATTCCGATGAGCACTGCAATCCACTCGATCGATGTAACTCGCTCCTTCAGCCAGAGGAGACCGATGAGCACGATGAAAATGGTCTCAAGACTCAAAATCATTATGCCAATGCTCACCGTGCTGCGCTGAAATCCCAAATTGGCAAAATAGAAGGTGAGTCCTGGTTCGAGAACTCCCAGAATTATGGCTAAACGCCATGGAATGCGAACTTTAGATCGGCGAAAGAGCAGAATCGTTCCGAGTAGCAACGCTCCGACCAATGATTGAATGACAGTCAGCGCCACGGGAGAAAAGGATTCCACGGCCAGATCCGAAAAGGGACTTGCGACACCCCAACATATGGTTGAAAACGCTAGCAATGCGTATGCAATTTTGGAGTTCACCTCGCAATTGAAGCAGACATGACGCTCGCCGTCTAAGACACTAACTTGATTTACTTTGTAACCGAGGGGATTCTCGATCAGTTGATGAAAGAAGAGGATGGGGGTGTATTAATGACTAGTGGGGTTGCCCAAGATTCTGCGCGAAGAAATTGAAAGGACCTAGAGTTACCTCAAGGTCCGTGCTCAGTCTCTCTAACTCTTTGATCGATACCAATAGATCAGTTTCGAAAGACTAAGGCTGTGGTGCGGACGGCGGGATTCGAACCCGTATCTCTGGTTTGGTAAAAAGCAGCATGTTGCCAGTTACACCACGACAACATCGCGCACGAATATTGGCTCTTATCCAAAAAACAGAATGTTCCTGGGTTGACCGTGGTGGAAATCGTTAGTATGTGAATTGCAAAAAAAGAGACCCGAGGGGATCCTCCAGGTCTCTTAATTCGCCAGTCGCAAGATGCGCGATCAGTATTGCATAAATGTCGACTCTGCAGCAACGGGTTTTACCGCCTCTATCGTCGCGGAGACGACGTAGTCGGTAATGCCTTTACCAGGTGCCCAACTTTCCATGAATGTCTTACTCTCATCCTTCGGGGTTACACAAACTTGCTCGAAGCCTGACGTAACTAACATCGCGACGATCTCGTCCACCATTGAGGCACCAGATATGCACCCGGTATAAAGTGCAAGATCCTCACGCAACTCATTGGGGATGGCGGCAGACCCAACGACATCAGTGATGGCGAGTCGGCCGCCCGCTTTCAGGACTCGGAAGGCGTCGGCGAACACTGCGGGTTTATCTGGAGATAAGTTGATCACGCAGTTGGAGATGATCACGTCCACAGTACTGTCGGCGACTGGTAGGTGTTCGATTTCGCCCAAACGGAACTCGACATTGCGATACCCACCTACTTCTGCGTTAGCGCGAGCCTTCGTCACCATCGCCGGGGTCATGTCGACACCGATTACATGTCCGTGGTTTTGAACCTGTCGGGCGGCGAGGAAAACATCGAACCCACCACCGCTGCCGAGATCGAGAACCATCTCCCCGGGCTTGAGGTTTGCGATTACCTGCGGATTGCCGCACCCGAGACCCATATCGGAGCCCACTGGCACAGCAGTTGTGTCATCGGCCGAATAGCCGAGCAGGATAGACATTCCATCGCCCGACGAGCCCGGCGTGCAACACGATGTGCTGCAGCCGCACGAGTCATCCTCGGCAACCTTGGCGTACTGCTCGCGTACTGCCTGGCGGATTTCGTCGTTCTTGATGTCATTCATGGCTTTCTTCTCCTTTTGAGTAAACGGAAGTTCTTGGATTCACATCTCTTAATTGCAAGTTGCCTTGATCTCTTCTATCTATATTCACTATTTTCTTTTCTTTTCATATCGACAAATATCGATACGAAATAAGAATACTCTCCCATCGACAATTGTCAATATGACGAGTTGACCCCGCCTAGATCTCCGCCGAGACGCATTCAAGGAGTCAGCACAAAGCGGCAACCAGGATCATCGCCACTTGGTATAAGTGATCAAACTTGGATGCCAAGGAAATCGTCCTTGATGGACTATGCGCAATAACCGGGTGATATCGAGGCGAAGAAACTATGGCATAAATTCTCGTTACTCGGAGTTACAAAAGTCTCAAGAAGAAGGAGGTGTATTAACGATTAGTGGGGTTATTGGTTCGATGGGCGGAAGTCGAAGTCCTACAACCGCGGGAATCGCTAACGGCCCAAAAGTGGCCACCGCGAGCAATGCGGCGGCATATCCCATAGCTCTTCTCTCTCCGATCGCCGCCGAGAGCGGTCCGATAATGGCGTAGCCGATCGGATTGAGAGCAAGTGAGCCGAGCCAATCAAAACTTGAAACTCGACTTAAGGTTTCGCTCGGTATCAATCTCTGCAGTGCCGTGAACCAAATCGTCCCGGCTAAAGCAAAGCCCACCTCCGATAATCCCTCCGACGAGTTCCCCGGTAATGATCGTCGCCCAAGCTGGTGGCCCACCAAGGTGTTTGCGAGCGATCTCTGGACCCAATAGATGTGATTAGCCAAGAACCAAGGGCCGCCCCTACGATTCCGATCATTCTTGGGGCAAGTCCTAGAAGTGCATTCGCTTGCTGTAATCGAGCAGTACTGACTATCTGCGGGACCAATCCGGTGATTGCGGGCCGTGAGAAAGCCCCAGCGGCACCATTGACCGCGACACAACAAGCCAACGCAAAAATACTTGGTGATCCGTGTATCAATATCGCTGCGGCAACAAGTTGACTCGCACCCGCTACAAACGATGCCCCAGCCAAAACAAACCGGCGAGGGAATCGATCAGCCAACACACCACCGACCAGTAGCAACACCAATATGGGAACTTCACGCGCAACGAATATAAGACCAAGCGCGGTTGGATTACTCGCATCAAGAACGGCAAAACTGAGTGCAATTGCGCTGGCGTACGTTAGTCGTTCAAGTATTGAGCGCGGGCAATAAATAATGGCACTATCCGACATGGAATTCATATCACTACCTAATAAAGTTATGGCAACTCTTTATGGTCATTGACGGATCTGGTTGGGTGAGCGGTGGTGATGAAGTTCGATTCCCCATCTCAACGGGCCAAGTGGTTCTTTGGCATCCAGGTAATAGCGGCATTGAATCAGATGTCGCCATTACTGTTGAGGGGACAATGCCTCGATGAGAACTACCAACGTCTCAACCTTTACTCCATCAAGTATCAAAGCTGCCTTCGCCTTGTCGCTTTCTATCACCGCTAGGAAAGCAGACACACCGGGCACTTCCATAATCAGAGCTACGCGAGTTGAATTCTCGGGGTCAAGAAAGGTTCGCGCTGTGATGCCAAGCGGACCAAACAATGCTTGGCGCCTTGGTGAGGCTAGCCAATGGGCACTGTCATAGACCTCATGGTAAGTGACGATGGTTGTCATATTCTCTCCGTAATCCTTAGTTGCGCCAATACCCCAAGGCTGTCATGACGATAGCGGTTGCTTCAGAAACACGCCAGACCCATTCAGGAGTCCAATATTGAGCAAAGCAGGTACCGAACCAAGCCCTCGACACATCAACACAATCTAGAAATATATCGAAGGGTAAGTGAAGTTGTTCCTGATCGGTAACAAACGACAGAAATGACTCTGATTATTCCTAAGGATGACCCATGCTCCTTTTGCGAGTACCTATCAGGTCGCAGACCTTAAGTGAATTTATCTTCTGGATGATTTTGGGATTACTCTCTTCCCAGAAGGCAAGGTCCGCCCGGGCAGCGGCTGTTAGCCGCGCTCCTCGAGGGCGCGCTTTGCAGGATTGCCAGATTTAGATTTTTTCGCGGGCGGACTCTTCTTTATCGGGCCGCCCATATTAGGCGCACCTTGGTACATCGCCGGTGGAAGTCCTTGCGGCATTGCCCCATTTCGCATCTGGCGCATCATCTTCTGCGCTTTGGTGAAGCGATCGACCAATGAATTCACTTCAGAGACAGCGCGACCGCTTCCCCGTGCAATGCGCGAGCGACGAGAGCCGTTGAGAACCTTGGGATCGCGCCGCTCAAGTGGTGTCATCGATTCAACAATGGCGCGCGTGCGAACCATTTCAGACTCGTCAAAATTATCGATTTGCTTTTTCATTGCTCCCGCACCCGGAAGCATGGAGAGCATCTTGGACATCGATCCCATCTTGGACATTGCGGCAATCTGCTCTAGAAAATCATCAAGTGTGAAGTCCTCACCTGTTGCGAATTTAGTCTCCAACTTCGCTGAAGTGACGGGATCGAAAGCTTTTTTCGCCTGCTCAGCAAGGGTTGCAACATCGCCCATCCCGAGAATTCGCGAAGCCATCCGCTCTGGGTAGAAGACGTCAAAGTCAGTAAGTTTCTCTCCCGTGGAGACAAACATGATCGGACGCTGGGTAAGTTGCGCGATCGAAAGTGCGGCGCCGCCTCGTGCATCGCCGTCGAGTTTTGTGAGGACGACGCCATCAAAACCCACACCATCTAGGAATGCCTGCGCAGTGCGCACTGCGTCTTGACCGATCATTGCGTCAACTACGAAAAGAATTTCATTTGGGTTAACCGCATCGCGTATCGCGGCAGCTTCCTTCATCAATGTGGCATCAACGCCTAAACGACCGGCGGTATCGACAATGACCATGTTATGTAACTTGGATTTGGCAAAGGCGACGCCGTCTTTGGCAACCTTAACGGCATTGCCAACTCCGTTGCCCGGTTCGGGCGCGAAAACTGGAACGCCGATACTGTCACCTACAACTTGCAATTGAGTGACCGCGTTGGGACGCTGTAAATCTGAAGCAACGAGAAGTGGTGTGTTTCCTTGGTCGGCGAAATATTTCGCCAACTTTCCTGCAAGGGTTGTCTTACCAGCACCCTGTAGACCAGCCAGCATGATCACCGTTGGGGGTTGCTTGGAGAAGCGGACTCGACGGGCTTCGTTTCCTAAAACCTCAACGAGGGTCTGGTTGACGATCTCGAAGATCGCCTGGGCCTGATTGCTACCGGACTGCAGAGTTGGGAGGGCTTCGAGGGATCGCAGCCGGACGTTCTCGACAAATTCGGTGACGACGGGCAGAGCAACATCGGCCTCCAACAATGCCTGGCGGATTTCCAAACAGGTGTTCTCGATATCGGCGGCCGAGATCTTTCCGCGTGAGCGCAGGGAATTGAGCGAGGCGGAGAAGCGCGAAGTCAGTGAATCGAACATAGAGGCAGAGCCTAACCCAGGTGCGGCCTAACTAAAGAAGTGCGCCTCTGAGCCGCTCGACGACCTCTTGGGCGCGTTTTTCACTGAGAGGTCCGGCCGCGATTTCTGTGAGGTAGAGGGTATCAATCGCTTCGGCCCCCAGGGTTGTGACGATTGCCGAGCGAATGTCCACGCGGCAACGGGTTACGGCGTCGCCTATTCGAAAAAGGAGTCCTGGTTGGTCGTGGCTTCGGACTTCGATCACGGTGCACTCACTCGACGCACCCATGACAACTTGAACAACAGGTGGCGGAACAGGAATCGATGGCAATTGGCCATACGCCTTCACCCGCTCTTGAATTCGCTTCTCCAGATCACCATGCCCAGCAAGGGCTGCCTGAATAGCATCATGGATCTTCTCAGCAGTGGGGACTGGTGCGTTTGGATCCAAAGAGACGATCCACCTCATGACAGCCGAAGGACCATGCGACATGGTGCGAGCAGATCTCACATCCAACCGCGCGAGATTGAGCACGCCAGCGACGATCGATAGAAGTCCAGGTCTGTCTGGTGAAATTACTTCAACTGCATACTCATTTTCTTGAACTACAACTTCTACACGTAAGGATGCGACTTCGGCGAAGGCACGTTGTTCGGATGTGAGTTCAGGTTGTGGTGCCACAGTCGTGCCAGTCATTGCAGCGCGAGTGCGCTCTACTAAATCTGCCACAAGTCTCGCTTTCCAATTACTCCATGCCGCACTTCCCGTCGCCTCCCCGTCCGCAATGCTCAACGCGTGCAACAACTCAAGGGTTTGTAGGTCAGGAATTCGAGCTAGGACAGAAATAATTGTCGCGGGGTCATTGAGATCGCGTCTGGTTGCAGTTGCAGCGAGCAACAAGTGTTGCTCAACCAATACCTTAAGAGTTGCGACATCAGGTTCGCTGAAACCAATTCTTCTTGCCAGCGGCTCAATTAATCGCGCACCTCGATGCGAGTGGTCTTCCATCTCACCTTTCCCAATGTCATGAAAAAGCGCGGCCACAAGAAGTAAATCTGGACGGTGCACATCGCGAGTACGCAATGCTGCATGAACCGCTGTCTCGACCATGTGTCGATCAACGGTATGGCGGTGGAGAAAATTACGTTGCGGAAGGCTGCGCACAGCGCTCCACTCAGGCAACCAGGCCGATATCAAGCCTTCTTGGTCCAGCGCTTCCCAGACGTGGATCATTGCGCTCCCGGCGCCAATTAACGCGACAAGATCTTCACGCGCCTCCCGTGGCCAAGGATTGGGTAGTACCCCAATTCCTTCTTTCAACCCTTGCGCTAGTTGAACGCAGGATTCCATGGAGAGGTGAATTCCCAGTTGTGCAGCTTTCGCTGCAGCGCGCAAGCCAAGACCTGGATCATGTATCGAGATTGCGTCAGGATCAATAACGAGTTCTTGGTGGGCCACGCTGATTCCGCGCCCGACACTTATGAATTTTGTGCGGCGCGAGAAGAGTCCCTCTTTACCTTTGTGGTCGAGGCGGTGCCACGTTGATTGCATCAAGTAATCGACATCGCGCGCAGATTGGGCGACCTCGCCCATTAACTCATCCGCATCTGCATACCTAAGTGATTGGGCAACCTTGTCCTGCTCCTGGAAAAGTAAACGGTCGCGGCCGCGATTGCTCACAACGTGCAGAGCCTCGCGAATATTGGAAAGGGAGGATTCGGCATTGCTAATTCGCTCCAGCGGAATCTCGATCGCCCCGGATTTAGCGATGGCGCGAAGCGCGGTGATATCGCGCAAACCTCCACGAGCCTCCTTCAAATCCGGTTCGAGAAGATAAGCCAATTCACCCATTCGCTCATGTCGCTCGGCGAGAAGAACTCGTAATTCTGCCAGGCGTTTGCGCGATTCTTTGCGCCAGTCATAGAGGCAATCTTGTTGCACCTTCGCCACTAAATCAGAATCACCGCAAATGAAACGGATATCGAGAAGTCCCATCGCGACCTTGAGATCTGCTTTTGCGATATCGCGTGTCTGGCTCGGCGTCCGCACCGAATGGTCGACACTTCGTGGAAGTGATGCATTGGATGTGGTGCCATCCCAGATGGGATACAGGAGTGCATTTACAAAAGAAAACAATTCATCGTCAGAGTATTGACCGTTGTGAAGGATAAGAATGTCTAGATCAGATCCGGGAGTTAACTCGCCGCGGCCAAAGCCACCGACCGCGGCGAGTGCTAACCCAGCAATTCCTCGATTCACCTCTCCTGGCAGTTTCTCGGCGGCTGCCAAGAAAAGCTGGCTCAGTTCACGATCGCTCTCGTTCGATCGTAATCGTCGCTCACGTGTCCCCACCAACTCCGCCTCCTCGCTGTTATGAAGATAAGTAATGAAGTTAATTAGGAAAACGAAATCGATTCATGCCACTAGCTATTTAGGAGGAACTTAAATGGCATCTGGTCCACGCTCGCCGGTGCGTACACGGACTACCTGATCCACAGGGGTGGACCAGACTTTTCCATCGCCGATAGATCCGGTGGAAGCCGCCTTCACAATGACGCCGATAACGGATTCGGCTTCAGAGTCGTCGACAAGAACTTCTAGTCGAACCTTTGGGATGAGATCCACTGTGTATTCCGCGCCTCGATAAACCTCCGTGTGTCCGCCTTGACGGCCGAACCCACTTGCCTCCGAGACTGTCATGCCAGTAACTCCATGTGCTTGCAGAGCGTTCTTGACCTCATCAAGTTTGAAGGGTTTGAGAATTGCGGTTATGAGTTTCATAGCATCGAACCTCCTCGTGATGAACTTGCCAATTCATAAGCTGTTTCTGCATGTTCGTTGAGATCAATGCCTTCGACTTCGGAGTCGCGACTGACGCGCAATCCGATGGTCTTTTCAATCGCAAACCCAATGATAAGAGTCATAATGAATGAATAGGCAAGAACAAAGAGTGCGCCAAAAGCCTGCTTACCAAGGAGCGTTGCACCGCCGCCGTAGAAGAGGCCATTGAGGCCAACTGAGTTAACAACGGAGGTTCCGAAAAGTCCGATGGAGATACATCCCCAGAGTCCGCCGACCAAGTGCACGCCAACCACATCGAGGGAGTCGTCGAATCCAAGTTTGTACTTCAGACCAACCGCCAGTGCGCAGAGTGCGCCAGCGATCAATCCGATAACAACCGCTGCCCAAGGGGCAACGAATGCACATGCCGGTGTGATTGCAACCAGGCCTGCTACCGCACCAGATGCCGCACCCAATGATGTTGGATGACCATCGCGCAACTTCTCCAGCAGAATCCAGCCAAGCAGTCCGGCAGCAGTTGCCACTTGAGTGTTCATGAAGGCAAGACCTGCAATGCCATTGGCTGCCAGAGCGGAGCCGGCGTTGAATCCAAACCAGCCAAACCAGAGCAATCCAGAACCGAGCAAGACGAGCGGGAGTGAGTGAGGACGCATCGCCTCTTTCTTCCATCCCACGCGCTTTCCCAGAACCAGTGCAAGTGCCAGACCAGCCGCACCGGCGTTGATATGTACAGCGGTTCCGCCCGCAAAGTCTTCTAGACCCTTGGCTGCTAAGAAGCCAGCTCCGGTGATGGTGTCTCCAACTTTGTTGCCGAAGAAAAATACCCAGTGTGCAACGGGGAAGTACACGATGGTTGCCCAGAGTGTTACGAAAACTGCCCAACCAGTGAACTTGGTCCGGTCTGCGACTGCGCCAGAGATAAGCGCCGGGGTAATGATCGCAAACATCAACTGGAATGCAGCGAAAACTAAGACCGGGATGGGATAGACGCCGCCGTTATTGGTGAAGTCATTGACTATGCCTCCCAGACCTGAGAAGGAGAAGGATCCATACCAAGGCGAATTGCCCTTATATCCAAAGGCCAATTCGAAGCCGAAAATAACCCAGAGGATGCTGACGATTCCGATGGTCACCATCGACATCATCATCATATTGAGAACGCTCTTTGTGCGGACCATTCCGCCGTAGAAGAAGGCAAGGCCTGGAGTCATGAGCAGTACCAGGGCTGTACTGGCTAGCATCCAGGCGGTGTCACCAGAATTGAGGACTGTAGGGGCCATATTTTCACTTTCGTGAGATCTTCTCGCCATTGAGGTGAGCGAAATATGACCGATAAGAGTTACGGCAATTCACTCCCTGCGTTTCCAGCGCGTCACATCTTCGCCTTCTTTGTTACAACTCGGTTACGACCCCTGCTTATCAGTGCCTAGAGCAAAGACTGGATATAGGCGGCCGGGTCAAAGGGTGCGAAATCTTTCGCTGATTCCCCCGTGCCTATCCACTTGATCGGAATACCTAGGGTCCGCTCGATAACCAGGGCAATCCCGCCAGGGGCACTACCGTCCACCTTGGTCAAGATAATTCCTGTTAGATCAACAGCCTCTGCAAATACTTTCGCCTGGGTCAGA
Organism: Candidatus Paceibacterota bacterium; assembly: GCA_035530615.1. Lineage (NCBI taxonomy): Bacteria > Bacillati > Minisyncoccota > Minisyncoccota bacterium. Next base: position 822,362 of record DATKUL010000002.1, read on the forward strand.
CCGTTCTGTCCAGTGGTGGCATCAATAACGAGAAGAACCTCTCCCACAGGCAGGACCTTCTCGACCACTCGCTTCACTTTGCCGAGTTGGTCCATCAAGTCATTCTTGGTGTGCATACGACCAGCAGTATCAACAATTAAGTAATCCATATTCTTGGCAAGACATTGCTGGGCCGCATCGAATGCAACAGATGCTGGATCTGCCTTCTCTCCCCCACGAACCACTTCAATTTCAAGGCGCTCACCCCATGTCAGAAGTTGATCCACGGCCGCTGCGCGGAAAGTGTCGGCTGCTGCCAGCATGACTTTCTGATCCTGCTCTGCAAGTGCATGGGCCAACTTCGCAGTTGATGTTGTCTTTCCAGTGCCATTGATCCCGACCACCAAAATACCCGTTGGCCCGGTTGGCAACTTTATAATCTCGCGTGATTTGTCGCAGAGCGAGGATGTGAGAACGGAGATGATGGCATCTGTCGCACTCTCCGACTTTGCAGAGCGAGCCGCTTTCAATACATCGTGCGCGATCTCTGGACCGAGATCGGCTTCAAGCAACGCCGCCTCTAACTCTTCCCAGTCCTGCGCAGATGCATTGGGCTTTCCCGTGATCTTGGCAAGTATCTTGCCAAACAGCCCCATCAGAAATGACCGACTAAACGGATTGTGCGTCGCGCAGGCGCTGAGAAATAACTTCAGTCACGCCATCTCTTCGCATGGTCACACCGTAAAGCGCGTCGGCAATTTCCATCGTGCGCTTCTGGTGAGTAATGATGATCAACTGCGAACTCTCGCGGAGTTCTTCAAAAATTCCCAAGAGGCGACCGAGGTTGACGTCATCCAGTGCCGCCTCTACTTCATCAAGGACATAGAACGGGCTTGGACGTGATTTGAAGATTGCGACAAGCAGGGCGATTGCAGTCAAAGATTTCTCTCCACCCGAAAGAAGTGAAAGACGTTTGATCCGCTTTCCGGGTGGGCGGGCTTCCACATCAATACCCGAAGTTGTCAGGTCATCTGGATTGGTGAGAATCAAGCGGCCATCTCCACCCGGGAATAGACGAGAAAAAATATCTTCGAAGTGACGGGCAGTGTCGTTAAAGGCATCCATGAAGATCTGCTGAACGCGTTCATCTACTTCCTTGATGATGTCGAGAAGATCCTTGCGGGTCCGTTTGAGGTCTTCGAGTTGCTCGGCGAGATAGAGGAGACGCTCTTCGAGTGCGCCATACTCCTCCAGGGCGAGCGGATTGATCTTGCCTAGAAGGGCCAGGTCGCGCTCGGTCTTGGCAAGTCTTCGCTCCTGCTGTTCGCGACGATATGGAACCAAGTCGCCCTCAACAACGGTGCCGTCGTCCAATTCGATAAAGGTCGGGACATCACGGTCGGGGCTGTACTCATTGAGCAAAGTCGCAACATCGATTCCCAGTTCTTCAACCGCTTTGAGCTCGAGGGCTTCGATGCGCATACGTTGTTCGGCGCGCGCGATCTCATCGCGGTGGACACTTGAGGTGAGTTGTTCGAGTTCGGATGCAAGCTCGCGGGCTTGGGCACGGACCGTCAGAGTCTCACCTTCGCGAAGTGCACGCACTTCTTCAAGATGTCCTCTTTCGTTCGCAGCCTTAGCGATGGATCTTTCGATATGAATCAATGCCTCATATGCGGACTCCGCGATTGCTTGCGAAACAATGGCACCGCGTGCACGTGCGCCACGTCGGACGATCGCCTTCTCTGAGGCTTCGCGCTCTGCAACTGCCGCATCCTCCAGCGCTTTTGCTCTCGCTGAAAGGGAGGCAAGTCGCTCTTCACTCGTACGAACACTCAACCGCGCTTCTACTTCCGTGGTGCGCGCGATAGAGACTTCGGCGCGCAGTTCTTCGGCAAGTGAGTGGCTTGGTTGTTCTACTTCTCCATGATGGTGCATCTGCTCTTGCGCAATCGCAAGTTCGCTCTCATCACGGGACTTGGCAGCCGTGGCTTCGACAATTGCCGAGTTGAGACGCTCTACTTCTGCACCTGCCGACTTAGCGTGCTGCCCGGCCACTGCCAATTGTTCGGTGATGGCTGCGATACGAGCATCCGATTCATTGAGTGCGGCAAGAGCCACATCAAACTCGCTCTGTCGCTGTGCGAGTTCGCTCTGGGTGGCAGAGATCTCAAAACGAAGGCGCTGGCAGACATGGTTGATCTCGGAGACTTTCCCGGTAAGTTCGTCGATGAGCGCATTGATTTCAATCAGCGATGATGAAGATTTTGATCCGCCGCGTGCGCGTGATTGTGTAAAGACATCGCCATCGCGAGTGACAACGGTCAGAGTTGGGTGGGAAGAGAGAATAGATTCGGCTTCTCTTGAATCTGCTGCGACCACGGTGTTGGCAAGCAACTCCTGCAAAAGAGGCTGGATCGAGCTCGCGCGAACATGCGATGCGATCGCCACCAGTCCGGCTGGGATGGAGGAAGGATGCGCGTAAATATCTGGTCGCAGGACGAGGAGATCAGCCTGGCCGAGGTTCTCATTTCGAAGTGCTGAAAGTGCGAGTACTGCAGATGAGAGATCCTGAACGACGACCGCATCGGCCAAGGTGCCCAGGGCGGCGGCGGCGGCACCCTCCCACCCGGAATCAATCTCAAGAAGTGAGGCAATACTTCCCAGAATCGCCACTCCGCGCGGATCGCGAAGCAGGGCCACAGCGCCATCTCGGGATTGAGAGGTGAGGTGCAAGGCTTCCAATTTAGATTCAAGGGCATTGCGCTCGCGGTCTGCGGCACGCTCTTGATCGATGAGAGCATCGAGTTTGGACTTGGTCTCATTGAGCGCAAGTTGTGCTGCTTCAAATTGCGAATCCAACCCAAGTTCGCGCGAATCTACGCCAGTAATTTCCAATTCGTGTGCGGCATACTCACGCTGAGCGGATTGTGCACGCATCTGCGCATCATCGCGCGCTTTTGTCAGACGAGAGATCTCTTCGGCAATTGCATCCAAACGGGCGGCAAGCGATTTGATGTGACCCTCTTGGCGCGCGGTGCCCTCGCGTTGGTCTGCGACGGCGCGCAGTGCCGCAGCGACGCGGTCTTCTTCGGCTTTCAATTCGGCTTCACTGATGGCCAAGGACGCAGTTGCCTCTTGGAGAAGTTGGCGCGAGGTCTCGACAGATGTTCGAAGTTCGGTTTCTTCCTCGCGAAGGAGTAGCGCTTCACGATCGAGAGTCTCAGGATCACGTCCCGCACTTCGTGCATCCTCTCCCTCTTCAGATAAGAATCGGGTTCGCTCTTGCGCCAAACTCTGCGTGCCGCGGAATTTTTCACGAAGTGCATTGAGTTGGTAGTATGTCTCTTGGGCCTGAACCAATTTTGGACTATCAACTAAGGTCTGCACATCGAGCTCGGCTTCGCGCGTACGTGCAGTTTCGAGATTACCTTCAACGATTGCGCGGCGTTCGCGAAGAGCAGTCTCGTCGGCAACTTCCGCATTGAGCGTTTGAGTAAGTGAAATCAGATCATCGGCAAGAAGGCGTAATTTTGCATCACGCAAATCTGCCTGGATCGTCGCAGCCTTCTTGGCAACCTCTGCCTGCTTACCCAACGGGCGAAGTTGGCGGCGTAGTTCGACGGTGAGGTCCTGAATACGGGCGAGGTTGGCTTGCATAGAATCAAGTTTGCGAAGAGCTTTCTCTTTTCGCTTGCGGTGCTTGAGAACACCCGCAGCCTCTTCGATAAATCCGCGGCGTTCCTCCGGGCTGGCAGAAAGAATTGCATCGAGTTGGCCCTGTCCAACAATGACGTGCATCTCGCGACCGATTCCGCTGTCGCTGAGGAGCTCTTGAATATCGAGAAGGCGGGACGCGTCTCCGTTAATCTGATATTCACTGGTGCCGTTGCGGAAAAGAATGCGAGAAATAGTGACTTCCGTGTAATCAATCGCCAGGGCACCATCGGTGTTATCGATAGTGACGGAGACTTCAGCTCGCCCAAGAGGGGCGCGACCGCTGGTCCCGGCGAAGATGACATCTTCCATTTTTCCGCCCCGAAGTGACTTGGCGCCTTGCTCACCCATGACCCAGCTGAGCGCATCCACAACGTTGCTCTTGCCTGATCCGTTGGGTCCGACCACGCAAGTAATCCCTGGTTCTAGCCGCAGGGTCGTCGCGGAAGCAAAGGACTTAAAGCCCTTGAGCGTGATGCTCTTCAAATACACAGCGCAAACCTACCCTAGGGCTTACTCCGGCGTTGGCACGCTCAGTAATTCATAGGCAACGCGAGCCGCAATCTGCTCGGCCTCGCGCTTGCTCTTGCCTTCACCCTGGGCGATTGCCTCTCCGGCCACCATGGCAAAGGCGGTAAAACTCTTATCGTGATCCGGTCCAGTCTCAGTGACAAGATATTCGGGGGCCCCTTTGCCAGCCAGGGCGACTAATTCTTGGAGGGCGGTCTTGCCGTCGAGGCCGGCGCCTTTATCCACGGCATTCACAAGAGTTTTCTCAATTAATCCCAGGACGACCTGCGCTGTCTTCTGGAATCCACATTCAATATATATGGCACCAATGATTGCTTCGAGCGCATCGGAGAGAAGCGAATTCTTATCATTGCCGCCCGTGTTCTCTTCGCCTTTACCCAAACGAATGTGCGAACCAAGATTTAAGGTGCGCGCAATGTCGGCGAGCGCTCGCATATTGACCACGCCAGAGCGAAGCGGCGATAAACGACTTTCATCGAGGTCGGGAAAACGACGGAATAATTCTTCCGTAGCGATGAGTCCGAGTACAGAATCACCTAAAAATTCCAGGCGCTCATTTGTTTCATTCGACCCAGACTCATACGCATGCGAACGATGGGTCAGTGCTAACTCGAGCAGTTGCGGGCTGATCTCAACGCCCAATGCCTTGGTTAACGATGAGTACAGGTCAGACCTCAATTACCTGACGGCGATTGTATGTTCCACAGGTCGGGCATGCGGTGTGTTGCAATTTTGGTTGCTGGCACTGTGGGCAGTTTGAAAGAGCCGCTGCCGTGGTCTTCCACTGGCTACGACGGGAACGGGTCTTAGAGCGCGACATCTTCCGCTTTGGTACTGGCACTTTACGTTCCTCTTTCTAGAATTTCACAGACCTTGACACCCGCTGGTGACTATCGCCCCGTGAACGGCAGGGTGAATTACCTGGCTAAGTATCCCCTAAAGGGCTCAATTCTTGAAATCGGGCCGCTCTTGCTCCGTAATCTGAATCGACTCATCCGGCAGAAGTCCCGTCAAGCCAGACCAGCGGGCATCAATGACCTGGTGGGCGTGGTCGGCCGGCAGGTTGGTCCATTTCACCCCGCACCCAGGACAGAGCCCCGGACAATCCGCAGCACAGAGGGGGTTGATAGGCAAGGAGAGAACGATGGCATCGCGGATCGGTGCTTCCAGATCGATGATGTCCCCCTCCATCATCAGTTCCTCCGCAAGGTCGAGATCATCCTCTTCCGCACTGGCACGCTTGCGTTGCGCCTTGGTGTGGGCCTTTTCAGGTTCGTACCGGTAGAGCTCTTGGATTCTGCGTTCGATATCAAACTCAACGCTCTCCAGACAGCGCATGCACTCACCGTCGGCAATGGTCGATAACTGAGCGCTGACCAGAACTCCCTGGGTGACAGATTCCAACCGCATATCCATGTGAATCTCTTCACCTGGCAATACTGCGATGACATCGATGCCGATGCGATCGGGGGCTGGGATATCTAAGGAGTATTCCCGCATCTCCCCCGCACGGCGCGGAAGATCATGGGCATTAAAACGGAAAACCTGCGACTCGCGCTTCATGAATTCGCCCTGGAAAGATTATTCGGAAGCAAGTTGCGAGAGCACGTCGTTGTCGCCGGCTCCCGCCAAACGCTCGCGACCCCGCGAAACGGCATCCATAGTCTTATTCAAAATAACTTCCAAGGTGGCAAGGCGAGAGTCAATGTAGGTTTCTACTTCTTGGCGCTCGCGCTCCGCCATCGCGCGTGCTTCATCAAGAACGCGCTGAGACTCATCCCGAGCAGCTTGCACTATTGCCGTCTGCTCGACCATTCGAGCAACTTCCTCACGGGCCATGGAAATCAATTGCTCGGCGCTATGTCGGCCCTCTTCAATGACCGCGTCCCGCGTAGCCAGAAGATTCTGCGCAGTTGCGAAATCCTGGGGCAAGAGATTGCGAGCCTCATCGAGGAGTTCTAGAAGATCGGCGCGATGGACGACGCACGAGGCGGACAAAGGAACGCTGCGGGCTTCTTCCACCATTGTGATCGCGACACTGAGTTTCTCAATTGAATCCATTTTTCACTTCCCTGCCAATCGGTCTCGAAGTGCGTCTGCCACATTGGATGGGACCATCCCGGAGACATCACCGCCAAAATGGGCCAACTCTTTAACAAGAGATGAAGATAAGAATGAATGTGCGGGAGAAGTAGCCATAAACATCGTGTCCACCTGCCCGGATTGGAAATTGACCTGCGCCATCTGCAACTCATAGTCAAAATCTGTAACCGCTCGAAGGCCCTTGACGATGACAGATACCTCATTTGTCTTACAGAAATCTATGGTCAATCCATACCAAGAATCAACAACAACGTTGGGGAAAGATTTGGTGTTCTCGCGGATCATTTCCATCCGCTCCTCCACACTGAACAAGCTGTTTTTGCTCCTATTTTCAAAGACAGCCACGATCACACGATCAAAGTGGTTGCTGGCTCGCTCGATGATGTCGAGGTGTCCGTAGGTGATCGGATCGAAGGATCCAGGACATACCGCGCTCTTCACCCCGCAAACGCTAGCAATGATTGCGAGTCTTATCCATTCTTACCTAGCTGTACGCCAATTTGGCGTAGTAAATGAGCGCTTGCCCATACTTTCTGGACCGCAGAGGTTGGTATCCCTTGGGCCACTCGAGAGCTCCTGATTTCTCTGCGCGTTCGACTGCAACAATGGATCCTTCATTCAAAAAGCCGTCCACTCTCAAATTCACGAGGTCCTTATGAAGTTCTGCGTCAGAGACGTCATAAGGTGGATCCACATAGACAATGTCGTAAGTTGTGGGCGGAATTGCTTCCAGGAATTTATGGACGGGCATTGGGTAAAGGTGAAAGGTCCCAGCAGTTTTATTTTTCAAGACCAACTCTGCATTTGTTGCGATTGTTTTGCATGCGCGCTCGTCCTTTTCGACAGCGTGCACAATTGTCGCCCCTCGTGAAAGTGCTTCGAGCCCCATTGCGCCCGAGCCTGCAAAGAGATCGAGAAAATTGAGGTCGAAAAAATCCCCAAACTCGGAGAGTAGAGAAGAGAAGACGCCCTCTCTCGCGCGATCGGATGTGGGACGCGTTGCACCGGCAACGGATGAAAGTACCCGTCCCCTTGCAACTCCCGCAATAATCCTCATGCATCCATCCTACTTTTTACGCCTTATCTATGTAATCCGCTTTCTCATCGGCTTGAAGTATTTTCAACTCGCGCACAAGTGCCGAATAAGAAAGGAGAGATGGCTCTGCATCAACGAGCTCCTGAGCATCATCTCGCGCATGGATAATGAGATCTTCATCTCTGAGCACACGCAACAATCGCAGATGCGAGCGCGTGCCTGATTGGCTGACTCCAAGCACATCTCCCTCCCGCCTCTGTTCAAGGTCTATCCTGGAAAGTTCGAAACCATCGAGCGTGCCAGCAACGGCGTCCAGGCGCATCCGTGCCGAAGATTCGGGTATCGCGTTGGTGATCAGAAGGCAGAGACCTGGTGAAGTACCACGACCCACCCGACCACGTAATTGGTGCAGTTGCGACACACCAAAGCGATCAGCATCCATGATCACCATCACCGTCGCATTTGCAACGTCCACGCCCACTTCAATAACTGTGGTTGAAACAAGCACATCAATTTTACCTTCACTAAAGGCACGCATGGTTTCGTCTTTTACATCGGTTGGAAGTTGGCCGTGAAGAATGGCAAGTCGCAAACCCGCCAATGCTCCTGCATGAAGCATCGGCGCCAATTCTTCGACACAAGTCAATTCGGTAGAAGTGGTGCCAAAGAGGAAATCCATATCCGCATCCGCAGATGTTGTGGCGTTGATCCGCGGAGCAACAATGTAGGCCTGATGCCCCTTCTCGACTTCCTCGCGAATTCTCATCCATGCGCGTTCGACAAAAGCTGGTTTCTCAAGTGCGGCAACGGCATGGGTTATGATGGGCTGTCGACCTTGCGGCAATTCACGTAAGGTCGAAACATCGAGGTCGCCGAAGATCGTCATCGCCACCGTACGTGGAATCGGCGTTGCAGTCATGACAAGTAAATGCGGCGGAAATTGCGCCTTAGCTTTGAGTGCATCGCGTTGTTCTACCCCGAATCGATGCTGCTCATCCACGACGATCAATCCCAAATCCTTAAACTCCACGCTCTCACCTAGCAGTGCGTGGGTCCCGATCACAATGCCCGCGTCACCAGATGCGGCCAGACTTAGTGCCGCTTTGCGCGCAGCAGCGTTCTGCGAGCCTGTAAGCAAGGTGACCTGAGTGGCGTTCTCCGCCCCCTCCAGCATCCCTCCCTGCGCCAGAGGACCAAGCAATGTCTTGATTGTTCGGTAATGCTGTTGGGCAAGAACTTCAGTCGGCGCAAGCAAGGCGGCCTGCCCACCACTATCAACGACCGCCAACATCGCGCGAATCGCCACAACAGTCTTGCCAGATCCCACTTCGCCTTGCAGCAAACGATGCATCGGATGAGGCTGGGCCAAGTCATTTTCGATTTCAGCTATTACTGAGTGCTGACCGGAGGTCAATTTAAATGGAAGGGTCTTGTCAAAAGCTTCGAGTATTCCTCCCAGCCGGGCCGGACGAGCAGTGGCATTGAGTTGGCGAAGTTGGGCTCTTCGTACAACGAGCAACAGCTGCAGAAGAAATGCTTCGTCGAAAGTAAGGCGCTCACGGGCTAATGTGGCTTCTTCCAAATCAGTGGGTTGGTGCACCGCGACAAGGGCTTCTTTGAGCGTTGGGTAGTGATGCTTTATGCGAATCTGCTCTGGAAGGAAATCGGGCACATCATCCAAGGCATCGACTGCGAGTTTCACGCACTGCGCGACTTTCCATGAAGGCATCTTTGCCGTCGCGGAGTAGACCGGAAGATATTTGCCAGCAAATTCTTCGACAGCACTATCAACATCACTTCCATCGGCAATCAATTCGTAATCCGGGTGAGAGAGTTGACGCTTACCGTTGAAGATTCCAACCTTGCCCGCAAAGAGTCCTTGTCGCCCCACCTTGAGTTCGCGTTCACGCCAGGCTTGATTGAAGAAGGTCAGGGAAAGTTTCGATGTGCCGTCTGTGACAACTACTTCAAGAATTGTTCCCTTACGTCCGTGAAGCGGGCGAGCATTTGCGCTAAAGACCTCAGCCAAGATTGTCACCTCATCATCGGCTTTCAACTCCGAAATGTCGGTCAACTCACCTCGAACTGCATACCTGCGTGGATAGTGACGCAAGAGGTCGGCGACGGTCCGTGCACCCAACCCAGATTCGAGCGCTTTGGCAGTGCGATCCCCCACAACGTCGATGAGTTTGGTCTCCAGCGTGGCCATGGAGTCATTCTCTCCTATATTTCAAGCATCGAGATGTACTAACTATTAAGTTGGAAAGTCTGCGTGCCCGCTTCCCATCCCGAGTGAGTAATAACGATCAGTGTCCGACCAAGTGCGAGCACCCGACTTTCGATCCTTGCCGCCAATTCCTGGTCAAGATGCTCAGTCGGCTCGTCCAAGACGAGTATTGGGGCCGGAGAGAGAAGTGCTCGCGCCAGATTGAGTCGCTTAATTTCCCCTCCGGATAACGCTCTGCCCATATCACCAAGAATTGTTTCCAGCCCACTTCCCATTTCAACGAGCAGGGAATCAAGCTCAACTAGTGAGAGAGCTTCCAGGAGTTGCGGATCTGTGGCAAGCGGCGCAGCAATCTTCAAATTCTCGCGCAGAGTTGTATTGAAGATATGCCCACTCTGAATGGCTCCAGATATATGCGATGAAATATCAGCGATTGATCGCAGTTCGTGACCATTAAGCAGTATTTCACCTTCATAGTCGAGCAATCCTAGGAGTGCGAGAACGAGCGTTGACTTGCCACTCCCACTTCGGCCACGAATAACGAGGCAGTCACCACTTTTCACATGAAAAGAAATTGGATCCATAAATTTCTCTTTTTGGTCCCAACTCACACTTACTTTACGGAGAATCAATTCTTCGACATCCGACTTCAGTGTCACCGTCGGCAGAACGTGTTGTGCAACGCCATCAATAAGAGAATCCACCTCATGCCTGGCCAGCAGCAATTTCCCAGCCGTGTATAGGTTCGGATACCACGCTGTGATGGCCTCAAACATGACAAGTGGCAAAAACACCAGCATCGAAATTTGAACCGCCGGAACACTCTCCCCTGCGCTACGCGCAATAAGCGTGAGCCCGACAATTGAGAGCCCAATGAGCGCAGTGGAGACGAATTGGTACAAGCGGGTTACTTTCAGGAGGGTGAGCTCCTCGTGAGTAATCTTTGATTCCGCTTCCTTAGTCCTACCCAGTCGTTCGCTTAAATACCCATACAACTGCGCCTCGGCGATTCCATGTGCGGCTTGCTCTACCGAAGATGCATATTCGCTTTCTAGATCTTCGATTCTACGAGCAATAACTTCCGATGATTTCTTCAACCTCGCCGGAAGAAGGAAGAGAAGCAGTAAGCAGGTCGGGACCGTAATCAAAACAGAGGTGGGATTTATCCAGAGCCCCAGACCCACGCCCACGAGAAGTGAAATGAGGGCGGCAACGTGCGGCAATGTAATTCTCAATTGATATTCCTGGGATCTTTCCACGTCATCGACAATTCGCTTGACGAGTTTGCCCGTCCCCAAATCGCGCACCAGGGCAATGGGATTGGATGCGAATGATTCGTATAGTCGAACGCGTAGATCTGTAAGTTGGTCAAACACTGTCCGGTGACTTGTGAGTCTCTCAAAATATCGCGCAACAGATCGAGAAATACCAAAGAACCGCACACCCACTATGGCCACACCAAGCGTCATTATGGGCGGCGCAAACGAAGCCGTGGTAATCAACCAGGCACTCGTGATGGTAAGACCGAGGCCAGCAATGTACGCACTCGCGCCAAGTAGATACGGGATAGAGCGCTTCACAGTGGGCGCCTCCCAATCTCTCTTATCCTCTCATTTTTTGATGGCAAAGAAAGATCGTGGGTAATGCAGATGACTATTGCGCCATCCCGCGCAGCGCTACGAAGAAGTTCCATCACAACTTTTGCGCTCAGATCATCTAAATCCGCAGTCGGTTCGTCAGCAATAATGACGATGGGTTTTCGAACCAAAGCCCGCGCCACTGCAATTCGACGAACTTGCCCGCCCGAGGCGGCGTGCGAACTTTCACCACCTCTTCCAATATGAGTGTCGAGGCCGTAGGGCAAGTCCTTTAAGGACAAGCCAGCGCTCGTCAATGCGGTCTCTATCTCGCCGTCCGAAATATTGGCATCCAGGAGTGTGAACTGATCCCTCACGCTGCCGCTTGCCAGTTGGGGATTCTGCGGGATCCATCCGATGACCTTCTGCCACTCATCTTGCATTTCGGGAGAAAGTTCGTAAAGTCCGGCAGGATGCTCAATCTTTATCGGCGCATTGAAGGTGACACCCAGGAGATTGAGAGCAAAGGTAGTTTTACCTACTCCTGACTCTCCAATGAGAAAGAGCATCTCCCCTCGTTCGATCCGCGTCGCGGGGATGACCATTTCTTCGACCGCACTGCGCGGTAGTGACCAATCACCCCACGCTATTGATTGCATATCCTTTAAATTGATCTTCTGTGAAACTGGTGAAGGGAGAAGGATCTCTTCAGAGTCAATCGCAGCCAGATTCCGCAATGCGGCGGTACCGTCTTGGGATGCGTGGAAGAGGGATGCCGCGTTTCGTACCGGGAAATACACCTCTGGCGCGAGGATCAGAACCAGAAGGGCCGAGTGAAAGTCAATCGAACCAGAGACAAGTCGCAAACCAATCGAGACTGCCACCACTGCCACGGAGATTGTGGCAACCAACTCCAGCGCGAAAGCTGAGAGGAAGGAGATTCTCAAAACCTTCATGGTCTCATCGGTGTACCGGTTGCCCATCTCTTCAATACGCTTTCCTTGGCTTTGCGTGCGGCCAAAAATCTTCAGTGTGGCAAAGCCGCGCATCGAATCTTCAAAGTACTTTGAGAGTGTTCCTAGGGTGCGCCATTTCTTGTTGACTGCATCCGCCGAATACCGCCCAATGAGAGCACCGAATGCGGGTATGAGTGGCAGGGTCAGCAGGGCAATCAGACCGGCGAGGATGTCTTGCCTAAATATGGCGATCAATACAACGAGTGGAGTGACGGTGGCAAAGATCAATTGGGGAATAAAGCGGCCAATGTAAATGTCCAGACTGTTGAGACCCTTGATCAGCACGTTGCTTAGTTCCGCAGAAGAGTTGAAACTGGCGATGTGCGCAGTGGTTTCACTCCTCAATCCACCTTTGATGCGGGTCGCCTCAGTGCTGCAGTAATAGTCAAATCCTGATTGAAAGAGGGCGCGAAGTAGCCAGAGACTCCCAAGCGCGAAGATATAAGCGGGAACCGATGAGCCTTGTTGGACGATTCGAATGATGATCTCGGATATCAGATAGGCATTTGCCAGAACAATGGCAGACCAAACTAATGCGGCAACACCTATCAAAGGGACGAATCTGCGGCTACGCAATAGAAGTAGCCGCAGTTCCTCAGATTTCACAGGTGCAATGTATCGAGAACTCCTTGCTCTGGACGAGAGATCTGCGCTGCGCTCACGCGCTTTCTAAATACCCAGTACGTCCACCCCTGATAGAGGAGAACAATCGGCGTCATAAGTACCGCGACGATTGTCATGACCTTCAGCGTGTAATCAGTACTCGACGCATTGGTAATCGTGAGGTCAAACTGCGAGCCCCTCGAACTTGGCATGACACGCGGATAGAGCGCGGAAAAGAGTCCGCTGACGAAAGTAGCGATGGCAAGTGATGAGCTAATAAATGCCCAACCCTCTCGCGCCTTTATATTGGCACCAATTCCGATCACCCAGAGAAGGGCAGTAACGACCGAGAGGATAAGGAATTTGGCATTGACACTCTCGAGCATCAGATTGCTCCATAGTAAGAATGCAACTGCAGCCACTGCCGCTACGAGTCCCAACTTCACCGCCAGGCTATGTGCACGCACGCGGATCTCTCCGGCAGTTTTAAGGGCTAGGAAATGAGCGCCATGGGTGAGGAAGACCGTAAGGGTCACGACTCCCCCTAGAAGTGCATATGGGTTGAGTAAATTGAAGAAGCCGCCTACATATTCAATCGAACCTGCTGCGGAACGTTCTAGCGGAACACCTCGCACGATGTTGGCAAAAGCAACGCCCCAGAGAAATGCTGGGATCGCGCTTCCGAAGAAAATTGCGATGTCCCATCGTTTGCGCCACTGGGGATTGCCGTACTTGCTCCGGTATTCGAAGGAAACTCCACGCACAATCAGGGCAACAAGGATGAGAAAGAGCGGGAGATAGAACCCGCTAAATAAAGTCGCATACCACTCCGGAAAGGCCGCGAAGGTTGCTCCACCTGCAACTAGTAACCAGACTTCATTTCCATCCCAGACTGGTCCAAGAGTGGTAAGAACAGCACGTCGATCCGCTTCGTTTTTCGAAACAAATGGAAGAAGAACGCCAACACCAAAATCAAATCCTTCTAAAACAAAGTATCCGATCCAGAGAACTGCAATTAAAAGAAACCATACTGTTTGAAATGTCATTTTATTTCTCCTCTCCTTCTGACCTAGTAGGACATCACTAGTGGGCGTTCATCGGATCCCCCGATGGTGGAAATGTCATGATCGACTTCGGCGCGTGGACCGATCTGAATTGTCTTGAAGATCAACCCGACTTCAATGACGGCGAGAACACCATAAAGAAGGGTAAAAGCAATCATCGTGAAAAGCACCGATCCGGCGGAAACAACCGTACTAACACCATCAGCGGTTTTGATGAGGCCGAAAACCGCCCACGGTTGGCGGGCCGTCTCGGTGAAAATCCAACCAAAGGAAATGGCCAGTAATGGAATGAAAGGAAGGGAAATCATCGCTGGAGCAAACCATCTGCCCCGCGGAACTTGTCCCCTTCTCATCTGCCAGAGAGCAAGAAGTGCAAAAAACACTCCTATAAATCCGAAACCAATCATCAATCTAAATGACCAGTATGCGAGCGGGATATTCGGCTTGTAGTCACCAGGTCCGTATTGACTTTCGTACTTTGCCTGGAGGTCATTGACACCTTCGACAACACCGTTGAAATCTCCTGTCGATAAGAAGGATAGGACGGAGGGAATATCAATCTGGAAAACAGAACGCGAGCCATCGAAACTGCCGATAGTGAGTAACGAGAATGGCGCAGAAGAAGTTGTGTCATAGAGCGCTTCAGCCGCAGCCATCTTCATGGGTTGCTGCTGCGTCATTACTCGTGAAGTAAGATCCCCAGAAATTCCAACGAATATAAAACTGATAACCATTGTTATTAAGCCCAGCTTAAGAGTGCCACGCGACATCTCAACATCTTTTTTCTTAATGATCAGCCAGGCAGAGATACCGGCTATAAATGCGGCGCCACTGAAGGCTGCAGATGGAATTGTGTGGAAGAAGGTGACGAGGGCAGTCTTCTGCGTTAGTACGTCAAAAATATTTGTGAGTTCGGCTCGACCCTTAGTTGCGTTGAGCACGTACCCAACCGGATGTTGCATCCAAGAGTTCGCGGCAAGGATGAAGTAGGCGGAGAAAATCGTCCCGCTTGCTGCCAGCCAAATTGAGGCAAGGTGGAGTTTCTTCGGCAACCTGTCCCAGCCGAAAATCCAAAGCCCAAGGAAAGTGCTCTCCAAGAAGAAGGCAAGCAGACCTTCTATGGCAAGCGGCGCCCCGAAAATATCTCCAACGAATCGGCTGTAGGAAGACCAGTTCATTCCAAATTGAAATTCTTGAACGATTCCCGTGACCACGCCAATGGCAAAGTTGATGAGGAAGAGTTTTCCGAAGAACTTGGTAGCCCTCAGGTACTTGAGTTTCTGCGTCCGAAACCAGGCGGTCTGGAGCCCGGCGACGAGGAAGGCCATACCGATCGTGATCGGGACGAAGAGGAAGTGGTAGACCGTGGTGATTGCGAATTGCCAACGGGCCAGATCGAGCGCGTTCATGCTTCTCTCCTTCTGCCAAAGTATGTGTTTGGAAAGTTACTCTCTACAAGCGTTATTCTTCGGAAAATGGCTTTCCCTTTCGCTCTTCCACGCTGTGGCAACCCTCACGAGAGGAATTTCACGCGTAAACGTGGTGAGTGCTACCGCTTATTTAGCTCCGATTCGCCTCATCTAGGGGGTAGGCGGTAGCCTTACGCCCGTTCAAAAAGGTTCATTTCATGCCCAGAAATATGAAGGAGTACGACGATGGCTGCAAACTGCGATATCTGTGGCAAGGGCCCCAGCTTTGGCAATAACGTCTCGCACTCTCAGGTGAAGACCCGCCGCCGCTGGAATCCAAACATTCAGCGCGTGCGCACCCTGGTTGGTGGCACATCCAAGCGTCAGAATGTCTGCACCTCATGCCTAAAAGCTGGCAAAGTCAGCCGCTAATCTCTTATGTTCCTTCGCTAGTTGAAGTGGGTGAAGCCCTGCGGGGTTTTTGATACACCCACCAGTTCGATCCCAGATCCAGCAATCACCACACCTATTTCATAGGCGGGCAAGTCATGCCCAGTTGCAAGGAATGCATGATCCTCACCGCCTGCGCCAATCCAATCCCAAGTATCGGCGCCGACCGCGTTAGCCAGCGCAGATAGATCCTCGAAGTCAGGATGTTTGGAAAGAAGTGCGGCTTCAATCTGAAATCGCACACCCGATGCATCGGCCATTTGCGCCCCCTGGGTAAGCAGTCCATCACTCGTGTCCGACATCGCGTGTGCACCCTTGAGCGCCACGGCATCTGCATACGGAACTAGCGGAGCTCGGAATTGCGCAAGGGCGCGTTCGACGGCGAGAGCCGGATGGACCGCGCTGACATTCACCTTGTTTGCAAGGAGAAAGAGTCCGGCTGCAGACCAGCCGGGAAGATTAGTGATCACAATTTTGTCGCCAGCGCGTGCACCGGATCGAAGTATCGGCTCTTTAACCTCACCGAAGGCGGTGATGGAAATCGTCACCGCCGGACCACGAACTATGTCGCCTCCAATGATTCGTACATCACATTTTCGCGCCTCGCTTTCGATGCCGTGGGCCAATTCCTTGATCCACGCCATGCTCTCTTCACCAGTGAGGGCGACTGCAACGACTAAGTGTTCGGGTGTCGCTCCCATCGAGTAAATGTCAGCCAAATTTGCCGCAGTTATTTTCATTCCAATTTCTTCTGCAGTGGCCCACTCACGCCGAAAATGAACATTCTCCACAGCCATGTCAGTCGTAATTGCAATTTTGCTAGCAGGAGTTGATACGACCGCAGCATCATCGCCAATACCGACGAGTACTCGAGAATCGGTATGAGTGAAAATGCTCCTTAACTCTTCGATGACCTCGGTTTCAGTAAACTCCACCCCATCAGCCTACGCCGAAAAATGCCCCTGCCGTGGGCCTCAAAAATGCGGTAGCGTCGCCTAGCAGAAAGTTCAACGAAAGGTTGCCCCATGTCAGTACAGGCCTACATCTTGATCCAAACCGAGGTCGGGAAAGCAACAAGTGTCGCGCACGCAGTCTCTGCAATTTCTGGAGTAACGCTCGCCGAAGGTGTCACGGGTCCATACGACGTCATCATGCGCGCTGAGGCGCCCAGCATGGAAGAGTTCGGCCGAGTTATTTTGTCAAAAGTCCAAGCTGTTGCAGGTATTACTCGCACATTGACCTGCCCGGTAACTAGTTATTAGGACTTCCCCAATCACCCAAGTTTAAGGATCGTCCCTAATTACATCTGCAGTTACCAGTTAATTACCTAGTACCCCGTTTTTGCGCGTAAGCGCACCCTTAATCAGTTCGTGAATTATTTGTGAATAGGTCACGCCTCTTTCGGCCCAGAGAGTTGGGAAAACCGAAGTCGGTGTAAACCCCGGCATCGTGTTCAATTCATTTATCACGACTTGTCCATCGGGGCGATAAAAGAAATCCACCCGCGCAAGACCAGAGCAACCAAGTGATGTGAAAGCCAGGGCCGCCAGGCGTTGTATTTCCTGAATTGCTTCTGCAGGAATATTGGCCGGGACCTGAGCGCTTGTTCCATCATCTAAATACTTGGCTTGGAAATCGTAGAACTCAAATCTCTTATCGATAATGATTTCACCCGGCAGTGATGTCTTCACTTCGCCATCAATTTCCAGGACCGCGCACTCAACCTCGATACCTGGCACCATCTCCTCAATCATGGCTTTGCGGTCATATTTATGTGCTTCGTCGATCGCGGCGGAGAGTGCAGCAACAGATTTAACTTTAGTAGTGCCACGACTCGAACCACCGCGCGCGGGCTTTACAAAAAGTGGATAACTAAACCCAGTGAGCAAAGTTTCACAAGCGACACGATTGTCTCTCCATTGTTCGGTGGTAATCACCGTTCCTTCCGCAACCTTCATTCCGTGCGCGCTAAAGACTATTTTTGCGAAAGACTTATCCATTCCTGCCGCCGATGCAAGGACACCGCTTCCGACGTATGGAATATTCGCAATTTCGCAGAACCCTTGAATCGTTCCGTCTTCTCCGTAAGGCCCGTGCAACATGGGGAAAATCAAATCTAGATGAAGTGGTTTTCCGTTCGCCGAGAAACCAGAAATATCTGTATTTACCTTTACCCCGTCTTCCGGAACTGTTGGCAGTACTCCATCCACGATTGCCAGTGGATACTCGGCAGGGATCAGAACCCAGCGTCCTGCGGTTCGAGTAATTCCGATGACAACTGGCTCATATCGTTCGCGGTCTAGCGCAGCGAGAATTCCTCCAGTCGAGATGCAAGATATTTCGTGTTCGCTGCTGCGGCCCCCACATAGAATTCCGACGACTATTTTGTTCATTGAATAAAATTCTCTGAATGTATGCTGATCTCCATCAATCGCTCGAGAGCCTGCGCCGGTGAAATAACACCAGCAACGACATCTGCCACTGCTTCAATCACTGGAACCTCCACTCCCACCCGGTGAGCCAATTCGACGACTGCACCTGCAGAGGCTACGCCCTCGACTGTTCGTGGCTCATGAGCAATCGCGTATGCCATTGTCCCGCCGCGACCCAACGCTTCACCAAATGCTCGATTGCGTGAGAGCGGCGATGAGCAGGAGGCAACGAGATCGCCCATGCCGGCAAGTCCCGCGGCACTGAGTGGATCGGCGCCATGCGCCGCGCCAAGTCGGGCAACCTCATTGAGTCCGCGCGTGATCAACATAGCCTGGGTGTTCTCGCCCAACTCCAAACCGACTGCCATTCCAACACCTAGTGCAATGACGCTTTTCACCGCACCTGCCAGCTCGCAGCCAATGACGTCCACGGATGTGTAAACGCGGTAGTAAGGAGTAGAGAAAAGATTTTGAATGTGGTGGGCCAATTCCGTCGTGGAGGCAGCCGCAACAGCTCCGGCGGGCTGACGCAGCACAAGTTCGCTCGAAAGGTTTGGGCCCGTAATGATCGCAATACTTGAAGGTTTAATATCTAAAACTTCTGCAATAACTTCAGTCATGCGCATATGGGTCGATACTTCAATTCCTTTGAGAGTGCTGATGATTGTGGCATCGGAGCCAATTGCGCTACGCCACTCCTCCAAGCAAGGGCGCAAACTCTGGGCTGGGATGGCCAGAACATAGGTCTTCGAGTGGGCAAAGGCCTCGTTGATATTGTGGGTGGCACGCAGCAGCGCCGGCAAGATAATGCCGGGCAAATAGCCAGTGTTGGTGTGGAATTGGTTGATCTCCTGAACAACGGCCGGGTTGCGCCCCCAGAGCAGAACATTATTGCCCGCATCCGCAAGTACCTGTGCCAGTGTGGTTCCCCATGATCCGGCGCCTATAACAGTTATCTGACTCATGCCTTCTTTGCCTTCTTAAAGTTGCCGGTTCGGGGTAACCCTGCCGCACGTGAATCCAAGGGAATCTGCGGTGCACTCTCCCCGCGAATCTCCTCCAACATTGTCGCGAGGGCTCTCATGATGAATGCCGTTGCTTCAATGAGTGCATTCTGATCTTCGGCTTTGCCATACCAGGGTGAGAGGTCAAGTGCTTTTCCAGCATGCATGGTTACTTTCGTTCGGGGCCAGAAATGCACTCGCTTGCTATAACGGGGCAACACTTTCTGCGGACCCCATGCTGCCACGGGTATGACTGGCGCCTGCGTGAGAATGGCCAGCCGAGCAGCACCGGTCTTTGCAACCATTGGCCAAAGATTCTCATCTCTAGTCAGGGTTCCCTCCGGATAAATTCCGATCAAATGGCCCGCTCGGATTGCGGCAATGGCGCTGTCGAGAGCTCTGCCCGCTTGCGCAGTCTCTCTATCTACAGGGATCTGTCCGGCGGCGTGAAGAATCCGACCAATGACTGGGAGATTAAAGACTGATCTTTTACCAATGAACCGTGGCGCCCTGCCATTGACGTAGAGAAATTGCGCGAGGAATAGAACGTCGGCATAGGACATGTGATTGCTAATGACGATGGCTGGACCTGTCTGGGGAATATTTTCCTGGCCCTGCCAATCCCTTTTTGTAAAAGCACTCAGGATCGGAATACCAATGCGTGTACAAATTTTAAAGGCACGGTTGGTGCCTAGTGGATAGCCAACTGGAGATGGGTATGTGAGTGCGTGCACCCCGTAAGAGTACTGGTTGCCCATCACTTTACCTTCAGAACAAAATGACCTGAAAAAAGAACGGGACCGACCAAATGGTCAGTCCCGCCCTCAATATCCTCAAATCAGAAATGAGAAGTTACTTCTTTTTTGCAACTTTCTTTGCTGCTTTCTTAGGAGCAACTTTCTTAGCGACCTTCTTTGGGGCTGCTTTCTTAGCGACCTTCTTGGCTGCTTTCTTAGGAGCAACTTTCTTAGCGGCCTTCTTTGGGGCAGCCTTCACAACTGGCTTTGCCACAACTTTTGGAACTGGCTTTGGAGCTGGCTCAAGTTTGCGAGCACCCGAAATAACTTCTTTCAGACCCTTTGCCGGCAAGAAGCGTGGCTTCTTGCTTGCCTTGATCTGAATGGTCTCACCGGTAAATGGGTTACGACCCTTACGTGCCTTGCGGTCAACCTTCTTGAACTTGCCGAAGTCGTTGATCATTACGTCTTCGCCTTTTGCCAAGTTGCGAGTGATCGCGTCAAAAACGATATCAACAGCGTGTGCTGCTTCCTTCTTGCTGTCGTTGAAGTGTGGGGTCAACGAGGCAATGAATTGGGCCTTATTCATCAAATTCCCCTTATATTTACGCGTAAATGTTAAGCAATTGCTTAACATAGTTGGAAATTTACGCACTATTTCAAAATGAGTCCACCATTAAAGACGCGTGTCGCACTTATTTATTTCTATGAGTTGCACTCTTTGAGAGCAAAATATGTTGATATTCACTGCTTTTTTCACCTCAAAGAGTCCAGAAATGTCTCAATAAATGGTAGAGACTTTCTAGCGAGCTGGCTGAGTCGCGGGCTTGAATGCTGGACGGGTCTTTTCGAAGATATCGATCGAGTCAGTCTGCTTCAATGTGAGCCCAATATCGTCCAAACCTTCCATCAAACGCCAGCGGGTGTAGTCATCTATCGCGAATGGGATGACAAAGGATGAACTGGCAGATTTGTAGGAGACGGTCCGTTTTTCAAGGTTCACTTCGATTGGCAGCGCAGGTTGCGCTTCAATTGCATCCCAGAGTGCTTCCACCTGCTCTTGCGGAAGAATAATCGTGAGAAGTCCACCTTTTGCGCTGTTACCTTTGAAGATGTCGGCAAAGCGGGGTGAGATGACAACTTTAATGCCGTAATTCTGGAGCGCCCAGACGGCATGTTCGCGCGAAGATCCGGTTCCAAAATCGGCACCAGCAACCAAAATTGAGCCATTTTTGAAGGCTTCCTTATTGAGAACGAACTCTGGATCCTTGCGCCACGCGGCAAATAAGCCATCTTCATATCCCGAACGGGTGATGCGCTTGAGGTAAACCGCAGGAATGATCTGATCTGTATCTACATTACTTCGGCGTAGCGGAACGCCCGTACCGATGTGAGTGACGAATTTATCCATGATTCTCGCGCCTTCCTACAGATCTGCCGGTGATGAAAGAGTTCCACGTAGCGCAGTTGCTGCAGCTACCTGCGGGCTCACCAAGTGAGTCCGACCGCCCTTACCTTGGCGGCCTTCAAAATTGCGATTGCTGGTGGATGCAGAGCGCTCCCCCGGAGCAAGTTGATCAGGATTCATGCCCAGACACATCGAGCAGCCTGCGTTGCGCCACTCTGCACCAGCATTAATAAATATTTGATCCAGTCCTTCTGCTTCGGCCTGCAGGCGGACTCGCGCCGAGCCAGGAACGACCAACATTCGCAGGGTCGAAGCTATCTTTTTGCCATCCAAAATTGCCGCTGCATTTCGCAGGTCCTCTATGCGTCCGTTGGTGCATGAACCTAGGAAAACCGTGTCAATGGAGATGTTTTTAAGTGGTGTGCCTGCTTTGAGATCCATGTAGACAAGGGCACGCTCGGCTGCGCCTCTCTCCTCAGCATCAGTTATCAATGCAGGATCTGGAACAACGCTGGTGAGTGGTGCACCTTGGGCGGGGTTGGTTCCCCACGTGACGAATGGCGCCAATTCATTGGCATTGATGGTGATTTCGACATCAAATTTCGCATCCGCATCAGTGAAAAGAGTGCCCCAGTAGGCAAGGGCCTCATCCCAATTCTGCGGTGCATGTGGTTTTCCCTGGATGTAGGCAAAAGTTTTCTCATCCGGTGCAATTAGACCCGCACGAGCGCCGGCTTCGATCGACATATTGCACACCGTCATGCGGCCTTCCATGGAAAGCGCACGAATGGCACTTCCCCGGTATTCGATGACATAGCCCTGTCCGCCGCCGGTTCCAATCTGAGCGATGAGCGCCAAGATAATGTCTTTGGCGGCAACACCCGGCGGTAATTCACCTTCGACATTGATGGCCATGGTTTCTGGACGAACGAGTGGCAATGTTTGGGTAGCCAGAACATGTTCGACCTCGCTAGTTCCAATACCAAAGGCCAGCGCTCCGAAAGCTCCATGGGTGGAGGTATGTGAGTCGCCACAGACAATTGTCATACCTGGTTGAGTCAGTCCTAGTTGTGGTCCAACGACGTGAACAATTCCCTGATCAATATCCCCCAGAGAGTGAATTCGCACTCCAAAGTCGGCACAGTTTTTTCGAAGCGTATCTACTTGAAGTTTGGAGACTGGGTCGGCAATCGGGCGATCAATATTCTGGGTCGGAGTGTTGTGATCCTCGGTTGCAATCGTGAGGTCCGGGCGGCGTACTTTCCTGCCTGCCAGTCGGAGACCGTCAAATGCCTGTGCGCTCGTTACCTCATGAATCAGGTGGAGATCTATGTAAAGGAGATCCGGTTCACCTTCTACGCTACGAACTAGGTGCTCCTGCCAGATTTTCTCCGCCAATGTCTTCCCGGCTATGTCGCTCGCCATTTGATCTCTCCTACCCCACCAATTTTGCATCTCACACATTGAGATGTTAATATTGCATCGTGGACAGAAAGAATAGCGGAGTTGGTGTATTAGATAAAGCCGTAGCAATTCTTACGACCTTGGAATCGGGACCCCATTCCCTGGCAGAACTTGTAGCAGCAACCGGAATCGCGCGTCCGACGGCACATCGCCTAGCAGTTGCACTTGAATTTCATCGCCTTGTCACGCGCGACTTAAGTGGTCGTTTTGTGCTCGGTCCCCGCTCTGGCGAACTTGCCGCCGCTGCCGGGGAAGATCGCCTCCTCGCTGCGGCCGCGCCTGCCCTTACCTCGCTTCGTGACGCAACTGGAGAAAGTGCCCAGTTGTACCGACGCCAAGGTGACCTGCGGATCTGCGTTGCAGTCGCCGAACGCGTATCTGGTCTGCGCGACTCAGTTCCAATTGGAGCCGCTTTAACAATGCAAGCGGGCTCTGCTGCGCAGGTGCTACTTGCATGGGAGGATTCGGATCGCATCCACCGTGGACTTACAAATGCACGATTTACCGCTGCACAATTGGCAGCGGTTCGCCGTCGCGGGTGGGCACAGAGCATGGGAGAACGCGAAGCTGGAGTGGCTTCCGTTTCTGCACCGGTGCGCGGTCCAAATGGAAAAGTTATTGCGGCTGTCAGTATCAGCGGTCCGATTGAACGCCTGGGAAGACAACCCGGTCGTCTGCATGCAGCAGTTGTTGCGGCTACTGCGGCAAGACTTTCCGAACATTTAGAAAATTCAAATAAGCCTTAAGGCATCGGCACCACCAAAGTAATTTTTGCACCTCGGCCTGGTTTACTTTCGATAATCAGCGACCCTTTCAACAATTTCGTTCGCTCGTCCATGCCGCGTAAACCCAACCCAGTCTCCGTTGGGGGACCAAGTGATGACATTCCTTGTCCATTGTCAGCAATAGAAACCACCAGATTGCCACTACCAAAATTAATCTCCACGTTCACTTGAGTGGCTCTCGCGTGATGTTCAACATTATGCAGCGCCTCTTGCACGACTCTGAAAATAGGAAGCTCGAGACGCTCATCTAGTCTTTGGCGAGGGCCATGCACACGAAGGTCGACAACTACACCAGAGCGACTTTGCAGATCCGCCACCAACCATTCGATAGCGTCGATGAGGCCAAGGTCATCTAGCAATGAGGGGCGTAGATCCCTACAGAAGCGCCGCACGCTCGACATCGTGCTACTGAGAATCTCTTGTACCCGGAGCAACCGATTCTCTGCACCGACGAGATTCTCGCTTGAAGTGACCATTCCAATTTCAGTTATTGCGGTCGCTAGCGACTGCAAGGTGTCGTCGTGGAGTTCACGTGATAAACGCTTTCGCTCTCTCTCTTGAGCCTCCGTTGCCAGACCAATATAGATTTCTAGATTCTCTTTTGCTTTTAGAAGTCTCACATTTGCTTCTTGGGCTTGCCCTGCCGCGAGATTTTCTCGCTCCACGCGATTAGCCACGATCATGGCGATTACGCCAATAATTCCGAACTGGATCACAATGCCTAGGCGAGTAGTGGATTGATGTGAAATTATCTCGGGGATCCACAAAAGCAGCGCCCAGGCGAAAGTTGGTCCCGCGCCCCTGCGTCCAAAATTAAGTGCAGCATAAACAACCGGAACAAGGAATGGCGAGACGGAGAGAATATATAACTCGGAATCAGTGACCAATAGAGCAGATTTTTCCAGGAGTATGTGGCTGACATCTACTACTAAGACAAGGGCTTGAATGATCCAAAATCGATGGTCTTTGTATGGAATCCCCATCTTCCCAATCCAATTTCTCATCCTTGTGACGAAAGAAGAAGTTTTCAATGAACTCATTACTTTTCTTTTTCGGTTAACTGGATCAAGTGGTGCAGCACAGCGTGTGTGACTGCTTCAGTTCGCGAAGAGACTCCCAGTTTTTCGAAAACATTGCGCATATGCGCTTCAACAGTCCGAATGCTCAAGAAGAGTTCTTTTGCGATGTTCTTATTTGTCAGGCCTCTTGCAGCAAGCTGTAGGACCTGCAATTCGCGATCACTCATCCCGTTAACGGAGTGTGAAGGCTCCGAAATCCGAGAAAGTACACTCCTGGCAACCGTGGCGGAGAGGGCAGATCCCCCATTAGAGACTTTAATAACCGCATCCCTCAATTCACTCTCTTCTACGGTCTTGAGTAGATAGCCGCTAGCCCCCGCTTGCAGGGCTGCATTGACATACTGATCGTCGTCATAGACCGAGAGAATAATGATCTCGATTTCGGGAAAATCATTACTAATCTTCTGTGTGGCCTCGATACCGGTCATTCCGGGCATTGCGATATCCATCAAAATTACTTGAGGGCGCAATTTTGCTGCCATTTCGTATGCTTGAAAGCCATCGCTACCCTCACCCACGACAGTTATCAGACCATCAACCGTCTTGAGTCGCTCGCAAATACCCGCACGAAAAATCGGATGGTCATCCACGACGAGGACTCGGATGCCCATTGTCCCCTCTTGCGTATCGCTCATCGAGCCGATTCCCCTTAGCCATCTTCACTTCTAGAAATAGCACATTCCGAGTCAGTGACCCAAGCCAGTGATCTTGCCTAGCAATTGATGCTACACCCGAGATATTAGCGCCATCGCTAACAAAATCAGTAGGTGTTATCGCCGAGTAGGTGCGAGCGAATTGCCGATGTGTCGCGGATACCCGCCCCTCAATACTTTGAGAGTGTGAAACCACAAATAGATCAACCAACTAGAAAGAGGAGATCATGTCTAAAACAATTGGCCGCGGGCGGAATGGCTATTCCAAGCGGGCCACCTTGAGTGCAGTAGCGCTAACCGCTGCAGCACTCCTCACGCTTACCGCCTGCGGAGGTGGAACCGAAGATGTCGCGTCGGACACTCCCACCGATACCGCGATCACCTTAGTCGAAGCTCTTCCAGCCGGCCAATGGATTTCCAATAGCGGAGATTTTAAAGAGGCCGCGAATTGGGACGTAGCAGAGACTGTAACAATTGACCTTGGCGATGGAGTCATCACACCTTCCAACCTTGAACTTGTTGCAGGCATGCCATATGTCATTGAAATTTCAAATTCAGACACCGTCGAACATGGCTTCTCGGCTCTGGACTTTATGCGCGCCTCAGCAGTCCGTAAAGTTGAATCCGCAAGCGCTGAAATCAAGGTAACTCTCTTTAAAGATATCTACGTACTACCTGGAAAAATGATGGAACTCTTTGTCGTTCCCGTCATGCCCGGAGTCACTGCAATGGAAGGTCTTACAGATGGCGTGGCGGTTTCCGGCATGACTGGCACAATCTCAGTAACCGGAGATGTACCTACAACTCCAAAACCCGTCATTGATCCACTCAGTACGGTCGGAGAAGTAGCCGGTGCTGCGGGTCTGATTGAAGCTGCGAAAGCAACGTGGAGTACAGACGCAGCTGCGGTGACAGTTGAAATGATGGATAACGGTGATGCCCACTTCTTCAAGCCAAAAGTCATCGAATTGAAGCTCAATCAACCAGTCACTCTCACCTTCGCCAACAACGGAAATATCCTGCACGTTTTCGATACTCCAGATTTCCTAGACACATGCGCATTCTGGAAAATTGTTAACGCCGAAGGCACCGTCTTTGGTGGGAAGGCACGCCCCGCAGATCTCGAAGCTGGCGGTGCCTCGAATCTGTACATCATTCCTACCAAGGCTGGAACCTACACCTTGGGCGATGAAGCACCTGAGATGGCAAGCATGAAAGCAACAATCGTCGTTAAGTAGTCACAGTAAGCCTCTTGAGGGGCAGCGAACCTGCCCCTCAAGAACTTAACGATTTGTGCAGGAAATAAATTCATATTCCACAGCGAAAAGGGAGTTGAGCGAAGTGGCAAATCTAAGGAACGTTGTCGACAGATCAAAACGGACTCGTCCGTATCCAGATCTTGGACTTACACCAGCGGGGGTTGTGTCGACTGAAGCAGAAGACATGTCCCGCAGAAATATGCTCTTAGGTCTTGGGGCGGTTGGCGTTGCGTCAATGGGCAGCGCCCTTGGATTGATTGGATTCAAAGACGAAGCACATGCTGCAGGTACAGTTGCAAAAGGCGCCGAACATCAATGGTGCAGAATTGTCGACTTAAGAGCTTGCACCGGAGAACGTAAGTGTGTCTCGTCATGTCAAACCCGCCACGGTCTTCCCCCTGAGCAGACATGGATGCGCGTACTCTCATGGCAGGACGAAGTCGGCAAGGAATTCTTCATGCCGGTGCCCTGTCAGTTGTGCGAGAACCCACCCTGTATCGCCGTTTGTCCAGTAAGCGCCACTACTCGGACCGCCGAAGGCATAACTCTTGTCGACCAAGATAAGTGCATTGGTTCGAGAGCCTGCATGGCCGCCTGCCCCTATGAGGCTCGGTACTTCAATTGGAACAAGCCAGCAGATACAAATCGGATGCCGGCACCTTCGCCATCCACTCCGGAATTTCCTGCCAACCAGATTGGCACCGTGGGCAAGTGTGTCCTATGTGCAGATCGCATCCCCTACTCCAACGAATTGCCTTCCTGCGTTGAAGCCTGCCCCAATCACGTGCACTACATCGGGGACTTCGTAACAGATGTTGCGGTAAACGGAGTGTCAACCGTAAAACTTTCGACGTTTTTAAGCGAGAACAATGCAGTTCGATTTAGGGAGGAATTGGGCACCAATCCGCGTACCTACTACATCCTCGGAAAGGGTCAACCTCTCGGCGGCCCAATGGCGGGTGTGAAATGAGAACAATGGAAAGTGCAGATCAATTGATGCAGCCAAGCGCGCAAGAGGCCTCTTTGCGGCCATTTAAGAAGGCCAGTATGAAGTTCTGGATTGCCATCGGCTTACTTAGCGCGGTGGTTGCGTTGGGAATTGTGGCGTGGATCGTGCAACTTCGTGAAGGTATGGGCGTAGCTGGATTTTCTAACCGTTCATTCTGGGCCATCGACCTCACCAACGTGGTGACAATCATCGGAGTAAGTTATGGAGGAGCAGTTATTTCAGCGATTCTATTGCTGACTGGCGCTTCGTGGCGGGCACCTCTTGCTCGCATTGCCGAAGGCATGGCCGTTGTCACGGTAATCATTGGTGCGGCTTTCGTATTTCCTCATCTTGGCCGACCAGATCGATTAATGTACATGATTCTGCAACCCAACTTTAGGTCGCCAGTATTTTGGGACTTTGTTGCAATCACGACATACATGTTTGCTTCCTTTGTCTTCTTCTTTCTTCCACTTATCCCCGATATGGCAATTTTGCGGAACAAACATCCGGAAGAACTTGGACGAGGAAGGCGCGCCCTCTACCGAATCTGCTCACAAGGCTGGATTTCGTCACCAAAACAACACCGCGTATTGCGCGGTGCGATTGGAGTCGTAGCAATCCTCATAATCCCATTGGCAGTATCAGTCCACTCAGTGCTTTCTTGGGCCTTCTCTTTAGTAAGTCGTCCCGGCTGGCACGAGAGCATCTGGGCCCCATATTTTGTTATTGCCGCACTCTATTCAGGCGTTGCTCTGGTCGTTGTCATTACTGCGGGGTTCAGGCGTGGATATCACCTCGAGGAATTCATAACTGAGAGGCATTTTGTTCGCCTTGGTTTCCTCATGGCTGCATTGGGTGCGACCTATTTGTATCTCACCTTCGCGGACATTCTTCCCGGGGCCTATGTTGGCGAGCGAGGAGTCGCTGAAGTTGTCCATGACACTCTCGTTGGTGATTATGCAATTTCGTTCTGGACTTTTATATTTGCCGGCGCCATCCTGCCCATCCTCTTAGTCGCACTTCCTCAGACCAGAAACACGGCAGGTATGGTCGTCGCGGCAACATTGATTGTGATTGCTATGTGGCTCAAACGCTTAGTGATGGTCTCGGAAACATCCCACTATGACCAACTCACCCGATCCTTTGGGCAGTATTACCAATTCACGTGGGTTTCCATTTCGATAACTTTGGCCGGAGTTGCAGCAATACCTTTAATGCTCATGTTGCTCTTTCGAGTGGTTCCAATCCTTGCAATCGATGAAATCGACACGCTTGCAGCAGAAGATTCCACTTCCCCAGCCCCCACAACTACAAAATCCCCAACGGGACGAGGAGTTGGCACGGTTGTTGGCATCTTCCTGCTCCTGATTGCGGCAGGAACAATTGGTGTTGGCAATGCAACGCCCGCGGCGGCAGACACATCTGTTCCCACCATTACAGTTACAGCAACTGCTTCGGGACCGAACATCGCACTCACAGCCACCGTGAAATATGGCGCGGATCCTGTCGTGGAAGCAGATCTAAAATTCTATGAAAGTACAACCATGTTTAAACCTGGTACCAATCTGGTCCCTATCGGAAGGACAGTCACGGATTTCAATGGGGCGGCAGAGGTGACCTATACCGCTGCGGTCAATGGTTTAAAAACAATCACGGTCATGTATTACTTTGACCCAGAGGCACCACCTGCAATTGGCACCACCCAAGTGAATGTGACTGGTGCAGTCTCACCGTATGTAGAGCCAAAGGCACAACTTCTGGCCGGTGCCGGTCGTACTTTGGTGGGCGCTCTCTTCACTCTCGTCCTCCTCTCATTCCTTATTGTGATCGCCCAAGTAGTGCGAGTACGTCGGACTATGCGAGAGAAAACACCGAGCTAACGCTCTGGCATTTCCCCAAACCTAAGATGCTTAATGCCGGCGACTCTCCTTGCTAGCATTAAGCATCTTAGGTTTGGGGGGCACTTTATGGCGATTAAAGTATTTGTCGTCGACGATCACGAACTCGTCCGGCGCGGACTGATTGACCTGATTAATGCCGAAGACGACCTCATCGTTGTGGGACAAGCGGGCACGGTCGCAAGTGCACTTAAAGAGATCAATAAGGAATTGCCCGATGTTGCCGTTCTTGATGTTCGCCTCCCCGATGGAAATGGAATCGAACTCTGCCGCGAAATTCGATCCCTTTACCCGCAGGTTCGTGTACTGATGCTGACTTCCTTCTCGGATGACGAAGCCCTGCTTGGTGCAGTCTTGGGAGGTGCCAGCGGCTTTGTTATTAAGGATATAAAGAATCTCGATCTGCTCGATGCAATTAGAAGGGTGGCAAGTGGCGAATCACTGATTGATACCTCCACAACTACCAAACTGCGCAGTCGTCTACGCGATGCGAGCAGTCCTGCCGGGGGAATCGATGATCTCACCGACCAAGAACGTAGGGTTCTGGAATTCATCGGAGAAGGACTTACCAATCGTCAGATTGCAAACTCCATGTTCCTGGCGGAGAAAACCGTAAAGAATTACGTCTCCTCATTACTCTCAAAATTGGGATTAGAACGTCGCACGCAAGCAGCTGGACTCGCTGTCCGGCTTGGACTTGGCAGACCCTAGAGTTTTCCAGTCCAAATAGCCCGGGTTCCACCACTTGGCCGTTTGTAAATTTCAAAAGTTCCATCAAAGTCCTCGGCGCGTTTGGCCAGATTAAGCAGACCGCTTCGATGCACGTTATCCGCAATTCCAATGCCGTCGTCAATGATTCGGACTTCGCATCTAGTCTTGAGA
Source organism: Candidatus Paceibacterota bacterium (assembly GCA_035530615.1). NCBI lineage: Bacteria > Bacillati > Minisyncoccota > Minisyncoccota bacterium. Next base: position 852,666 of record DATKUL010000002.1, read on the forward strand.
GCGCTGATCTGCACCTCAACGAGATGAGCCTTCGAGTGTTTTATAGCATTAGTGAGGAGTTCGCGTAAAACAGCAAATAGGTTCTCAGCCAGTTCACCATCAATGACCGTATCAATTGGGCCGTTGAATTCGCACGTCAAATTCATAGCGGAACTAATCCGAAGTGAATCTATCTCGGTCTGAATACGTGAACGGAGTCCGTGAGGACCATTCTGATCTTGAAGTGCAAAGACTGAATTGCGGATCTGCTGGACCGTCGCATCTAAATTATCGATTACTTCACGAAGGCGTGCGAGGTCTTTTTCGGAACACTCTGGATCCTTTGTGAGGGCCTGCAGTGAAAGGCCCGTCGCAAAAAGCCGTTGAATAACTAAGTCGTGCAGGTCGCGGGCGATACGTTCGCGCTCGGCCAGAACTATGACACGGTGCTGCGCCTCAAGCCCGCGTGCATTATCGATGGCTACTCCAGCAGCTGACGCTAAAGCACTGACCAACTGCTCATCCTCTTCGGTGAAGTCCTCTCCCCCGCGCTTCTCTGTGAGGTAAAGGCTTCCATAAATCTCATCACGGATTCGGATAGGGACACCAAGGAAAGAAATCATCGAGGGGTGACCAACCGGAAATCCACTTGAGGCGGGATGGGATCGAATCGGATTTACTCGCAGTGGCACAGGGTGAGTGAGCAAATGTCCGAGCAACCCCTTTCCTTCCGGGAAAGTAGCGATTTCATCTGCGGTCTCTTCGCTCATTCCGACATACGTGAACTCTTCCAGGCTTCCATCCGCACCCAAGGCTCCCAAAGCACCGTAGGTTGCACCCGAGAGTGCAACTGCGTTTTCAACCAAGCGGCGAAGTGATGCCTTGAGATCTTCTCCCTTGGCAATATCAATAACTGCCTCGGAGAGAGCTCCCAATCGGTTCGACCCCATGTCGGAAGTCTGCCCAATCATGGCATCAATAGCGAACTAGCAGGGCTTTTCCGCACCGCGACGTGCATAATGGAACCAGGCCATGGCGGCAGCATTTAAGGCAAATATGCCGATGCCCCAGAATAGAATCGTTGGCGCCATAATTGCGAGAAGCACACCAAAGAAGAACGGACCGAAGGCTGCAATCGCACTGACCCATCCGATCACTCCACCTGCTTGGCGAGGCTCAAAGATCATCGGCATCTGCTTGAAGGTGCTTGCGTTGCCGACTCCAGCAAAGAAGAAGATTGCCAGCATTCCCCAGAAGAAGAGATTGAAATCGGCACTACTCGTGGGTGAAACATGCATGGCGGTAAAGATCGCAGATGCACCGATTCCGACGCCCGAAAGAACCGTCAGTTTTCCACCGCCAACACGATCCGACACTGGACCGCTGAGTACTCGAGCGGCCGATCCGACGAGTGGACCGAAGAATGCGTACTTCACGGGATCGGGAGCGTTTGCAAAGGAGCCATAAAGCGAATTGATGAGTAGGCCGAATTGTGCGGCAAGCCCGGAAAAAGTTCCAAATGTCAGCATGTAAAGGCTGGTCATGAGCCACGTGTGCTTGTTGCTAAATATGTCTAGCTGGTCTTTCACTCCACGGGCTTTTACTGGAACACTCTTGAGCATTGTCCAGGCAAGAATAACTGCGATCACGACAAATGGAATCCAGAGCAATCCTGCATTTTGATACCAGGTCGACTTATCAATCCCCTTTGCTGCGTCAACGAAATGTTGAGGAGCGCCAAGTGTCGAACCTAACATCGCCGAACCGACGATAATAGGAGTCACAAACTGAACCAGACTCACTCCGAAGTTTCCGATGCCCGCCTGTACTCCCAAGGCCATTCCCTGTTTAGATTTTGGGAAAAAATATGAGGTACTTGGCATGAATCCAGAGAAGACGCCGCCCCCGAGGCCAGCTAGGAAGGCGAGAGCCAGCAACCCAACATAAGGTGTTGAAGGAGTTCGCACTGCAAAGGACCAGCCAAGTAAAGGAAGTATGAGAAGTCCAGTCGAATAAGTAACTAACCGACGTGTGCCGAAAATTGGGGGCAGGAACATCCAGAGAAGTCGAAGGCCGCCACCGGCAAGTCCGGGCATTGCTGCCAGCCAGTAAAGCTCGCCCTTACTTAGGTCGAAGCCGATGCTATTAAGCTTTGGTGCAAGGGCAGAGACAAGAAACCAACTTATAAATCCAAGGGTGAGTGCATAGGTGGTGATCCATAAAGTTCTCCACGCGATCTTGGAATCCCAGGTAGCCTCATTATTTGGATCCCAGTTTTCTAGCCATTCACTTCCGCTTTTCGCTTGCGCTGCTTTACTGGCCATGTCAGATTCCAACTTTCTCTAGAGTCACTGTATCAATTCGGCGTTCCAATTGCGGTGTTGCGCGGTTCATCATTCGGACAATCGTCAAATGCATCCACACGCTTGCCGACAGCGTGAGCAGAAAGAGCACAATGAACGTGGACTGGGGAAGCCCAGTCCACTCACGGACAGAAACGAAGAGTGGGGGAAGTATGAAGCCACCGAGTGCGCCGAGAGTTCCAACGAGGCCCCCAACTGCTCCAACGTCTTTGGGGAAGTACTCCGGAATGTGCTTATAAACTGCCGCTTTCCCAATACCCATCGAGCAACCGACAATAAATAGCAGTACAGTGAATGGCACGACTCCAAGGGAATAGGGAAGAATATTTTTCAGGCCATCTTGCGTCTGCAGGACTATGTGCCCGAAGGGCGCGGCAAGTAGTAAGAGCGCAATCAACATCGTCCCAAAAGATGCATACATGAGTCTGCGCGCACCCATTTTATCTGAGAGATGCCCGCCAAAGGGACGAAGAAGCGAGGCGGGAAATATAAAGAGCGCGGTAAGTAACGCTGCATCGTGCAGATTCAAATCGTAAACGGAAACATAGTACTTGGGCATCCACGATGCCAAGGCGACATAGGCACCGAAAACAACGACGTAGTACAAACTAAATCTCCACACCTGCACATGCTTTAAGGGTGTGAACATATCCTTCAGTGGTCGTGATACTTGTACCCGCACAGAGTCTGCGGGTGTCATAAAAACAATAGCTATAGCGGTAATGACGAGAAGAATTGAATAGAGGGCGGGAACAAAGCGCCATCCTCCAGGAATCACTCCCCCTAAATACGAAACTCCTACAGTGCTCGCGATGAGAGGTGGACCGATAAATTTAGTGGCAGACGCACCGACGTTGCCGGCTCCGAAGACACCGAGGGCAAAGCCCTGCCGATCGCGTTCAAACCAGTGAGCATTCCAAGCGATCCCGACGCTAAATAGATTTCCAGCGAATCCGACCAAGAACGCCAGGATCAGAAGCCACGTGTAATCCAGTTTCATGTGTGCCAATAGGTATGCCGGAACCGCAGTCACAAGGAGCATCACGACAGTTACTCGTTTGCCGCCGATCCGATCTGTTAAGACTCCCAGAAAAAGTCGCCAGATCGAGCCATTAAGAATTGCCACTGATGATAGCCAGGCCAGTTGAGAATCGCTGAGTCCGAACTCCTTCTGGATGGGGATTCCTAGTACGCCAAACATCAGCCAGACCGCAAACATTAAAGTAAACGCAAAGGTGGATAGCGAAAGTACTCTCGTCGATCCCTTTATTCCTTGAGACATCCGTCCTCCTTCTGGTCCCCTAAGGCGAAGACTGCCCCGTGCAACGGGCGGCAAGTAGGGTCTTTGTACCTATTTAATTCGAATGAGTGCAGGGTCACAATAGGGGCATGACGAAACCGGCTGCCCCGCGAACAGACCCAGAAGACGCCCTCATCAAGCTCGGAAGATTCTTTTCTAAGGGAGAGGTTTCAAAAGATCTTCGTAGCATTACTAAGAGTGGGGGTCGCGCAGGGGACGCTTTCTACCGCGATCGTTGGAGCCATGACAAGGTCGTTCGATCTACGCACGGCGTTAACTGCACTGGTTCGTGTTCGTGGAAGGTCTATGTAAAAGACGGAATTATCACCTGGGAAACACAGCAGACTGACTACCCATCCGTTGGCCCCGATTCTCCAGAGTATGAGCCACGCGGATGTCCACGGGGTGCGGCATTTTCCTGGTACACATATTCGCCAACACGTATTCGCTTTCCCTATATCCGAGGAGTACTTCTTGAAATGTACCGTGAAGCAAAATCACGACTTCATGATCCAGTACTTGCATGGGCCGATGTTGTCGATAATCCAGAGCACAGAATTCGTTATCACCAAGCTCGTGGAAAAGGCGGATTAGTGCGAGCAAATTGGGGAGAGATTTCGGAGATTATTGCCGCAGCACACGTGCACACAATCAAGAAGTATGGGCCGGACCGCGTATTCGGCTTCTCGCCGATTCCCGCCATGTCTATGGCATCGCATGCCGCAGGTGCACGTTTCATTTCACTCCTGGGTGGCGCAATGCTCTCCTTCTATGATTGGTATGCAGATCTGCCAGTCGCATCGCCGCAAGTGTTTGGTGATCAGACAGATGTTCCCGAATCAGCAGACTGGTTCAATGCTTCCTACCTCATGATGTGGGGATCGAATGTCCCTGTGACACGTACTCCAGATGCGCACTTCATGACCGAAGGTCGATACCGCGGTCAGAAAGTTATTGCCATCAGTCCTGATTATGCGGATAACACCAAGTTTGCGGATGAATGGGTTGCGCCTCATCCAGGCACTGACGGCGCACTCGGAATGGCGATGGGCCATGTCATTCTTAAGGAATTCTTCGTCGACAAACAGATCCCGCGCTTCCAGGATTATGTGAAGAAGTACACAGACCTGCCCTATCTCGTAACCCTGCGCGAGAAGGACGGTGCATACGTTCCAGATAAGTTCCTGGTTGCCGCAGACTTAGGTGATACATCCGAAGGTTCGAAATTCAAAACGGTCATGCTTGATTCCAATGGAAAGACTTTCGTTCCCAATGGATCACTGGGTCATCGCTACAACGACTCTTCTATGGGCAAATGGAACTTGGATCTCGAAGGTATCGATCCATCACTTTCTCTCTTCGGCACTTCGCAAGCAAGTGCAGTAGAAGTTCTGATGCCTCGTTTTGATTTGGGACAAGAAACTTCCGAAAGTGGCGGAGTACTTCGCCGCGGTGTCCCTTGCATTGAGATTGGCGATAGGAAAGTCACGACGGTTTATGACTTGATGCTCGCGCAATATGGAGTCTCTCGTGAGGGGCTTGCTGGCGAATGGCCCAGTGATTACGAAGACACCACTCCATACACACCTGCCTGGCAAGAGGAAATCACCAGCGTTCCTGCAGTGCAAGCAATTCGTATCGCGCGTGAATTTGCACAGAACGCAGTTGATTCGCAAGGGCGCTCCATGATTCTCCTCGGGGCCGGAACAAATCACTGGTTCCATTCGGACACGATGTATCGCACCTTTTTAGCACTTGTCACCCTCACGGGTTGCCAAGGTGTCAACGGCGGGGGCTGGGCCCACTACGTGGGACAAGAGAAGTGCCGTCCTGTCACAGGCTGGGCACAACTAGCATTCGGCGCAGATTGGTCACGTCCGGCGCGACAGATGATTGGTACCGCTTTCTGGTACGTCTCCACCGATCAGTGGCGCTATGACGCACTCGGGTCAGAATTATTGGCAACTCCCCTAGGCGAAGGTCGCTTCAAAGATATGAGTGCGATTGACGTCCTTGCGCAATCTGCTCGCATGGGGTGGATGCCTTCGTATCCATCACTCAATCGAAATTCCCTTGATCTGGTTGATGAAGCACGCGCAAAGGGAGTCGACCCGGCAGTTCACGTTGTCGATCAACTCAAGTCCGGCGATCTTAAATTCGCCATTGAAAATCCAGATGCACCCGAAAATTGGCCGCGCGTTCTCACGGTCTGGCGAGCAAACATCCTTGGTTCTTCCAGTAAAGGTAATGAGTACTTCCTCAAGCACTTACTCGGTACAAGCAACTCGGTACGTGCCACTGAGAACAAAGCCGAGGAGCGACCACGTGATGTCGAGTGGGTGAAGGATGCGCCGGAAGGAAAACTAGATCTCCTCGTCTCTATCGATTTTCGTATGACGAGTACCGGACTCTTTGGAGATATTTTACTTCCAGCCGCGACCTGGTATGAGAAGCATGATCTTTCGAGTACCGATATGCACCCCTTCATTCACGCGTTTACTCCCGCCATCAATCCTCCGTGGGAGACTAAAACGGATTATGAAATCTTCCAGATGCTCGGCCGCCAGGTGGCCGAACAGGCCAAGGGTCATCTGGGCGAGAGAGAAGACCTCGTCGTTGTACCGCTCATCCACGACACACCTGATGCCATGGCAAATCCCGGTGGAGTTGTACTTGACTGGCACAAAGGAGAGGTTGAGCCCATCCCGGGTGTCACAATGCCCAAGCTCGTCGTAGTCAAACGCGACTACACACTCATCGGTGAAAAGATGGGCGCGCTCGGACCGCTGATCGACCAACTCGGTACAAATACCAAAGGAGTTCCGGTCACAGTTCTGCAAGAAGTCGAACTTCTTGGTCGGACCAATGGAGTCATTTCTCACGGAGTTGCCGCCGGTCGACCATCTCTTGCGCGAGATGTCGACGCATGTGAAGCGATTTTGGCACTCTCCGGAACAACAAATGGGCGCGTAGCAGTTGCCGGATTCCGGGCGCTAGAGAAGCGAACAGGACAGAAACTCACCGATCTTGCTCTCGATAATGAGGGCAAACGCATTACCTTTGCTGATACCCAAGCCAGACCAGTCCCGGTAATCACCAGCCCAGAGTGGTCTGGATCAGAGCATGGCGGTCGTCGATACACCGCATTTGCTATTAACGTTGAGCGATTGAAACCTTGGCATACCTTGACTGGGCGACAGCATTTCTTTGTCGATCACGATTGGATGACCGAACTCGGTGAGCAATTCCCTGTCTTCCGACCGCCTCTCAATATGCACCGAATATTCGGCAATCAGGCCGATGGTGTCGAGAAAGAAGTGACCGTCAGATATCTCACTCCCCATTCCAAATGGTCCATCCACTCGGAGTACCAAGACAACCTCTTCATGCTCTCGCTCTCGAGAGGAGGGCAAGAGATCTGGATGAGTGTGGAAGATGCCGAGACAATCGGAGTGAAAGATAACGAATGGATCGAGGCATACAACCGAAACGGTGTCGTCGTTGCACGAGCCTGCGTCTCTCATCGAATGCCGGCGGGAACAGTCTTTATGTATCACGCAAAAGATCGCGTCGTTGATGTTCCTCTTGCTGAAACATCAGGTAAGCGCGGTGGTATTCACAACTCACTCACGCGATTGATGTTGAAACCAACTCACCTCATCGGTGGATATGCGCAGTTGACCTTTGCTTTCAATTATCTCGGACCTACCGGAAATCAACGCGACGAAGTCACCGTGATCCGTCGCCGATCCCAGGATGTGGAGTACTAATGAAGGTCATGGCCCAAATGGGCATGGTGATGAACCTCGATAAATGCATCGGGTGCCACACCTGCTCGGTCACATGCAAGCAGGCATGGACCAACCGCTCCGGTCTTGAGTACGCCTGGTTTAACAATGTAGAGACGCGCCCCGGTCAGGGTTATCCCCGTAGGTATGAGGATCAAGAGAAAGCAAAGGGCGGGTGGATTCGCACACGTGGCGGCCGACTCCGTCTCAAAGGCGGCAGCAAGGCCCGTCGTCTCCTCTCCATCTTCTCCAATCCACGGATGCTCAACATTAAGGATTACTACGAACCGTGGACGTATGAGTACGACAACTTGATCACCGCGCCATTGGGTGAACAAACACCGGTGGCTCGACCAAAATCACTTCTCACTGGCAAGCCAATGAAGATCGAGTGGTCTGCCAACTGGGATGACGATTTAGGTGGTGGTCCGGAAAATATTGAGAAGGATCCAATCCTGCAGAAACTCGCCGAAGATGTGACAACGAAAGTGAAACTCGCCTTCGAAGAGACTTTTATGTTCTACTTGCCACGAATCTGCGAACACTGCCTCAATCCTGCATGTGTCGCCGCATGTCCATCGGGTGCGATCTACAAGCGTGCAGAAGACGGCATCGTTCTGGTTGATCAGCAGCAGTGCAAAGGCTGGCGCATGTGCGTCTCCGCCTGTCCTTATAAGAAGATCTACTTCAACCACAAAACTGGTAAAGCCGAGAAGTGCACGATGTGCTATCCCCGCTTAGAAATTGGTTTGCCAACCGTTTGTTCTGAGACATGCGTCGGACGACTGCGCTATCTAGGACTCTTCCTCTATGACGCGGATAAGGTCTTAGATGCGGCCTCTGTTGAAAATGATCAAGATCTCTATCAAGCCCAACTCGATCTCATGCTGGATCCAAGTGATCCCGAAGTCATAGCCGCGGCGCGAGCCGAAGGTATTCCAGAGGATTGGATCAGCGCTGCGCAGAAATCACCTGTCTACAAATTAGCAAAGGTTTACAAGATCGCGCTTCCACTTCATCCTGAATATCGCACCATGCCCATGGTCTGGTACGTACCGCCTCTATCCCCCATCGTTGATGTTCTGACCGAGACTGGACACGATGGAGAAGAAGCCGGAAACCTATTTGGGGCAATCGAGGCGCTCCGTATCCCAATTGAATACTTGGCTGAATTATTCTCCGCCGGAGACGTCGATGTAGTAACTGGAACACTTCGCAAACTCTCTGCAATGCGTTCGTATATGAGAGATATCAACCTGGGACGCGAACCTCGACCTGAGATTCCCGCAGCAGTCGGTATGGACCAAGAGAGCATCTATGAAATGTACCGACTCCTCGCCATCGCAAAGTACGAGGATCGATATGTGATTCCGGCAGCACATACCGAACAAGCACGAGAGTTGGATCATCTCGGCTGTTCATTAGATGGTGTCGAGGGAGTCGAAGCAATGGGTGGCGGACCCTTTGGCCAATCATCTGGTAATCCAGTACCCGTCACCATCGAGAACTTCCAAATCATGCGAGATCGGCAGACAAAGTGAGTACTGCCAATGTTCAGATGATCGCATCAGCCCTGCTCATTTATCCTGATGAGAATTTCCAAGAAAGACGTACCGAACTTGCCAATATCTCAAAAGATATTAAAGGTCGGGCCGGCGAATCCCTCCTGAAATTCTTCGATGCAACTAGCGAGATGACTTTGGACGAAATTCAAAGACACTACGTTGAGATTTTCGATATGAGACGGCGATGCTCGCTCTTCCTTACATCATGGACACATGGTGACACTCGGAATAGAGGCATGGCTCTTCTCCATTTCAAGGAGATTTACAGAGAGGTCGGAGTCACAATGACGGATGAGGAACTCCCGGATCATCTTGCCGTGGTTCTAGAATTCGCGGCCCTGATGGACCACGAGGAAGGCAATCTCCTGCTTGGTGAGCACCGTGCCCCCATCGAATTGATTCGCGATGCGCTCCATAATGCCAACTCTTTCTACGCATCCATCCTTGATGCGGTGGTAGCCACATTGCCGGCCATGACACCTGAAATTGAAGCTCGCGCACGCGCTCTGGCTCTCAGCGGCCCACCCCAGGAATTCGTGGGACTCAGTGGCGCCGTCTCGATTGCGCTAGAACCTTTTTCGTCGAACCCAGCCCTAGTAACCGATGGAGTGCGCACATGACCTCGTTAGATATCTTGCTGTGGTCTGTTCTGCCCTATGTGGCAATCGGATCCTTTGTCATCGGTCTGGTATGGCGCTACAGATATGACAAATTCAATTGGACTACTCGCTCCTCCCAAATTTACGAAGGAAAACTCCTCACTATTGCCGGCCCACTCTTTCACCTAGGTCTTTTTGCAGTGATCGGCGGTCACATCGTCGGACTTCTTATTCCGAAGGAGTGGACTGAGGCAATCGGAGTAAGCCAGGAGACCTATCACCTCGGAGCAATCACAATGGGCGGTTTTGCTGGTGTCGCAACAGTTTTAGGTATTGCTCTTCTCATCTACCGTCGCCGCACGACGGCCACGGTCTTTGCGGCAACAACCAAAAATGACAAAACCATGTACATCTTCCTAGTAGCGACTCTCCTTGCCGGGTGCGCCGCAACGCTCTCCAGTGCGGGTGCCATCGGAGACGAACATAACTACCGCGAAACAGTTTCCCCTTGGTTTAGATCAATCTTGCTCCTCCAGCCTGATGGAACTCTCATGGCAGCAACGCCTCTCGCTTTCCGCGTTCACGCCGTCCTCGGAATGCTTCTCTTCATCATCTGGCCATTTACCCGGCTGGTGCACGCGCTGAGCGCGCCAATCGGATACATGTTCCGACCGCCGATTATTTATAGAACTAGAGATGGTCGAGGCGTTGCTGGAGCCAGCAAAGCAAAACCCGGCTGGGAAAAAGTGAAGTACTAACTTTCCTAAGTTAGAGCGCTCTTAATCTGCTCTGCGTGATCACGCGGATGCTTCGCGTAACTCTGCAACCACTTCTCGATTGTGTACTTTCCGCTCTCAGAATGTTCGCCGTACTTCTCAAGATCGGCCGAAGTCAGGCGCTTGATAATGTCCAAGGAAGCCGCTCGTACAGAGAGATAAACGGCAAAGGAGTTTTCAATCGGGAGTACTTCATAACCCAATGTCTTGTTCTCTGCCCATAGACCCTCGTCATAGCCTTGGATGGACGAGCCATTGGGTTCGGCGACCAGACGTCGTAACCGCGCATACGACTGGGCCTCACTGTCGGCAAGATGGTGAATCACTTGACGTGGTGACCAGCCATCTGCTTTGTGGCGATCCAGATCCGTGTCGGAAAGTGCCGTGACCGTATCGGCAAAATATTGGGTGGCTGCTTCGTATATTTTGGCCTGCTCTTTGATATCCATGAGGCTGAGTGTAGACGGAACGGCGATAATGCAGCAGTACAAATACTATTTCTTCAGTTCGGTATCACAGGCAGCACGAAGATCTGCTAACGGCAAATCGATTGTAGATCGCACTATCGAACTGCTCACCCGAAAGTACTCGTGCGCCAAAATATCGCGCATACCAGCAATTTCGCTCCAAGGGATTGTCGGATAAGCCTCCTTTATACGTTCATCAAAAGTCTTAACCACTTCTCCGATGACAACCAGATCGTAGAGAATGGCGTCAAAAGCCGTCTTTGCAACATCCCAGTCTTGGTTGCCTTCAGCTTCGACTAGCATTTTTTCGGCATGTTCAATTCTGGAAATACGATCCAAGATATCTTTTAACCGCGTAGATTTATCCCTTGCGCTCATAATGGAACAGCCTCAGAGAGGGCCTTCTTGAGAACCTCCTCCTTTAATACGCCAACGGGAGAAACCTCAACTCGATCCTCTAGAAGATCCGATAACTCCTCATTCAGCCGGAGGATGGGCAGCAGCCCTTTAGACAAGTCGAAATCGACAAGAAAATCTATATCGCTAGTAGCGGTGTCTTGACCTCGCACTACTGAACCAAAAAGCCGTATGTTAGAGGCTCCGGCTTTCTTCATGATCGACTTTATAGTTGTTTTGGAGAGCCTTATTTTTTGGGCCCGACTACCAGACAAATTCAATGGAGGTGTCTTCCTGACCATTACATCCAACTCATACCCTGCTGCCTTGAGAAGTCGAAGCAGCGTGGTTGTGGACGGCGATGCATTCCCATTTTCATACCTTGCAATAGCCGACTGGGAGGTGCCAGCCCGTTGCGCCAACTCGGCTTGGGTGAGGCCAGATTGTTGGCGTACGAATCCAAGAATTTGCGCACTATCAAAGGCGGACATAGATGAAGAATATACCTAAGTAGGTATAATGGCAATGAACCCAAGATTGGTAGCCCCGAAGGGATTCGAACCCTCGTAGCTGGCTTGAGAAGCCAGAGTCCTAGGCCGCTAGACGACGGGGCCCTAGTTTCCTCAAAGTTGATCGCCTTCGGCTTTCAACTTCATAGTCTTGGTAGAACTATTCAATTTTTTTCGCTGGGGTACCAGGACTCGAACCTAGACTTACTGAACCAGAATCAGCAGGGCTGCCAATTACCCCATACCCCAAAAGGCGTTCGCAAGGATACCGTAGAAATTAGAGCGCTAAAGCCGATGAAATCCGCTCTAAACAGGCCCCTTTACCCAGTAATTCCATTGATTCAAAGAGCGGTGGCGAGATGGTGCTGCCGGTTACTGCGACTCGTACAGATCCAAATGCAATACGCGGCTTGAGGCCCATACCTTCGATAAGAGAGGATCGGAGTGCGGCCTCGATGGATGAATGTGTCCACTCAGATAATGGCTTTAACTCGTCAAGGCTTCGTCGTAGGACTTCCTTTGATCCAGAGTCAGTGACCTTTGATATGGACTCCAATTCCACATGGAAATCTTTGACGAATAAAAATTTGAGCATCGCAGGAATTTCGCTGAATTTTGTAATGCGCTCTTGAATGATTGGGAGTGCGGCTTTTACGCGTGCGATCTCCTCATCGGTGCCGGTGATGACAGCGGCTTTCTTTAAGAACGGCAATGACCAATCGAGGAATTCTTCAAGAGGCAGCGCGCGGATCTTGTCGCCGTTGATTGCTTCCAGCTTTTTCATATCAAAACGCGCAGGAGAACTATTGACGCGCTCGACAGTGAAGAGTTCGGTCAACTCCTTCATCGTAATATTCTCGCGGTCCTCCCCTGGCGACCATCCAAGCAGGGCCAAGTAATTGCAGATAGCCTCAGGCAAGAATCCCGCCTCGCGATACCAGGCGATCGACACTTCACCATTGCGCTTGGATAATTTCGCATTGTCCTGTCCCATAACGAAGGGAAGATGAGCAAAGGTTGGGAATTCGTCATCCTTCAAGCCCATTGCTTGATAAACACGGATCTGACGTGGAGTGGATGAGAGAAGGTCTTCGCCACGAAGAATGTGAGTGACCTTCATTAGGACATCATCGACTGCAACCGCCAAGGTGTAGAGCGGTGAGCCATCTGCGCGCACCAGGACAAAGTCCGGTACGAACTTGTGGTCGAAGGACATTTCACCACGGATCGCATCGACGAAAGTGGTCTCTCCCTCGGGCATACGCATGCGGATGACAGGCAATCTTCCAGCAGCTCTGAAAGTCGCCATCTGATCTTCGGTGAGGTTACGACACTGTCCGTCATATCCTGGTGCAACATTTGCTGCGCGTTGCGCTTCGCGACGCGCCTCCAATTCTTCGGCCGAACAGAAGCAGTAGTACGCATCCTTCTGGTCTAAGAACTTCTGTGCCCAATGGGCGTAAATATCCAGACGCTGTGATTGCAAGTAAGGACCGTACTCGCCACCCACTTCAGGACCCTCATCCCACTGCAAGCCAAGCCAGCGAAGAGTGTCGATTGCCGCTGCTATGTACTCATCGGTGACCCGTGTGGTGTCGGTATCTTCAATGCGGAAAATAAAGGTGCCACCTGTATGACGGGCGTAGGCCCAATCAAAAAGGGCCGTGCGGATATTTCCAACGTGGAGATCGCCCGTTGGAGAGGGAGCAAACCGGACGCGTACCTTAGCCATGAGCACTCACCTTGTTTGTCAGTTCGCCCAATCCTTCAATAGATACGGTAATGACGGACTTTTCTGGCATGGGTCCAATTCCCGCTGGAGTCCCAGTCAAAATAACATCGCCGGGCAGAAGAGTCATGACCTGAGTGACGAAATTGACGATCGTGGGAATATCAAAAATCATGTCGGAGAGTTTCGCGTCCTGCATCACTTCGCCATTGAGGGTGGATGAAATCCGCTGATCGCCAGGTGTGAACTCGGTTTCGATCCATGGTCCAAGTGGGCAGAAAGTGTCAAAGCCCTTGGCGCGAGTCCACTGTCCGTCCCTCTTTTGAAGATCGCGAGCCGTCACATCGTTGGCAAGTGTGTATCCAAAAATCACATCATTTGCACGCTCTTTTGGAACGTCCTTGCAGATTCGACCGATAACGATGGCGAGTTCTGCTTCAAAATCCACTCGATCACTCATTGCTGGCCATGCGATTGTGTCGCCCGGCCCGATCACAGAAGTGTTGGGCTTGAGGAAGATGATCGGCTCCTCTGGTACTTCGCCACCCATCTCCTTGGCGTGGTCGGCATAATTCTTTCCAATACAAACAACTTTGCTTCGAGGCAGAACGGGTGCCAGCAAGCGCACCTGAGAGAGCGGCACAACCTGTCCCGTTGGCTTTGTGCCCATAAAGAGTGGATCACCCGTTATTACGGCGATAGATTCCTCGGCCAGAATGCCAAAGAGCGGGTCTTTGCCAAGTTCTAAAGAGGGGTCGGCGGCGGCAGGAGAGAAACGAACAATGCGCATTGGGCAAGGGTATCGCGCCTTAGAGGGACTCTATTTCATCGTTTTGCTTGACAACCCAGACGAGCGCGCCAGGGGTGTGCTCTCTCACAGGTTTTAGATTGATGGATCCATCTCCAACTACAACAACGGCCTCAATTGCCTCGATCTGACTGGCCATTGCCACAGTAAAGACGGCTTCGATGGCATCGAGCGTGAGACTTATCGAACTTATATTTCGCGCAACATATGTGCGCCCGGTGCTATCGCGAAGAGCGGCTGCCTGAGTTGCGCCGGTACGTCTCAAGGTAGCCTGCGCTAATACTTCGAGTTTCTGATCTTCTACATTTTCAAATTTAGAGTTCGTCATGCTCTTCTTCACTTGTTGGTGTTTCTCGTTCGACAAGAACGCTGCTAATTCGACGACGACGGCCAATTGGACGCTCAGCGGTGATATTCCACCCGCTTAGAAATATCGTGCTTCCAGGGATCGGAACCCGGCCCAACTTCTTTGCCATCAAACCGCCAATGGAATCAACATCATGATATTCCGCTTCTGGAATGGTGATGTCGAGTTCGCGTGCAAAATCTTCCACATGGAGTCCCGCCTGCGCCCTAGCCTTATTCTCACTGAGCCAGGAAAATTCTTCCTCCCCATCGTCGAACTCGTCTTCGATCTCACCGACGATCTCTTCAATAATGTCTTCGATCGTGATGATGCCAGCGGTGCCACCGTATTCATCAATCACAATCGCTAAGTGAATCTGATTGCGCTGCATATCCTTTAGCAACTCAGCAGCTATTTTGTTCTCTGGAACGAAATTAGCCGGACGCATCAACTGTTCAACGCGTTCAGTCTGCTCTGCATCGTGATGATCAAGGGCGCGTTTAGCCAGATCCTTGACATAGGCAATTCCGATGATGTTATCGACATCTTCATCTACGACCGGAATACGGGAGAATCCAGAGCGAAGAGCCAATGAGAGTGCCTGCCGAAGCGTCTTGTCCTTCTCAATCCAGACCATTTCTGTTCGCGGAATCATGAGTTCGCGGACCAAAGTGTCGCCAAGTTCAAAAACTGAGTGGATCATTTCGTGCTCGTCAGATTCAACAAAACCGCGCTCGTGCGCCTGATCCACTAAATCGCGAAGCTCGGCTTCGTTGGCAAAGGGGCCTTGTCTGAATCCTTTGCCGGGCGTAATTGCATTGCCAAGAGCAATGAGCAGGCGGGTGATCGGTGTGAGAATGCTTGCCAAGTAGAAGGTGACAATCGCACCGCTGCGTGCCCAAAAATGTGGATTCTGCCTGCCTAGGGTGCGGGGTCCGACACCAACAATGACGTATGAGACAACGACCATGATGACAACCGTGAGGAAGAGCGCCTGCCCCCCATCAAATATTTCAAGGAGCACAACAGAGAGAAGAACGGTCGCAGAGAGTTCGCACGTCTTTCGAACCAGAAGGGCGACATTGAGATAGCGGGCTAGATCTTGTGTCACCCGTCGCAAGATGGGACCGCCACTGAGGCGTTCCAACTCTTCGATCTTGACGCGGGATATCGTCGTGAGAGCGGTTTCACTTCCGGCCAAGAAACCAGCAAAGGCTAGTAAGAAAACGATGGCAACAAGGAATAACGGGGTCACTTCATCCACCGATCAACTATTGATTCTTGGAGTGTAAACATCTCTTTTTCATCCTCGGCCGTAGCATGGTCATAACCCACAATATGCAAGAGACCGTGAACACTCAAGATTGACAATTCGCGATCAAAGTCATTTCCAGCGTCCTTGGCTTGAGCCTGGGCAATCGTTGGACAGAGGACGATATCGCCGAGTATTCCAATCTCTTCTGACCCTGGTTCGATCTCATCCATAGGGAAGGAGAGCACATCTGTAGGACCTGGTTCGCCCATCCATTTGATGTGAAGCGCCGTCATTTCTGCTTCGTCCACGAGAAGAACGTTGAGATCGCACTCTGGGTTTAAATCAAGTTCCGAGATTCCAAAGGCGAGTAGCGAGATTAATCTTTCCTCTGGGAAATCGACACCGGAGCGATTCTGTATATCTATCGCCATATTTAGTTGCCGGGACGAAGTTGGCGAGGAACTCGATCCTGCTGCAACTGCGCCTGGCGTTCATCACCATACTTGCCGTAGGCCTCAACAATCTCTCCGACCAAACTATTTCGGACAACATCTTGCGAACTCAAATCAATGAAAGCAATGTCATCGATACCGACCAAGATATCGCGGATGACTTTAAGTCCCGATTTCGCCCCAGAAGGTAGATCCATCTGGGTAACATCACCCGTTATTACCATTCTTGAACCAAATCCAAGACGCGTGAGGAACATCTTCATTTGCTCAGGTGAAGTGTTCTGGGCTTCGTCCAAAATAATGAAGGCATCATTAAGTGTTCGCCCACGCATATAAGCAAGCGGGGCAACTTCTATGACTCCAGTCTGCATCAGGCGCGGAATGGACTCTTGGTCAATCATGTCGTGAAGCGCATCGAAAAGCGGACGAAGATACGGATCTATTTTCTCCGACAAGGTTCCGGGTAGGAATCCGAGGTGCTCCCCCGCCTCAACTGCAGGGCGGGTAAGAATAATTCGATTGACTTCCTTAGCTTGCAATGCAGCGACGGCTTTTGCCATTGCGAGATAGGTTTTGCCCGTCCCTGCCGGGCCAATTCCAAAAGTAATTGTGTTCTGGTCGATCGCGTCCACATAGTGCTTCTGGTTGGCAGTCTTGGGACGAATTGATCGTCCGCGGTTACTTAAAATATTGAGCGATAGGACTTCAGCAGGATGATCTTGCGGAACTTGGCGCATCATGGAGATAGCGCGAACAACGAGTTCGCTTGAGAGCATCTGACCCGATCGGATGACAACGAGCAATTCATTCAGGAGAGCCTCAAGGCGGCGACCCTCTTCGGAATCGCCTTGGAAAGTAATCTCATTTCCGCGGACAGTAATGGTCAGGGTCGGAAAACCAGCCTCAATAATTCTTAGGTGAGAATCGGTAACACCAAGCAGGGCGACCATAGGAATGGCGCTGGGCACCGCAAATAGGGTTCTTTCCATTGGACTTATTCTACGGGCAATGGTGAGTGAATGCTGAACTAACCGGGAGGCCAACCGAATGGTCGACCACCAAGCAGGTGCAAATGAGCGTGAAAAACACTCTGACCGACCGATTCGCCAGTATTGAAAACGCTCCGATACCCATCTAATCCTTCGGATTGCGCAATCTCTGCTGCTGCGCTGAGAAGTGCGGCGGCGATGACAGAGGAGATTTTCGCAAGCTTGCCCGCATTCTCCACATGAACGGTCGGAACGATAATCACGTGCGTTGGTGCTTGAGGAGCAATATCGCGAAACGCAACAACATTTTCGTTTCGATAGACGATTGTTGCCGGAATTTCACCCTCAATTATTTTACAGAAGAGACAGGTTGAATCTAGTGCCATGGATCATGCATCTTTCTACTAAGTGTTACCAGAGACCGAGGGCGACACTGGCTGCAGAGACAGCAGCAATACCAGCATGCGCCGATCGGAAGATCGGGCGACCCAGTCTGACCAACTTCGCGCCTTCCTTACTCATGTCCAATAATTCCTCATCGGTCAGTCCGCCTTCAGGACCGACGACAAGAACCACAGATTGAATACGTGCGACTTTCGAAACAATTTCCGTAAGTTTCTCTGTAGCATGCACATCCAGAACCAAAGCCAGATCCGCACTCCTGATGATTGCGAGCACGCGCGCCATATCAGCGACATCGGCCACCTCAGGAAGGTAATATCGGCGCGACTGCTTGCCCGCTTCAATGACCGCTGCCTGCAACTTGCCGACACCATCGGGAAGCCGTCCGATGGATCGCGCTGCTTGCCATGGAACGATTCGGTCGACGCCTGATTCGACAAGAAGCTCGATGTTTTCTCGAGTTCGCTCACCCTTGGTGACGGCTTGAATAACTGTGATAGTTATTTCGCGTTGTGGTTGGTATCCAGATTCCAAGACCGCTAAATCAACAGAGGTCTTATCTACTTCAGTAACACATGCTCGCGACCAGTGACCGTGACCATCTGAGAGAAGCAACTCTTCGCCCGGAGTTGCGCGAAGTACACGAGAAAGGTGATGACCTACCTGGCCCACCAAACGAATTCGCTCGTTGATTTCGGTCGGAAGTTCTGCGACATAGAAAAGTGGCAACATCAGCGAAACGCATCCCGGAACTTATTGAAGAAGCCCCCGTCGTGACGCTGCATCTGAGATTCGCCTTCTTTCTCTCCTCGCAGACGAGCAAATTTGCCCAACAACTCCTCCTGCTCCTTATTAAGTTTAGTCGGAGTATGCACATCTACATGAACTATCAAATCGCCACGCCCACCACCTCTTAAGTGAGTGACTCCCTTTGCCCTTACCGTGATAGTCGATCCACTTTGAGTGCCGGCCTTGATTACAACAGGGATCGGTCCATCCAGAGATTCAACCGTGAGCGTCGTTCCGAGAGCAGCAGCGACCATCGTGATGCCAAGAGATACATGCAAGGTATCGCCTTCGCGAGCTAGGAATTCATGCGGGGTCTGCACAATTTCAACGTACAAGTCACCGGCAGGTCCACCGCCTGGTCCCACCTCGCCGCGACCAGACATCTGAATGCGATTGCCAGTTTCGACTCCAGGGGGAACCTTCACGGTGATCGTCTGCCGTGTCCGTACGCGACCGTCTCCCGCGCATTCATTGCAAGGATTTCTAATCACGCTGCCATAGCCCTGACAATTGGCACAGGGTCTGCTTGTCATTACCTGCCCAATGAAGGATCGAGTGATCTGTTGGGTTTCGCCTCGGCCTCGACAGATTTCGCAGATCTGGGGCTTTTCGCCTTCGGCACAACCAGAGCCAGCGCACTTGGTGCAAACAACTGCGCTCTCGACCGCTATTTCTCGTTCGGTTCCGAAGCATGCTTCGTTGAGATCAACCTCAATGCGAATGAGCGCATCTTGACCGGCACGTACACGAGGTCGAGGGCCACGATTTCCGCCGCCGCCGAAAAATGCATCCATAATGTCGCCAAAACCAAAACCAGCTCCCCCAAAACCGTTGGATGAGCCACCATGGTCGTAGTCCTGCCGCTTCGCAACATCGCTGAGAACTTCGTAGGCAGCGGTAATCTCTTTAAACTGATCTTGAACTGCAGGATCCGGATTAACGTCAGGATGCAATTCACGGACGAGTTTGCGATACGCGCGTTTTATCTGGTCTTGTGTGGCATCGCGCTCGACGCCCAAGACTTCGTATAAATCTGCCATTACGATCCTTCATTCATGTAGCGACCTATGTAACGAGCAACAGCCGAAACGGCTGCGATCGAACCCGCATAATCCATGCGGGTCGGCCCGATAATTCCGAGGGCGCCAAGTGGGGACTTATCACTGCCATAGCCAACCGAAATAAGACTGGTCTGACGCAAATTTTCTTCCGTCTGCTCTTCACCAATTCGAACATGCACCGTATCGCTAACGTCACCAAGAAGACGCAACAGTACAACTTGTTCTTCTAGCGCCTCAAGAATCGGATGGATCTGGGCGGAGAAATCCTCGCGGAAGCGAGCTAAATTCGCTGTGCCCGCAAGCACAACTCTCTCCTCCGGTTTTTCAAGTGCCATTTCAGTCAAAGTCGTAATGATAATTCCAACGTCGCCTCGGTTTGGATCGGTATATGTCTTGAAAAGGAGATTCATTTTTTCGGAAATGTCTAGCAATCGCTGCCCAATAACACTCTGATTAAGTCTGGTGCGAAGCGTCGTTACGAAGTTCTCGTGGAGATCATGACCAAAATCAATAACACGTTGTTCAACTCGACCCGCATCGGTAATAAGAATGACCATCAACCGTGAAGGAGTAAGTAGGACCAATTCAAGGTGACGGACTCTAGATTTCACAATGGAGGGATATTGGACTACAGCAACCTGCTTAGTCACATCGGCCAATAGTCGGACGGTACGCATCACTACATCATCAAGGTCATGAGCACCTTCGAGAAAACTTTCAATTGCTCGTCGCTCTGGAGCAGAAAGTGGTTTGACGGTTGCCAATTTATCTACGAAGACTCGATAACCCCGGTCAGTTGGAATGCGACCTGCACTCGTATGAGGGTGAGTAATAAGACCTTGCTCCTCGAGGAGGGCCATCTCATTGCGGATGGTCGCGGGTGAAATTCCCAAACTATGTCTGTCAGCAATCGCCTTAGAGCCAACAGGTTCTTGGGTGGCGACATACTCATCCACGATTGCGCGGAGGATTTCTAAACGACGTGATTCCATGAATACCAACTAAATAGTTACGAGGGCGATTGAAATCAAGGTCAACAGGAAGAATGATGGAAAGGATGCGCGAATCTTCTCAGCCCTGAAATGGAAATACATCGCACCGCTCATATCTACCCAAAGAATGACGAGAGCACACCACTGAATAAATACGTTTCGGAGTCCAATAATGAGTCCGAGTGCAGCAAGGGCTTCAATAACACCAATAAAACGGGCAAGTCCGTCCTTGACATTCACCTCACGGGTAACAGCAAGTCCGCGCTCGTTGCCACTGGCCTTCATGAGGCCGGAAATGACAAAAACAAGCGCTAGAAGAGAGGAAATGATGACGTGATAGGTATGCATAGGACTACAAGGTACTACACAACTAATTCGCGTACGATTCGGTCTGCAATGAGGCGCCCCTGAGGCGTTAATTGCAGGGATCCCTCGCTCCATCGCGATTTATCAAGGTGGCCGCTTTCACGGTACCCCTCAACTCTGGAAATCTGCTCCGCCGTTAGGTCACTCAGAAGGATTCCGTAGTGCATACGGATAGAGAGCATCACTTTCTCATCGCTTATTTGTTGAGGGGTGAGAGTCTCTCGTTCTTGCACAGGTGATTGAGAATTGATAAGAGCGTTCTTGTATGCAGTTGGGTGCTTGACGTTCCACCAACGTTCTCCATATAGATGGGAGTGTGCGCCTGGTCCCAACCCCCACCAATTCGCATTCTTCCAATAGGCAACGTTATGTCGGGATTCATGACCGGACTTTGCCCAGTTGCTCAACTCGTACCAAGTCAGACCGGATGCTTCACACATTTCATCAACGAGTAAATACATATCTGCCATGAGGTCGTCGCTTGGCATGGAAAGATCTCCGCGCTTGATCTGAGCCGCGAGTTTCGTCCCTGTCTCAACGATCAATGCATAAGCACTCAGATGATCGACTCCTAGAGAAAGGGCAGACTCAACTGAAGTCTTCCAATCTTCCAGACTCTCGCCCGGTGTCCCGTAAATGAGATCCAAACTAACGCTTTCGAATCCAGCATCCCGCGCCGCTTGCACAACACGGGCGATGCTTTCGGGATTGTGGGTTCGGTCCAAGACCTTCAATACATGAGGTACTGCAGATTGCATTCCGAACGAAATTCGATTAAATCCGACTTCACGTAACTCTTTGAGTTTCTGAACGTCGACCGTATCGGGATTCGCCTCCAAGGTAATCTCACACTCGGATGAGACATTCCATCGCTCTCTTATCGAGGAGATAACCCGTCCAAGATCACGCGCCGGAAGCAGGCTCGGAGTGCCTCCCCCAAAGAAGATGGTGGGGACAGCACCTGGGGCTTCTGTATGAGCAATATCGAGTTCTCGCAAAACTGCATCAATGTAATCAAAGGAGACGGTTTCTAAAGTGCCACCTTCGCGTAATTCACTTGGAGTGTAGGTATTGAAATCGCAGTACCCACAACGTTTCACGCAGTAAGGGATGTGAACGTAAAACGAGATATCTCCAGACTGGGTCGGAGCCATGATTACTTCCGCGCGGCCTTCGCCTTATCAATATCGGCGTCCGTGGCAAGGGCTGCAACAAAGGCTTCCTGCGGAACTTCAACGCGTCCCACCATCTTCATCCGCTTCTTGCCCTCCTTCTGCTTCTCAAGAAGCTTGCGCTTACGAGAAATATCTCCACCGTAGCATTTTGCAAGAACGTCCTTACGGATGGCACGGATATTCTCACGGGCAATAATTCGTGAACCGATTGCTGCCTGGATTGGAACCTCAAATTGTTGACGCGGAATCAGAGCGTGCAATTTGGCAGTCATCATCAACCCATAGGCATATGCCTTATCGCGATGAACGATGGCGCTAAATGCGTCAACCGCTTCACCCTGCAGCAAAATATCGACCTTGACGAGATCACCTTCGGCATCGCCAATTGCTTCGTAATCTAGGGATGCGTAACCACGAGTACTGGACTTCAATTTATCGAAGAAATCGAAAACAATTTCCGCGAGTGGAAGCGTGTAACGGATTTCCACACGATCTTCAGAGAGGTAATCCATGCCGAGCAAGACTCCACGTCGTTGTTGGCAGAGTTCCATAATTGCGCCGATAAATTCACTGGGAGCAAGAATGGTCGAACGGACAATTGGCTCCTCAACGCTCAGGATCTTGCCGGAAGGAAACTCACTTGGGTTGGTCACAATGACGTCTTTGCCATCATCGAGTTTCACTTTGTACACAACGTTCGGCGCGGTTGAGATCAGACTGAGATTGGATTCACGCTCAAGTCTTTCGCGGACAATTTCCATGTGCAGCAGACCGAGGAATCCACAACGGAAACCAAAACCAAGTGCGGCAGAGGACTCTGGTTCGTAAACCAGTGCGGCGTCATTGAGTTGAAGCTTGTCGAGTGCTTCGCGCAAGAGTGGATAATCCGCACCGTCGAGTGGGTAGAGGCCGGAGAAAACCATTGGCTTTGGGTCTTTGTAGCCCGCAAGTGGCGTCTTTGTGGGGTTGTTGTAATTAGTGACCGTGTCACCGACGCGTGATTGGCGAACATCCTTCACACCCGTAATGAGGTATCCAACTTCGCCAACACCTAAACCTTTGCTTGGAAGTGGCTCCGGAGAAATCACGCCAACTTCAAGCATCTCATGACGGACACCAGTTGAGAACATTTGAATCTGATCGCGGGCAGTCAGATGCCCATCCACAACACGGACGTACGTGACCACTCCGCGGTAGACGTCATAGACCGAGTCGAAAATTAGTGCGCGTGCAGGTGCATTTGGATCGCCTTGGGGCGGTGGAATCTGCGCAATGATCTGGTCAAGAAGTTCGGGAACACCCGCACCGGTTTTTCCAGAGACCAGCAAGCAATCACTTGGTTCGCATCCGATGAGTTTGGCGAGTTCGGCCGCAAACTTTTCTGGCTGAGCAGCAGGAAGATCAATTTTATTCAAAACAGGAATTATTTTGAGATTGTTCTCCATCGCGAGATAAAGATTTGCAAGCGTCTGCGCTTCGATTCCCTGTGCGCAATCCACCAACAAGATCGCACCTTCACTCGCAGCGAGCGAGCGCGAAACTTCGTATGTGAAATCGACATGGCCGGGTGTATCGATCATGTTCAAGATGTATTCCTTGCCATCGATACCTGAGCGCCACGGAAGGCGGACGGCCTGGCTCTTGATAGTGATTCCGCGTTCGCGTTCGATATCCATGCGATCGAGGTACTGCTCGCGCATATTGCGGGGATCGACAACCTCTGTGATGCCGAGCATGCGGTCAGCTAAAGTGGATTTACCGTGATCGATATGCGCAATGATCGCAAAGTTACGGATCTGTGCGGGATCGGTAGAGGCAGGTTGAGGTGCCTTTGCAATTGATATGGCCGGCATGAACCTAGCCTCGCGCTGTCGTCTGTATTAGAAAATTAACGAACGCCAGCTTTTGTAGCCGACTTAGCCATGGAAGACTTCTTGTTGGCTGCTGCATTCTTGTGAATAACGCCTTTGGCAACTGCGACATCAAGTGCCTGTGAGGCGGTGCGGAGTTCGGTGGTGATAACTGCCGAGTCCCCGGAGGCAAGGGAGTCACGAAACTTGCGCACGGCGGTCTTGATGGATGACCGGACCGACTTGTTACGAAGGCGAGCCTTCTCGTTGGTCTTGATCCGCTTAATCTGGGACTTGATATTTGCCACGCGCGCTACTCCGACTCTGAAAGAACGATTTTCAACTGGTCCAAATGGATCAGGTAAGAGGGGAAGGCTACCAGCGAGAGCACTCCAGGCTCAAATTAGCCCAAGCGTTAACCGAAGTGGGCTCAGATTAGCGCCTAGAACGGGCAATCTCGGTGACCGCTTTCTCCAGGGCATAGATCGGGTCCACCGAGGCACCCTTTACCTGGGCATCGGCCTGAGCAATAGCAATCACCGCCTTCGCGATCCCCTGGGGCGACCAATGGGCTAGTTGGCGCCGGGCCTTGTCGATCTGCCACGGCGACATACCTAATGCCCCCGCCAGTTCGAAGGATTTAGCACCACGGTTGGTTCCAGAAACCTTTGCGAGTCCTCGCAAGGAGGAGGCGATCGCGCTAGTGACCATGACTGGATCGGTCCCAGTGGCAATGGCATTTCTCAATGTGAGCAGGGCTCGAGAGACATCTCCCTCAAGTGCAGCTTCGGCAACATCAAAACCGGTCGTCTCAATTTTTCCTTGGTGATATTTATCTACCACTTGCTCATCGATAACGCCTGTTGTATCCGATGCAATCTGAGTGCATGCCGAAGTTAATTCTCGAAGGTCATTACCTGTGGCATTGACCAGCGCATTGACAGCACCGGGTGTGATTTTCCGACCGAGATCGAGGAGGACATTCTTTACAAACTCTTGCTTCTCGCTCTCTTTCTTCAATTGATCACAGGCGATTACCTCAGTTTTTGACTTCTTAATCTGATCGAGAAGCGCTTTCCCTTTGACTCCGCCCTTATGAATGAAGATGACGGAGATTGTGGGATCTGAAACCTCAAGAAAGCGAGTGATCTCACCTTTGCTCTCCTCAGGTAGATCCTGCAGATCGCGGATGACGAGAGCACGTCTCTCAGAGAAAAGTGAAGGGGCAAGGGCATCGGAAATATCTCCGGGCAATGCCTCTGCACCAAAAATTGTCCGGACCTCTGCATTTTCCTCACTCATCGCAACCAAAATCTTGGCAAGTGCGCGGTCGGCAAGGGCGGGCTCTGCTCCCAGGAGCAGGTAGTTGCTCATGCCAACCTCACTTTCTGCCACCACGATCCTGCACTTGTATGAACGGTTAGACGGTGGGATCGGGCAACTATAGCGATCGCACCATTCTTATCTGTCCGGTAAATTCTGCTTCGCAGTCTATCCAGCGTGGCAAGCGTCTGCGCCGCGGGGTGGCCGTAGGGATTGCCTTCTCCGACGCTGATGA
The DNA here is from genome assembly GCA_035530615.1 of Candidatus Paceibacterota bacterium. Taxonomy (NCBI): domain Bacteria; kingdom Bacillati; phylum Minisyncoccota; species Minisyncoccota bacterium. Next base: position 878,180 of record DATKUL010000002.1, read on the forward strand.
TTGAAAGATCTGGGGAGAGTCTTTCCATAAATTCTTTCACTTGGCGGGCTGAGCCGTGATGACTGACCTTGTAGATATCGACATGACGAAGCAAAGGAAGGATCTGGGACTGTGCCTCGGGTTCTACATCACCCGCGGCAAGCAAAGAAAAGTCGGGACTCACAATTTCGAGTACCACACTTGAGTTATTGATAACTGAACCCGCTGCGCCACCAACCGCGCTCGTTTCAGAGCTATTTAACGGCCATAAGACCTTGATTGTGATCAGACCGCGCGAACTTGGAAGAGAGAAGATTGCCCCCTTCTTCGGCTCGACCAACGCTCGATCCCCTAACCACTTTCCAACCTGGCCACTTTCAAAAAGCGGATCCTTATTGTTGCTCACCCATACCTGACCAACCGTGCGGCCGCGCATCAAGCCTGCCAAACCCTCTACATGGTCGGCATGGAAGTGAGTGAGTACGAGAAGCGGGATGCTCCGAATTCCCAGTTGCGTCAAGCATCGATCTTCCACAGTTGGATCGGGTCCTGTATCAATGACAAAGCCCCGATGGTTGCCCAAATTAATGACGAGCGAATCACCCTGGCCGACATTGCAATGTGCGATTTGCCAATCCCCTCTGGGCCATTGCGAGTTCCACGTGAGAAATAGGATTATTGAAACCGATACCGCGATCATTATTCGATGAGTACGCCAGAGAAAAACAAGTGCAACCAGGATGAGGATTACTACCAATCCGCCGATGAAACCCCCGAGCCCCGTGGAGATTTGCAGAACGGGGAATTTCGCCGCCCAATGCGCGACTCCCACGATCCACTCCGACGGGTATGCAATGACTAAGAGCAACGCACTACTCACTCCGGGAAGTACAGGTGAGAGGAGTGCCGCGATGAATCCAAAGACAGTAATCGGTGCGACAACAGGTGCGACAAGCAAGTTGGCAATTACAGTCATCAGACCCAAATACCCGGAAAGCGCAACCAAAACTGGAGCACACATGAGTACTGCTGCTGTCGGCAGACTCATGGCGTTAGCAAGACGTGCAGGGATGAATCGTCCAAGCCAAGTGGCAATTCGAGGAGCGAGTAAAAGTAATCCAGCTGTTGCCAATACAGAGAGCGCAAATCCTGGATCGCGCGCCTGCCAGGGATCGCCAATAACTACTGCGGCCATCGCGAAGCCAAGTGCCGGTATGGCATCGCTGCGTTTACCGATTCCGCGCGCGACCAATACAACACTGGCCATTGCCGCCGCTCTCAAGACCGATGGTGATGGACGGACCAAGGCAATAAAACTAGCCAGAACCAAGGAAGTAAGAACGAGTCGGATGCGCAGGGATCGGAAGAACCACTGCATGCACCAGAGAGCGAAGAGAGAGATGATGGCAAAATTGGCCCCACTCACGGCAACCAAGTGAGTAAGCCCCGAGCGGCGCATGTCATCGCGCAGTTGCTGCGATTGCAAAGATGTATCGCCCAGGACCATTCCAGGAACCAGTGCGCCCGCATCGTCACCACGTGCGAGTGCGCGAAAATCAGCTCGAATCGCACCGAGAGTTCGCGCCCAACGCGATGCCGCAGTATCAACCGTGAGTTTCCCACGAAGAATAAAAAGTCCTGCAACTCGGGCTTCTCTGCTCTTTATCAACGTTCCGAAGGAGGAAATCATCTGACCCGGAAGAACCGCTGTGATTTCTTTATCCGTCGTCATGACACGTATGGGCACTCGGAGCCGATATTTCTTTCCTTCCGCCTCAACCCTGAGAGCCGTTGCCAGAAAGGAATAATTCGTGGGTGCTTGGGCAGTGCCGAAGACTTTTGCCTTAGTTTTCGTGGGATCGGTGGAGACCTGAAATTGGATTGTCGAGACCGTCCCAATTAACTTCTGAGTTATTGAATTGGTCAGCGCCATCTGGCGAAGTGACATAACACCAGATCCCAGAAGGATGGTGATAGCCAGCAGGCAGATTAAATTCTTGCCGCTTGCATAAGCCAATAGCGCCAACAGAGTTGCGGCAATGGAAATCCACCACGGAGTCATCCAACTTTGGAGAAGTGCTCCGATCCAGATTGTCGCGCCAATAAGGAAGGCGCGATAATCCCTTATACCCTTATTTTGCTTTTGATCTGCGCGAATTTGGAGGGGCCAATACCTGAAACCTTCTGCAAATCTTCCAAAAGAATGAAGGGTCCATTCACTTTTCTATAACTCACTATTCTTGCGGCGAGAACTGGACCAATTCCGGTAAGCGTCTCTAGCTCACCTACCGTCGCGCGGTTGAGATTGATCGGTCCGCTCCGTCTTTTCACAACCCTTGGGCTTCTGGTGCTCTTGTAAGTACCAGTGACAACGAGTGGTTCGACATATATCTGTTCGCCATCTCGGAGCATTCGAGCCAGATTTATCTCGCTCATGTCCATCCCCTGTTCGGCCCCACCTGCAGCTTTGATCGCATCCATGACACGGGCCTCTGCAGGAAGTGAATAGACGCCGGGGCGCTTCACTCCACCTGCGACATCGACGACGAGAGGTGGTGGCGCAATAACTATGGGAGCGGTCTCCACAATCTGTTCGGGTTGTCCACGAGTCACAACCCCGACAGAGATGAGACAGATGATCAGGAAGACGCCGAAAAGCGCACGTCTTTGAGTGGTAGAGAAGTGCAGGTCGCTGAGTCGATCGTGTAATCGTTCGCGGATGTTGTTATAGAAATCATTCATGCCCTAAGTGAAAAGGGCGCAACGACGCCACTTTCGCAGAGGAGTTTGCGCTGTTTAGGGCTAGGCGTTGTTGATAACGATATTGACGATTTTAGGAGCGCGAGTGATGATCTTGCCGATCGTTGCACCTGCTAGCGCCTCGATGATCGTTGGATGAGCCAGTGCCGCATGCTCCAAATCGGTATCAGAGATTAAAGGTGAGACTTTGATCCGCTCCTTGATCTTGCCGTTGATTTGAATGACAGCAATCACTGAGTCGGCCACCAACAAAGACTCATCGACTGCTGGCCAACCAACCAAGGCAACTCCTGGCTTATGTCCCAACCGCTCCCACATTTCTTCGGCCATAAACGGCGCAACCAACGAGAGCATGATGGCAATCGCCTCGACTGCTTCACGGGCAGCAGGATCTGCTGGACCGCACCCTGAATCAATGGCTTTACGTGCTGCATTCACAAGTTCCATAATGCGCGCGATAGCAACATTGAACCGAAGAGACTCGACCGCAAAACCAGCGTCATGCACCGCTTTATGCGTCGCCTTGCGTAGTGAAATATCACCCGCCATGAAATCAACTCCGGGAGCACTTGAGATATCTCCAGATAATCTCCATGCGCGGTTGAGGAACTTCACCGACCCTTGCGGTGAAACATCTGCCCAGTCGATGTCATCCTCTGGTGGTCCAGAGAAGACAAGCGAGAGACGGACAGCATCGACACCATGGGTCGCCAACTCATCGGAGAGACGGACAAGATTGCCCCGGCTCTTGCTCATCGCCGATCCATCCATCACGACCATGCCCTGATTGAGCAATCGCGAGAATGGTTCGTCAAAGGAGAGAAGGTCCATATCGTGCAAGACCTTGGTTAAGAAGCGCGCATATAAGAGGTGCAAGATCGCGTGGGTGACGCCACCGACATACTGATCAACCGGCATCCACGTATCAACAGCTTCGCGGCTAAACGCTTGAGTGTGATCGTCATGGCTTGGGTAGCGCAAGAAGTACCAGGATGAATCCACGAATGTGTCCATCGTGTCGGTATCGCGCTTGGCAGGCTTTGCGCACTTAGGGCAATCAACATTGACCCAGTCGGTGGCAGCGCCCAAAGGTGAAGTTCCTTTGGGCTTGAGATCCAATCCCTGCGCATCAGGCAATTTCACCGGCAATTGATCCAGTGGGACAGCAACTTCACCGCAGGATGGGCAGTGAATAATCGGAATCGGGGTTCCCCAATAACGCTGCCGTGATATCAGCCAATCGCGCAGGCGGTAATTGCGCGCAGCCTTGCCAAGTCCGTCGCGTTCCAACTGCTCATTGATAAATGCGATCGCCTCATCTTTTGGCTTGCCGTTGAGGGTCCCAGAGTTAATGAGTTTGCCTTCACCTGGCGTTGCAATTCCCGTGACAGATGGATCTTCTTCGCCCGTCTCAACGACTACGCGGATCGGCAGTCCCATCGCACGCGCGAAATCCAAGTCGCGTTGATCGTGGGCAGGAACGGCCATAATCGCACCAGTTCCGTAATCAGCAAGAACGTAATCACTGGCCCAAATCTGGAGTTTCTCGCCGTTGACTGGATTGATTGCATAACGATCTAAGAAAACACCGGTCTTTGGTCGATCAGTTGCCAGGCGATCAATATCAGAATCAGCCTTGATCGTCTCAAGGTATTCCTTGAATTTACCCTCAACCGAAGTTCCTAATGCCAACTCAGCAGCAAGATCACTATCGGCAGCGACGACAAAGAAAGTCGCCCCATACAAAGTATCCGGACGAGTCGTGTAAATGGTGACGGGCTCTCCCCGTCCTTCGATCACAAAACTCACATTCGCGCCCGTGGATCGCCCAATCCAGTTGCGCTGCATCGTCAAGACTTTGTCGGGCCAATTGCCTTCGAGTTGTGACATGTCATCAAGCAAGCGATCTGCATAGTCAGTGATCTTGAAATACCACTGCGTCAATTTCTTCTTGGTTACTGGCGTATCGCAGCGCTCGCACAGACCTGCCACAACTTGCTCGTTGGCAAGGACGGTCTGGCACGAAGGACACCAGTTAACTTTTGATGCTTTGCGGTAGGCGAGCCCACGTTCAAACATCTGAATAAAGAGCCACTGATTCCAACGATAGAACTCTGGGTCGCAGGTATTGAACGTTCGATCCCAATCAAATGAACATGCATACCGTCGCATCGACGCCTTCTGCACGGCGATGTTCTCATACGTCCAAATCGCAGGATCAATCCCCCGCTTGATCGCGGCGTTCTCTGCTGGCAAGCCAAAGGCATCCCACCCCATCGGGTGCAAAACATTGAAGCCTTTCTGAACCCAATAACGAGCGATCACATCGCCTAGGGCATATGCCTCGGCATGGCCCATATGAAGATCCCCCGACGGATACGGGAACATGTCCAACACATACTTCTTGGGCCGATTGTCGCCCGGGCGACCGGAACGGAAGGGGGCTAGCTCGTCCCAGACCGGCAGCCACTTCTCCTGGACATAGGCAACGTCGTACCCCTCGTGGACAAAATCACGTGTGTTCTCGGTCGACATGTGCATAGGTTACAGGGAACCCATGGCCGCCGACTCTCCCTTTAACTTTGCCCACCGTAAGAGTCTCCATCGTGGGCTACAAACTTAACTGCGAATGTGAACCAAGTCGTACAACCTGAAGAACCCTGGATCCGTGCTGACGGTAAATCAGAATGAGGTCTGGGCGAATGTGGCAATCTCGAAAACTTTTCCATTCTCCGGATAATGGGTGATCTCCATATTTGGCTGCTAACGGTAGATCTTTTAACAATAACTCGAGAACGATCGTCAAGTCTTTATCTAGGTTCTTACCGCGCGGGCTTCGCTTCTCGCGCTTATAATCCTTTTTGAATTGCGCAGTCCGTTCAATCGTCCGCATTGAGTTCGCTCAATAAAGACCCAACATTCCGAGCGCGAATTAAACGTCCCTTTCGAGCTTCACGCATTGCGGCGATCGTCTTCTCGTTGGGTATCAATGGGTCGAATGGAAGAGCTCGATCTTCTACCACGCGTATCAAGAGCATTCGATATGCGTCTGAAAGCGTCAGGCCAGTCGCCGCAAGAATATCGGCTGCCTCCTCTTTGACCTTTCCATTCACTCGTGCGCGAACGACAGCATCAGCCACCATATAAACCACCCCTTTATGTATGTAGCCACATTGTAGCCACATTGTAGCCACATTGTGTAACCAACCACAATCCCTGGCACTCAATCAAAGACCACCATAAGTGGTCAGAACTGCTCATTCTGATGTGCCTGTGAATAATCGGAGCGGGTAAAGGTTTCCCATTCAAAAGTTGTGGGGCCCGAGAAATGCTCGGACCCCACAATTCCTTATTACTTGGCTAGATGCTGTGTATTAAGCAGCTTCCGTGCTGCGGACTGCTGAGATTTCGAACTCGAGGTTGACCTTTTCGCTCACGAGAACTCCGCCTGCTTCAAGCGCCGCGTTCCAGTTGACTCCCCAGTCCTTGCGGTTGATGGTGGCCTTTCCTTCAAAGCCGATTCGGGTGTTTCCCCATGGATCTACGGCAGTGCCGGTGAAATCCAAGTCAACGGTGATGGGCTTGGTGGTGCCCTTGATCGTCAGGTCGCCGATGAGCTTGTAGGAATCTTCGGCGGCCTTCTCGAAAGCGGTTGAAACGAATGTGATCTCTGGAAATTCACCCATCCCAAAGAAGTCATTGCTTTTGAGGTGAGTATCGCGGTCAGCGCTGCGGGTATCGATGCTGGCGGCCTTGATGGTGACCTTAAGGTGCGAGTTAGCTGGATTCTCTGCATCGAAGTATCCGCTGCCTTCGAATTCGTTGAATGCGCCGCGAACTTTTGTGACCATGGCGTAACGGGCTGTGAAGCCGATCTGGCTGTGGGATGCGTCGATTGAATAGGTGCCGGTGAGGGACTGGACTGTTTGAGTAGACATGGATTGAGCTCCTTCATAAAGTGCGGGCATTTCCCGTTACTTAGTTGAAATTTCAACTACTTATGAAGTGTAACATGATTGAAGTTTCAATTATTCCCAAAATGGCGATATTTATTGAAATTTCAACTACCTGAGAATTACCCGAGCACAGATGTGATGATGCACGTGGAAAATACGCGATAAGTTGGCGTTTATTTTAGGAAGTGACTAACTTCGTAAATGCAATGAGTCCGACGACCACGATGACCGCGCGATAAACGCGTTCGGGTAGGCGACGGCCAATGCTGGCACCTAGATGGCCGCCGATCAGGGCGCCAGCCGCAATAACTCCCGCGGCGGGCCAATTGATTCCGCCTCGAAAAATGAAGACCACAGCTGCTGCCGTGTTTGCAGACAGACCCAGCATCATTTTGATTGAGTTGAGTTTTTGAATTGATTCGTCAATGACTGCGCCAAGGATCGACATCAAGAGAATCCCCTGGGCGGCGCCGAAATAGCCGCCATAGACACCGGTGAGGAAAATACCGCCGTCACGGATGATGGCGTTGCGACGTGGTCTGGTTTCGCGCCTAGCCGCTCGCTTTTTGAGCCACGGCTGAAGGATGACGAGGATGATTGCAAGCAGGACCAGGACCGGCACGATCTGATCGAACGCAGTTGCAGGAAGACGCAAGAGGAGAAGAGCGCCACCGAGTCCACCCACCAAAGAGAGCGAAACAAGTTGACGAACATGCGACCACTGAGTTTTTAGTTCGCTGCGATAGGCATAGGCACCAGTGATCGCACCTGGCAGTACCCCAACGTTGTTAGTCATATTGGCAGTCAGGGGTGAATAGCCGAATGCGAGCAGGGCCGGAAAGGTAATGAGAGAGCCTGATCCAACGACTGTATTTATTGTGCCTGCTGCAACACCCGCCAGAAAAAGCATCGCGGCTTCGAAGAGTCCCATACTCAAGTATGTCTTGAAATCGAGACATTTCCGCCGAGGTTTTCGGCGTGGCTAAATTTCAAAGTCCTACTACAATTTTTGATGCCATCATCACTTCCTTTTCCCACGCACTTGGCGAAGTAAGTCTGGCAGTGACGGACCTGAGAGACAGATAGAGTCTTTCTTCCATTGGGCGATAATGGGTTCAGATGCGCGCATTGACCTCCTCAATTCAGTCATTGAAATATCAAACCATGACACGGGATTGCCAATCTTGGCCGTGAGACGTACTCCGCTTGTGTATTTCTGTTCCTCCCAGTCTTCCTCGGGTTCACCCGTCGGGCGAACGAGAAGCAGATCTAAATCACTGTTCGTGTCCCCCTCGCCACGGGCCGCGGAACCAAAAAAACTTGCGTGCAACGGCGCGATCTTCCAGGAAGCTATTTCATCTTCGATAGCGTGCAGCATCCGTTCACGGATCGTTACCAATTCGAGGATGGCACCGGCCGCAAGATGCTCGCTATTGAACCGACACATTCGGGAACGCCCGCCCTGTTCTACAAGGATGAGCCCTCGTTCACTTGCACGGTTGACAATTTCGACCGCGCGAGGGGCAGAGACACCAGCAATGCGTGCGAGTTGCCTAATGGAAAATGATGCATCCGCACCAACAAGAACACGAAAAACTGCCGCAGTTGCACGAGGCAAAACGATGTCAGTTGGTTCGCCTGTATTCACTGAACGATCCCTCTGTAAGGTGTAAAACTGACGAAGGTTGATGAAAGGCGGATTTCATCCTTGGTTAATTTCGAAATTCTTGCCCGTCAATAAAAGATTTGCGCGCCCCAACTTTGACAATAAGCCCGGAAACTGCGGGGTAAGTCTCCTCGCCATGACGTACGACAATATCTACAAGTTTTCCCAGATCGTGTCCTTCGTCATCACGCACCGGACATCCGATAAGTCCTGCAACGGAGACCAACGAATCCCTGATGTTCTTCCGTGCCAGAACGGAAACTGAGTCCCGACGCCCAACAATGCGCTTAGCGACATTGATGGCTGGGACTGCAGGGGTTTTCACTCTTGGATTTTAGCCGTCCAGCCCTCCGACCCGACTCACATATCCATGAATATCAAATGCGAGTTCTCAATTAAAGACCCCCGCGGCACTCTCTTCTGCATAGTTCTTCCACGCCATTCGCTTGGATAGTCGGCCCTCTCAGCTTCAATAAATGTAGCGTCGATTTTCCTTCAGGATTGGATTTCTATAGTCTGATTTATCCTTGCACTTTCAATTACTGCTTCAGCCACAAGGATGGTGGCGAGTCCTTGCTCCATTGTCACAATATCTGCTGACTTTCCTAACACCGCATCCCGAAAATTCTCGTGCTCCACGCGTAGCGGTTCGTGTTTAGATATCGCGTATCGGATTACATCGCCTTCGCTGACTCCACGAAATTGCGTAATCCCTTCCCACTCCGAAGTAACAGTCCCGTTTGCGTAGAACGTCAAATCTGCAGTCAAAGTATCTGCAACAAACGCTCCCTTTTCGCCAGTGATAATCGTGACGCGCTCCTTTAAGGGGCTGAGCCAATTCACCAAGTGGTTAGTAATTGTGCCGTCTTGTAAAGTACCAATTATCGCTACAAGATCTTCATGTTCATGACCAGTGCGTAACGCGGTGCGGGCCGACACAGATGAATATCGTTGGCGTGTTATCCATGCAGTTAGGTCAATGTCGTGTGTTGCCAAATCTATAACCACGCCAACATCAGCGATGCGAGTAGGAAATGACCCTTGGCGCCGCGTGACAACTTGATAGAGCGAACCGAGTTGTCCAAGCCGACGTCGTGCTTCTTGCAGAGCTGGATTGTAACGTTCGATGTGACCAACTGCGCCTACTAGACCAGCTTTATCAAAGGCTCTTGCGAGCGCCTTTGATGTGACCGTGTCTTGCGATATTGGTTTTTCTACCATCGCATGAATTCCTGCGGTGGCAAGTTCTGTGCCAACTTCTAAATGAAAAATAGTCGGAACTGCCACTATTGCATAATCAATATCCAGCGCAATTAGTTCGGCGACAGATTTAAAGACAGGACGACCTTGCGCAACTCCATCAATATCGCCGGCTGGATCAGAAACTCCAACAAAATCCACACCAGGAAGAGATGCAAGAACTCGCGCGTGATGGCGACCCATCATCCCTAAGCCAACAAGACCGGCACGCAAGTTCTTCACGAGTTATGCTCCCGCAGCAGCGATTGAATTAATTACCGAAACAACTGTTTCAAGATCCTCTTGCGTAAGTGCCGGGTGCACAGGAATTGAAAGAACTTCCTTACATGCGCGTGTTGTTTCGGGTAAATCAAAAGTGAGACCGAAAGATTGTAACTTGTGCACTGGAATTGGATAGTACACACCATTGCCGACTCCCCGCTTAGTCATCTCGGCCGCAAATGCATCACGATCATGCCCGATGATACGAATTGTGTACTGGTGATAGACATGGAACGCGCCCGGTGCAACATAAGGAATAGCTACACCCTTAAGATTTTCGTCAAGGAATTTGGCATTAGTGCGTCGCTGCGTTGTCCATCCGGTCAATTTAGTGAGTTGTACTCGACCAATCGCTGCGTGAATATCAGTCATTCGGGTGTTAAACCCCACAATTTCATTCGCGTAGCGCTTTTCCATACCTTGATTGCGCAACAGGCGACACTGGCGTGCAATTTCATCGGACGCGGTTGAGATCATGCCACCCTCACCCGATGTCATGTTCTTTGTCGGATAGAACGAGAAAACGCCAGCCGTCCCAAACGAACCAACAGGCGCCCCATCAAGCGAGGCCATGTGTGCCTGCGCGGCATCCTCAATAACGAGTAAATTGTGGCTTGCAGCAATTGCCATAATTTCCTTCATTGCAGCTGGTTGGCCATATAGATGCACAGGTTGAATTGCACGGGTGCGGGATGTGATTGCAGCTTCTATCCCAAGGGGATCAATATTGAAAGTTTGAGGATCGATATCTACAAATACAGGGGTTGCCCCTGTTAACGCCACCGCGTTCGCAGTCGCAGCAAAGGTAAACGAAGGAACGATCACTTCATCACCTTGCTTAATTCCTACCGCAACCAGCGCCATATGTAGACCCGATGTTCCCGAGTTAACAGCGATGCAGTGTCGGTCGGCAACAATCGTTGAAAATTCATTTTCGAAGGCGGCAACTTCAGGGCCTTGCGCCATCATCCCTGATTGCAGAACACGATCTACTGCCGTACGTTCCTCTTCACCGATAAGAGGCCTCGCGGCTGGAATGAACGCGCTCATCTTTCGACTTCCACAAGTGTGTCAGTATCACTTTCCAGGTACCGAGTTCGGGTCTTGGGACAAAGAAAATAGCCAGCACCTTCAAAAAGTAAAGGTACGCCCGCCTTTCCTACCCAACCAATTCGCTTTGCTGGGACACCAGCCATGAGAGCAAATGCAGGAACATTCTTAACAACCGTTGATCCTGCCGCGACAAGAGCCCAGGCGCCGATTACCACCGGTGCTACACATATACTTCCAGCACCGATGGATGCGCCCTCGCGAACTATTACGCCAATTGCTTCCCAATCGCCAGAATTCTTCTGAGTTCCATCTGGGTTGACCGCACGAGGATATTCATCGTTGGTGAGAATAACGCCAGGTCCAATGAACACTCCCGCCTCGAGCATCGCTGGCTCGTAAACAAGTGCATTGTTTTGAATTTTGCAGTTGGCATCAATGCGTACGCCATTCCCTACATAAACGCCACGTCCAATAATGACATTTTCTCCAAGAACGCAGTTCTCACGTATTTTTGCGTATTCCCAGATAGCAACCCCTTCACCTACCTGCGCGCTGGCAGCAACATCTGCGGTGGGATGAATATGCGGCATGGCCCAACCCTACCTTTTGGCTTGCTTAAATCGTCCCATTGCCTGATGTCTCCCTGGGCTGTGTCAAGAAACTTGGAAAGTTCTCCGTTCATTGTTTGGTTTAACTTTGCCACGAAGGTCGCAGCAAATCTTGCCCGTGCTTGTGTTGTGAATCGGTATCGGTAGTACATCTCGTTTTTTAGCGTGGCGAAGAAACTCTCTGCTGCGATGTTGATTCACTCGTCAAGAACTATCTCAACAACCCAAAGACGCATTCACTTCAAAATGATCGCGCCTCCGTGAGCACAATGGAGCACCACGTTCTTGTGATGCACCCAAGTGACAAGGACGAGATCACTACGCAGATCGCATCACGCGATCGTGTTTATCCCAAGTTCACCGATGTCCGTCCACACCATGCAGAATTGGTATCCATCACCGGCTCCAAAGAACCCAGCGGGATTGCATACATTGCACCCATCGTGGATAAACCCAAATTCGGTGGTCGCAAGCCACGCCCAGGACAAGACCAGAGATTGAGGTGTACTAAGGATCTTGGACAGATTCTCCTCTAGCGAGAGGATAGGTCCGTTAGTTGGCGACATCACCTACTTGCGCACCGATCAGGGATGGCTCTATTTGGCAGTTGTGCTCGACCTTGCCACTCGAATGATCATCGGCTGGCAGATGGCAACGCACATGCGCACCTCCTTGATAACGGATGCCCTGGAGATGGCACGCCTGCATGGCCACGTGAAGGCGGAGGCAATATTTCATTCAGATAGAGGAGCCCAATACACCTCTGATGAATTCGCAAAATACTGTCGTCGCTCCCGCATCACCCCGAGCATGGGCAGGACTGGAGTGTGTTGGGATAATGCCGCAGCGGAGTCTTTCTTCGCCACGCTAAAAAACGAGATGTACTACCGATATAGGTTCACAACACAAGCACGGGCACGCTTTGCCGTGGCCGAATACATCGAGGTGTTCTACAACCGCAAGAGGCTGCACTCAACTCTTGGTTACCAAACCCCTAGTGAAGTGCTTGCTCATTATTATGCTGCGACCTTCGCGGCATAATTAAACCAAACAACGAACGGAGAACTGTCCAGGTTTCTTGACACAGCCCATCTCGCTTAATTGAGACAGAACGAAATTAGCATAGGTATTGATGTGCCGCTAAGGCGACTGCACTTACGCGACAGAAGGAGCAAACGGACTGCATACTAAGTAATTACCCCTAGTGGAATATGCGCGAGCCTCTCTCAAACACAAGGGTAAACACATCGCAAAGTGGTGTGGGGCACCGATGTTTGGCGCTCAACCGATGGGCAGAGTGTGGACATGGCAACAGAAAGCCACAGCCGTGGCATGAGAATTCAAAACCGGCACGCCAAACTGTCCGAGGAACGTTAGTCAGATCAATGAACTCAATACGTCTTACAATTAGCCTTTACAGATAGTAAAGATACGTCTTACAATCAGCCTTTACAGATAGTAAAGGCTAACAAGGGGGAATTTATGAAGAAATTAACTGCATTAGTTCTGACCGGTGCCTTTCTTACCGTAATAAGCGCGGCGCCTTCAGGAACAGCATGAGTTAGGGCTTTCTTTTTGGTGGGCGGGGCATTACAGCATTTACCAACTGACACAGATATACGTTTGTGTGAGTTTCAATACCGAATGTATGTAGTAATAGAAGGATGGCGTAATTATGTTGGTAGAAAACGAGTCGAACATTGAAGAGTCAAAAAGTATTGATACTGCTGACTATTTATGGTCCATCTACTTTCAAACTCGTTCGCTTGAGGATAGAAATCGCTTGGTTCTCTTTTATGCCCCGTTAGTAAGAGTGGTGGCCAATCGCATTGCACGACGGATGCATTCATTTCAATCAGTTCAAGAACTCTGCTCTTGCGGTCAATTCGGACTCATTAACGCCATCGAACGCTTTGACCCCATTGGCGGTTTCCAGTTTGCAACCTACGCAACGATTCGCATTCAAGGCGCCATCATTGACGAATTACGCCGAGATGACATGCTGCCCAAGAGGATGCGCGCGCGCGTGCGTGAATATCAGGTGACTCGCGAAGCCCTTGAACTCAAACTGCGCCGCACCCCAACATTTGGCGAAATGGCCCAGCACCTTGGAACAACCTTGGTAGACATCGTGGAACTTGACGATCTGTCCACCATATCCAATTACATGGTCCCTCTGTCCATGGTCGATGATGGACCGGGCGGATTATCGGCCTCCACATGGATTGATCCAAACCAGAGTTCCGATCTAGCATCAATGCACGAAGAGGTAAAAGCTGCCCTCCTTCGCATCACCGAACGCCAACGCCAGGTGTTGGTTCTGCACTTTCTCGAAGGATTCCAAAATAGTGAAATAGCAGAGGCTCTCGGGATAGACCGCTCCAGGGTCACACAACTCATTCAACAAGGGTTGCGAAATCTCCGTACCGAACTAGGAAACCGCCAGATCTAACTCTCCGTAGGTTTGACCCCTCGTGCATTTGCTCGTCGCGCACCGTACGAGGCCCATGCTGCGATATCAGAGGCAATATCTGATGAGGGTATCGCGTTGGCCGAATCCACGTTCTCCTGACGAATCCGATCCAGTACTTCCATTCGATCAATGCGAACTTGCTTCGGTGCCTCAATGCCAAGTTTGACCCGGCCGTTCGAGGACACAGAGACGACAGTGAGAACGATGTCCTCTCCGATGAGGATCTTCTGTCCGACTTCACGAGTTAGCGTCAACATGGGAGTTCAGTCGTCCCGATCAAGGGGAAACGGGGCCCTCACGGGCCAACCGAATTCCCGCTCGCTCACATTGGGAACCAACTGATCGGCCAGGCCGGTCCGGCGGTTGACGACAATGGGAGAATACAAATTCGCCGTGGATTTCCATAGCGGATCGCGGGGATGAATGATCGCGAGCAGTGCCAAGTCATCAGGATCGAACAAGCCGAGTTCTTCGATCATCGCATCGTCGATCTTAATGTCGTAGTCCTGCCACAGGAACTTAGGCGACATGACCAACAAGGTGAGATCATTTAACAACTCGCCGCCGTGTAAATGAAGCGAGTCAGTGCAGCGAAGGCGCGCAAAAATCGCCGGTGTCTCCTCGACCAACGGTTCGACGACGAAATGACGCGCGCCCTTGAAACCTGGCATGTCGTGTTGGAGAGTCAAGTCCATCCGTGTAATCGAGATTGGGGAACTAGCGGTTTTCATGTAGCGCTCCCTTTAGTCAGTAATTGTTGAACATTACAAGAACTTTACGAGGGTTTCGGGAATAGCTCGCGACACCGCCCAAAGAGCGGCTTGGTAGCTAGTTGTCTCCAAGGAAAGTTGCGTCGCAGCAGTTGCTACATTCACATTTTCAAGATTGGCCTGGTTGGATTGAACGTTGGCAATCTGAATGGTAAGGGCCGAAGAAGCACTGGACACCATTTGCGAGGCACTGCCCAAGGCGGCGGCGCTCTGTTGTGCACCCGAGATCACATTCTCCAAGGCGTTGAGTGCCGACGAAATATTCGCCGACGTCGGCGCTCCAGAGAGGAGGGCGGCGACGGCGCTTGACAAGGTGGCGAAGGCATTTGATGCGCCAACTCCAAAGATCGCTGTCCCCACCACCGAAAGGTTGACGCTCTGACCTACACCCGACCCCGGCCCGATCACCGTTGACGGGCTATCGTTATTGCCTAGGAAGTTACCGGTTGCATCGTAAGCCTGGGGGGAAGCCGAAGTCCCAGCAAAGATCGCCCGACCCGCATATTGCGTATTAGACAGCGAGAGCAGATTGGCGGAGATTCCCTTCAACTCGGTACCCAGAGCCGAGTAAGTGATGGGACTCTGAACACCTTGGTTGGCCGCCTGAAGCAGAATTGAACGTGCTGACTGTAGGGCCCCGAGCACATTATTGGCCGTGCTATTCGCGATACCAAGCCATGACGTGGCGGCGTCCACATTGGTCTGCCAACTCGTCAACTGCTTTGCCTGACTCGAGAGCATCAACACGTGGGTGACCGCAGCGGGATTATCGGAGGGCTTGTTGAGCACCCGACCCGACGCGAGTTGCATCTGCAATTCGGCAATATTGTTAGCCTGCGCCGTTATTTGTCCCGTGAGAGTCTGAATGAGCGCATCGTTTGAAATGAACATTTTTAGACCGCCGCAAGTAGGGATTGGAAAGTGATCGTGATGGCGCTCACGACCTTGGCCATCGCTTGGAAGGCATTCTGCGCAGCCAGAATGTCTATCTCCTGAGCGTTCTGATTGACTCCCGAAATCGAGGAGAGGCTGTTCGCTGCAGTCGTCGCCATTTTGGATGCTGCCGAAGAGGTCGCCGATGCATTGGTCGCCTCAGTGCCGAGCACCCCGATCATCTTCCGATAGTTGATGTCGGGACCGGTCGCAGATGAGGCAAGTGCCGCCATCGCCTGAGCGTTCGTGCCATCGAAGGTCGGCGTCCCTATGACGTTTGAGTTCCCTGGCCCAGGTGCCGAGGCAGTAGCGATGAGCGAAGGATCAGTCAATAAAGCTGGAGAGACTGCAATGGTGGCTGCGGAGTTGAAGCCGCCGGAACTGGTGGTGTAGGTGCCCGAGGATCCACCACTTACGAAAATGTTAGGCAAGATCGTGCCCGCCCACGCCCCCGCGATGGCCGACCCGGGGTCGCCCTTCGCGTTCATACCGTTCGCCTGCAGCGCATTAATGCCGGTGGCCAGCGAGTCCGCCACCGAATTGAGTTGATTCTCATATGAGGGAATCACAAAATTAACCGCCGCCACGTTGGCGCCGATGAGACCTCGTGCATTCACGGTGACTCCATTGCCCGTCACAATACTCAGATTGGCACTCGCCGCTGAACCAGTGGCCGTAAGGGTCTGGGCAATGTTGCCTCCCACTAACTCCACACCATTGAGATGAACCGAAAGGGCACCGTGGGCGCCCGCTGATGCAGTGACCCCGAGCAAGCCAGCCAACTGGTCGACCGCGGCAGTCCTCGTGCCGATCAGTGCGTTCACATTCTGTCCGCCCGTCGTACCAGCAACAATGCCGACATTGAGTTGCGCCACCTGACCCAAGAGGCTATTCACCTGAGCGAGCGCTCCTCCATCATTAGCACCCGAACCAAGTTGATTCTGCAGCGAGGACGACAATTGGCCCAACCTGCTGAAACTCCCGCTGATTGTCTGTGCCAGAGTCTGGGCAGCACCAATGACCGCTTGCTGGGATCCGATCTGATTCGCGTTGGTGGCCAGGGTCGACAGATCCGACCAGAGCGTAGCCAACTGTGAGGCGATCCCAGTCGCGCTGGGCTCAGGAAAGATTGATTCGATAGAGCCCATAATCTGGTTAGCCTGCGTGGCCCCTCCCAGAATCCCTTGCGCCGCCACATTGGCCGCGGCGTACACCGGGTCGGTCTGTTGACTGACCGACAAGATGGTGACCCCTTGGCCAACACCCAATGGTCCAGCAGCGAATTGGGCGGAAAGATTGACCTTCTGGGCGGCATAACCAGGCGTCGTGGCGTTGGCCAAGTTGTTCGACGCGGTATTGATCTTCGCAAGAGCGGCAGCAAGTCCGCTGGCTGCGATCGACAGACCCATGTCACTCATAGCGCACCCTCCACGAGCACTCCGCTCCTAGACATACTTCGACCGTAAGTCGCGCCACCATCGGCACGCAGGAACGCCAGAGCCTCGCCCGTCAGTACGACGCGTCGGCCCAGAGCCTCGTTCATGGAGTTGGCCAAGGTCTGAATCTCCGTCACAGCCCCTATAAGTGCCCGACGCAGGTCCAGTAACACTTCGCTCCACCCTCCGCTGGTGTGTGTCGCCAACTCTTCAAGACGAAGCGCCGGGTCCAATTCAAAGTGGTCGGCTACCAAAACCATGGCCGATGAACGGACCAACTCTTCAAGGCGCAGAGATTCGTAGGCGATCTCTATTTCTCGGACGGCGGTAAGGATGGACGGACTCTGATCGGCCGTAGCCAGTGCTCCCAGCACGGTCAACCGATAACGAAGCACGGCCAATAACTCAAGGTCACGTTCAAGCGCCTCCACCAATGCAGAAAGAAGATCATCTAGGTCCACTTGAAGAATTAACGACCCCAACGGGTTCAAAATTGAGGGTCGGACTGACTATCTTCGCTCCCCTTCTCCCCTCCAGCCAGAGCCTGAATTCGCGCATAGTGGAGCGCGACTCCTGATACCAACCAGACCAATGTGCCGATCAGGCCAAGAGCCATGGCAAGACGGGCAAGAACCACGATCGGAGATAGACCCTGAGTGAGCATCTCTATAAAGCTGGGCAAGAGGATGATGAAAGCCAGTACTACGATGATGAGCGGCCGGAGTCTGCGAACGTCAATCACGAAAGCGAGATAATCGTGGCCTTTCAGCGCTCGCCCTCCAACTTCGAGTTAAGCAAAAGCGCCACCCATTGCAGAGTCGAGGCCGGCGCACCATCCAGCAGAGCAATGGGCAAAGTCCCCATCAGTTCGCCTACCGAAGTAGTGCTGGTGAAACGAGACAAGGCCAGGGCGTCGATCCGACCCAACTGACCGTGCCATCGCTCGAAGTCCGCGCGCTTCGACGTCGCCGGTACGGCGCCAAGCACATAATCTGGCTCCAATTGGTCAATCCAGGTCGCCACCTGGTCTAGGTCACGCGAACGGAGCGAAGCCTCCACGACGAGCACGGTCATTTTCTTTGCGCTCCGACGTCGCAGAACTCGGGCCCGCAACGAAGCGGTCCGTTCGCCAACAATGAGATCAGAGGCAGTCAAGTCCAGATTTGCCACGACGTGCCCAGCCGCGGCAAGGGCTTCACGTCGTGAACCCACCACAACAACAAGTGAATCTGCCGCCATGGGAGCAGCAGCTGGCAATGTGGCCAGTGAACTGACCAATGCATCCAGGGTCTGGGCCTCGGGCAGGTAGTCACTAGGGACACCCAGAGCGGCAAGGCTCGCAGAGAGCCCCTCAACCTCTGCGACAGGGACGTCAATGGGCTGGACACTTGGCGTCGGAGGCGGTGTCCGCTCCGTCGCTACTGCATCCACTAGGACCGCCTCAGCCTCAGCGAGCACTTTACTGAAATCACTTTCAAGGGCTAGATCGGATCCGAGCGTCACCTCGTCCGTCGTCGCCTCAACCAAGTCGTCGAGGTGCGATAGGACCTCAGGTGTCGACTGCTCCTTTCGTCGTCTACGCAGATTCAAAGGTTCGGCACCCTCGGGCACGGTAAGACCAGCGACAAAGCTCTCTCTGGCAAAAAAGCCAAAGACCCCTCCGCGCCGTACCCTCCAACATCGGATGACCACTTCGGTGCCGAGCTCCTGACGAGCCAGTTGTAGCGCCTCATCGTAAGTACGACCCTCGAACTCTTCAGAAGTGGCTTCAGGCCACGGTAGTAACTTCACGGTTCACACTCCCCACTAACGAGATCACCACACCAGATCCGATTTCACCCACGCCGACGACACCCATTCGCGGCAGGCTCGGCTTAAATAGCCGCCACACAGCCGGACGTAGCCGCGTTGCGCACAGCAGGACGGGAATGTGAGCCGTGGCCTCCGCCTCAGAGAAAAGACCTCCGACATCACGCACAATAGCTTCGGCCTCGCCGGCAGGTATTCCCAAGCTTCGTCGGCCTCGCTCTCCGATGCGCAGGGAACCCAACAGACTCTGTTCAAGCGCGGGCGAGAACGTGATCACGGACAACTCGCCCTCCTTGTTGTATAGCGACCCAATCGTGGTAGCAAGAGCCAGGCGTGCAGCCTCCAATAGGCTATCGGCGTCCTTCTGCTGACTCCGCGCCTGTTCGGTCAGCGCCTCGATAATACGCACGAGATCGCGAACAGGGACCCCTTCGTCGAGCAACCCTCGCAGTACTCCCTGAACATCGCCTAATGTGAGATTTACGGCAGCCATCTCCTCGAGCACGACGGGATTGGTCGCCTTCAAGGCGTCCAGCAGCAGCTTGGTGTCCTGACGAGATACCAGTTCTCCCGCGTGCTCACGCACGATTTCGGCAAGGTGGGTCGTGACGACAGCTGAACGGTCGACGACCGTGACCCCAGCCACCGCTGCCTGATGGCTCAGCCCAACCGGGATCCATTTGGCTCGACCACCGAAGGCGGGGTCTCGCGTGTCTGTACCCGCGAGTCCTTCCAAGTTTTCACCGATGGCCAGTAGTTTTCCGCGCGGCGCTTGGCCCCTCGCCACCTCGATCCCATGAACTTTAATGGCATATTCAGCATTGGGCAGATCGAGATTATCTCTAGTGTGAACCCGGGGCATGACTACACCGAGTTCCATGGCGACGTTGCGACGGAGCACCTTCACCCGATCCAGCAGATCGCCACCTCGTTCGGACTGAACTAGATCGATAAGGTCGATGCCGAGTTCCAGACTGAGTGGTTCCACTGCCATCCCCGCCGCCAGCGCGTCGGGAGACTCTTCGATCGCGGGCGGAGTCGTTGCCGGAGTTGATTGGCCCTCCGGCACGCCCTCCGCGACGTCCTTCGGCAGTCGACTGCCGAAAGTGAATACCAGGCCACCGACGAGAAGAAAGGGAAGTGCCGGCAAACCGGGAATAATCGCCAGTATCGCCATAATCAGACCGGTCGCCCGCACAATTCTTCGGAAACGCGAAAGTTGCTTCACGACGTCGTAGCCCAGACCGTGCTCAGTGGCGCCCCGTGTCACGATGATGCCAGTTGCCAGTGAGAGCAGAAGGGCTGGGATCTGCGACACCAGACCATCTCCCACTGACAAAAGACTGTATGTGCTGATCGCCTCGGCGGGTGAAAGGTGGCGCTGGAAGACTCCGATAGCAAAGCCGCCGACCAGGTTGATCATCGTGATTACGATCGCGGCAATAGCATCACCTCGAACAAACTTGGAGGCTCCGTCCATGGCACCGTAAAAGTCCGCTTCATCGGCGATCTCACGCCGGCGTCGATGGGCTTCATGTTCGTCGATGGCCCCCGAAGCGCGATCCGCGTCGATGGCCATCTGCTTGCCCGGCATCGCATCAAGGGTGAAACGCGCCGCCACTTCGGCGACCCGACCCGAGCCCGAGGTGATTACCACAAACTGGATGATGATCAGAATGAAGAAGACCACCAGACCCACAACGATCGAACCACCAATGACGAAGTGGCCAAAACTCGACACCACGATCCCTGCATATCCATTCAACAGGACCTGACGAGTCACTGCGACGTTGAGCGCCAGACGGAACATGGTCGCCAACAGCACCAAAGTGGGAAAGACCGAAAATTCGAGGGGTTTCTTCACCTGCATGGCCGTCAACAGGACCAACACAGATCCGGTGATGTTCGCTGTAATGAGCATATCAATCACGAAAGTTGGCAGGGGAATAATCAGCACCACCACGATGGCGACGACGGAGAGAGGAACCGCCGTGTAGGTGAACTGCTCCCACCGACTTGATTTAATCATCAGAGGTTTAGCCATGTAATAATCCGACAGGACGGACAGGATAGAACTTCATGGGATCCTCCATGGACTTTTCTCGTACATCACGTCCGTCCATGGACTTGCCAGCGCCTTCCTGGCGCACACTACTTCTACGTCCCAGGCATCAATTAAGTTGAGAGGCCGCGGGAGTAAAGTTCACCATCAACCAACCATCTGATGCACGTCGCGATAGACCCGCGCCGTCGGCGAGAGTGAATAAACGAAGGCCAACAACTGAGCCACCGCCGTGTAAAGCCCAGGCGGAACGACATCGTCCACCTCACACGAGGCGTGCAGTGCACGGGCGAGGATCGGATTCTCTACAAGAACCACCCCGCACCGACGCGCGTGTTCGCGGATCGCGATGGCGTTGAAATCAGCACCCTTAGCCACCACCCGTGGTGCGCGGTCCCTCTGGCGATCGTACGCGATTGCCACCGCGAAGTGTGTGGGATTGGTTACCACTGCGTCAGCGCGAGCTACTGCGGCCATCATATGCATGCGAGAAAGTTGCCGAGCCTTGTTGCGAAGAGTCTGGCGAACCTCGGGGTTTCCGTCGCTCTCGCGGCGTTCATTCCTCACCTCTTGCTTGGTCATGCGCAGATCCTGGTTATGTGTGCGCCGCAGGAAGAAGTAGTCAGCCCCGGCGATCACCAATGACAATCCCCCGATAAAACGCATGAGCCGCGACACCGTCGACTCCGTTGCGAGCAAGGTCGTCTGCAAGGGAAGAGTCGCACCACCAAGCACGCTGTGCACCAAATGATTCAAGATGCCATAGGAGACGACGGCGAGCACAGCTATCTTCAGTAACGTCTTGCCAAGCGTCCAGAACCCTTGGCTCGAGAAAAGGCGGTGCAGTCCGTTCTTCGGGGAGATACGTGAGAGTTGGAAGTTCAGGGCTTTGGGCGTGATGCGCAGACCCACCTGGGCGACGGCGAGGGCTAAACCGACCGCACTACCGACTAGCAATGTCGGCAGTGCCGCAAACGCAGCGGTTAGGAGTCCCTGACCCAGAATTGCGACCGCTCTGGCAGGATCGGGATGAGCCATCGCCTGGACCACATCCTGGACAAAGCCGTTGATGCGATTGACTGCCAGAGTTCCCATCCAAGGCAGCAGTAAAACCACCGCCAACAGCGCAGCCCACCCGCCGATCTCAGGGGAACGGGCCACGCTGCCCTTCTCCCGCATCTCCTTTCGGTGTTTGGCAGTGCCCTTCTCTGTACGCGAAGACTTGTCGGCCATTATCGCCCTCCGACTAGTTGGCTCATCGCCCGTCCGACCAGAGTCACAATGTCGTTGGGAAGAGCCACAATGGCGACGCTGACGCCGATGAGCGCCATGACGATTTGTAGTGGCATTCCAAAGACAAAGACATTGATCTGGGGGGCGGCTTTGGACAATAGGGCGAGCACGATCTGAGTACAAAAGAGTACGGCGATAAGGGGTGCCGCGATCTCCACCGCTGCCGCGAAGAAGATGACCACGTCGTCGGTGACAACCTGAGCCAGTGAACTCATCGTGGTCGGCGGAAGGCTCGTGCCCACTGCTTTGAATGAGGTCATGAAACCCTGCACGATGACATGGACGGCTCCGGTGGTGAAGAGGAGCGCGGTGAGCACCAGATTGTAGAACTGACCGAAAATCGATGCCTGTATCTGCGAGAGTGGGTCAATGGCCGGGGGAAGATTTATCCCCGAAAATAGGTCGATCAATCTTCCGGCGGCAACCACCGTCGTCACGAAAAGTGAGACCACGTACCCAAGCACTATTCCCACCAACGCCTGGACAACGATCGCCACGAGAACCTGGGCGTTGGTCTCGGGCAGTCGATCGTGCTGCAACGTCCCCGCAGCATAGAAAGCCAACGCTCCCGCGAAGCCGATCTTCACCATCTTTGGAATCGAGGAGTTCGAGAACGGCGGGCAGATCGTCACCCACGCGATGGAGCGGACGAAGGCCAACACGAGCGCGACTATGAAATCAGCCGAGAGGGTGAAACTCATCCCTGCCCCGAAAGGATCTGAGGGATCGAATTGTAAAGATTCTCGGTGTACCCCACCATAAGGCCCAACATCCAATGACCAAGCAAGAGCAGAACGAGGCCGATCGCCACGAGTTTGGGCAGGAACGTCAGGGTGGACTCCTGGATAGAGGTGACCACCTGAAAAAGTGAGATGGCCAGCCCCACGAGCAGACTCACCACCAGCACCGGGCCCGCTAGTTTGGTGATCAGGACCAGCGCCTGGGAGGCAAGGTTGAGAACAGTGGTGTCGGTCATCAACTCAACGGTTGAACGAGATTAAGAGGGAATGAACCACCAGCGACCACCCGTTGACCAGTACGAAAAGGAGAATCTTGAACGGAAGGGCAATCAGAGTTGGCGGCAACATATACATACCCATCGACATCATGATCGCCGACACCACCAGATCGATGACCATGAAGGGAATGAAGATCATAAATCCGATTAGAAAAGCCGTCTGAATCTCCGAGAGCACGAATGCTGGGATAATGGTGGTCAGAGGCAACGACTCGGGATCCTTGGCGTTCTCGCGACTGTAGGACGTGAAGAGAGCAAGTTCCTTCTTATGGGTCTGCTTGAGCATCCACTCTTTAAGTGGAACCTCACCGAGTGCGATCGCCTGGGTGGCCGAGATCTTTCCGTGCGTGTAGGGCTGAATGGCCACACGATCAATTGCCGCTGTCACCGGAGCCATAATGAAGAGCGTGAGAATCAAGGCCAGACCGGCAAGTACCTGGTTCGGAGGAACGGCCTGTGTTCCCAGCGCGTTACGGGTGAGGGAGAGCACGATGAACACACGGGGAAATGCCGTCATCAGCACCAGCACTGACGGCGCTATGGACAGAACCGTCAGCGTGATGATGATGAGCACCGAGGTCGAGGGATCGCTCAACCCACTGATGTCCACATTCAGGTCCGAGCCCGCAGCCACCAACCCCTGCGTCATGCTTCAAACCTGGAAGATTCTGAAAACTTTAACGGCATGTGCACTCTCGATCGGAGCACCCGAGCACTCTTAGTGTCGGACAGTGATCTCCCGTAGATGGTCTATGAAGGCATCCCATGCCCTAGGAGCGTCTCCCCTAATACCTGGCACCGTCCCTGGTGCGAGGAGTTGATCCTTGTCCTGACCCACAATTTCGGTTCTGCCGGTTAGCCACTCATCCTCATTAAGTTCGGCCAGCATGGTCATCTGCGCAGCAGTCTGGCCCAGCAGGAACGTCCGTTGCGCCACCTGAACAACGACCAACGAGACGTTTTTGCCCAGAGAGCGGCGTGAAACCACGTCAATGCGGCCCGCCTTTGAACCGAACTGTGGGCTGCCCTGCCACTTGCGGCCAAATCGAGCCAATACGATGAGCAGGCCGATGATCAGGCCGAGAACTAAGAGCATGCGCCCAAAGGCCAAGAACGTAGCCCCCATAGACTAGATGGCCTTGTCCGAGACGATCTCGGTGATACGTACGCCGTACTCGTCGCCGACTTCGACCACCTCTCCACGGGCAAGCACAACCTCTCGATTCAATACAATCTCGATCGGCGCACCGACCGCCTGGTCGAGTTCAATGACATGTCCCGGGCGTAGCGCGCTCAACTCGCCAAAAGAGAGCCGGGTCTTACCGATCCACGCCGACACCTCGACCGACACGTTGCGAAATTGAGCTTCGCGCACACGCAAACTCGCGTCATCAGAAATCTCGACCGTCGGCGGTGTGGGTTCGTTCGCAGTCTTCACTTGGTGACCTCTTCTTTAATTTGGCACGCCTTGTGCACTCCTGAACTACACATGTCCGCCAGAGCGACAAGAAGTCCCTCCGCACGAACCTCCAGCGGTCGACCCTTGGGATGACCAAGGCCCAGGCTGTCACCCACTCGAAGGGTAAGCAACTCCGCAGGAGTAGTCACGAAACTCGGAAACTGAAACACGACATCCAGGGGAACTTCCAACAGACGGCGACGGGTGGCGCTTGCGAGGATACTCTCCTGGCCATCGTCACCAGGCATGCCCCTAGCCTGCAGACCGTCGATGAGCATCCGCACCATGGGAAACGGCAGGCAGATCAACGCTTCACGAATGGGTCGGGTCGCCACTGCGAGGGACATGCGTACCGCCATGCACATCTCCGACGGCGATGCCACCGAGACAAACTGGATGTTGCCCTCTTGTGCCTCAAGTAACGGATAGGTGGTGTGGATTCGCGCCAACGCCCGACTCAATTCACCGATGAGATCCTCGATGATGGAGGCAAAGAAGGCCTTATCGATCTCGGTGGGAATGCGACCGGAGAAATCATCTTCACCCGAGCCGGCTAGGCGCAGATCAACCAAGGCTAGGGCTTCCTCAGTTGGAATCGTCACAAGGGCTCGACCGACGAGAGGAGGCAAGGAGAACGTGAAAAAATACATGTCGTGTTCAAGCTCTGTGACCAGATCCCGCCAGGTCACCTGGTCCAACTTCACCAACTCGAAGGTACAAGGCTGGCGTAGTGTCGAGGTGAGTTTCTGGGTCGCCGAGCGGGTGAACGCCTCCAGCAACCCTTCTATAGCCTGAAGATCGACGCGCTCGAGCAGGTCGGTGCGTCGAAAGTCATGGCTTCGTACGACTTTGGCAGACTCGGGCATTACATCCTCTCCTGCGGCAGCACAGGGTTCACTGCCTAAACTTGCTGGTGGGTTTAATAACGATGTTGATGCGTCGATTCTGAGCCCGTCCTGCAGACGTGGCGTTGGAGACCAGCGGATGATACTGGCCATAGCCCACGAGAATGACCCTATTCGGGTCCACGCCATCGACCTCGGTCATGCGCACCACGACCGTACTGGCCCGAGCAGCCGACAGGGCCCAATTGTTCGCGTAGAGTCCCGAGATGGGCCGGTTATCCGTGTAGCCGGCGACCTCGATCGCATTGGGAAATCTTTTGAGCACCTGCGCCGAAGTATCGACGATCTGAGCGCCGACCGGTGATAGATCCGCCGAAGCCGTCTCAAAGAAGGTGGAGTCAGAGACTAGACCCTCCACCAATCCTGATGAATTGATGGCGAAAGTGACGTTGCCGAGTAGCCCCTGAGCATCGAGCGCGGAACTCAATTCGCGCTCTAGCTGTTGGAATCCACTGGTGGACATCACGCCCGGAGCCGGCTTGTCGTGGACCTTGGTAGTTCCGTGCGGCACGTCCGAGCGAACAGCACGTGTCACGGACTGCTTAAATTCCTCATATTTGGCCTCGTTAACCTTTGACAGGGCGAAGAGCACAATGAAGAGAACAAGCAGCAGGGTGATCATGTCCGCATAGGTGAGAAGCCATCTCTCCGAATTATCCAATTGGTGCACTCCCTCGCGAATCCTCTGACCGTCGTTTGGCTCGGCAATATTCAGTTTTTCCATTGTCCTCCCCTGAGCTACTCACGCCGCAGCTTCGGAATCTTCTACCGCAGGCCGAGGTGCCACCTCTTCACGCTCGGACGGTGCCAAATATGCCTCCAAGCGGTCCTTCAACTCCCGCGTCGAGGCGTTCAGTTGCATGGTAAGAAGTCCCACCACCACCATCTCTCGATAGGTGATCTCCTCTTCGGTGAGACGATGGAGTTTGTTGGAAATTGGCAGCCATACAGAGTTGGCCAACAATACGCCCCAGAGCGTGGCGGTGAAGGCGGTTGCGATGTGCGAACCGAGTTTGTCCGGCTCACTCAATTGACCGAGCACTCCGATCAAGCCAATGACCGTCCCAATGATGCCAAAAGTTGGGGAGTATCCGGCCATATCGGAAAAAAACTTAGTCGCCGTCCGGTGGCGGTCACGGAGCCCGTCGATCTCGGCGACCAGTAGTACACGCACCCGCTCGGAATCCGACGTCGAGATGATGAGCTGGATCCCCTTTTTCATGAAGGCATCATCAGTTTGAAGCTCTTCAAGAATGAGGGGGTTCGAGCGAGCTTCCTTCGCCATAGCCAGCAGCGTCTCAATCGTCTCGCGCGTTTTGGGCCCCTTATTGGGCTTGAATACGATCAGCAATGCCTTGGGAAGTGGTCGCAACTGGCGCAACCCAAACCCGGCCATCGCGGCACCCATCGACCCGCCCACAACAATGATCATCGACGAGAGTTTGAAGAGCGATCCAATATCGCCGCGATCCATCGCCATCGAGCCAATAATCGCGAAGAGAGAGGCGAGAATTCCAATCGGGGTCATTGTTCTCTCACCTGAGTCAATCTCGTCACGCCTGGTGACGACCCATCCGGACGCGGTGTCGCGCTCGGACCCTGAAAGACGCGACGGAACAACTCCACCTTCTCGGCACGAATCATTTCAACAACACTGAGCGGGTCGTTAGCTACGACAATATGACCGCCATCCAGCATGTAGATCGCGGACTGCTCCCCTGCGGCATGTTCCACCCGAGCAAGCAAGTCCTCGTTGAGGTGCATCATCGACCCATCAAGTCGCTTGACTTCGATCACGCTGGCTCCGCTCTCGCACGGTACGGGAGGATAAGGAAAACTACGGCATCCGCATCAGGGATTGCAGCGTGGAGTCAGTAGTGGCGATCACCTTGGTATTGGCCTGATACGCGGTCTGCGCCTGGATCAAATGGGTGAGTTCGGTGGCCAGGTCGACGTTGGAGCCAATGACTGCCCCGCCCTGCAGCGTGGCAAAACCGTTGGAACCGGGCTGACCGTACTGGGCGATGCCCGAGGCGACCGTGGAGGTGAAGTACGTCTGACCCATATTAGCCAAACCTTCAATATTGGCGAAGCGGGCCAGAGCTACCGTCCCCAAAGCTTTGCTTCCTCCATTGGAGTAAGCCCCAGTGATCACGCCATTTGACCCGATGGAGTAGGAGTTAAGAGTTCCGGCTGCATTCCCATCTTGAGAAGTCACCATCAACGACTGACTGCTAGCGAACTGAGTGACCGCCATCGTCGACCCTACTGGCGGGAAATCGATGGCGGGCTTGGTGGCACCCGACCACGTGTAGTTGCTCGGGTTGTTGTCAATGGCCAAACTCGTCTGGGTGGTGCCCACCGCAGTTCCATTCACCGTTGAGAGCTGACCACTGCTGGAGAACACCAGTATCTTGTCAGCGGCCCATAAATTCGCCGCCGCCCCAGTAACAGTTCCATTCATCGCCCAACTAGTTGCATTTCCGTTGGCATCGACGGTCGGTGTGAACGTCAAGGTGACGGGAACCGGAGAACCGAGTGAGTCATAAATTGTCGTGGTGATCGTCGCCGGACCCGCTGGGTTCGATGGAAGATTCCCCGTGAGTACGACATTCTGCGTCTGCGTGGCTGGCCCTGTTGACCCGAGTTGGATACTCACTGGAGTAAGCGGCGCCGACGTCGGTTGCCCGGGAGTCCATCCCATCACCAGCCCTCCGCTATTGGTTGCCAGGTGACCGTTGGCGTCGAGTTGCAGATCACCATTCAAGGTGTAAAAGGTCTGACCTTGTTGGCTCACTGTAAGTAGGCCATTTCCCTCAACGGCCACATTGCTGGGGACGCCAGTTTGAATCACTGAACCTGGTGCGAAATTCATCCTGATTGCTGCGACCTCGACGCCAGAGCCGATCGCCGACGGATTCGTGCTAGCAAGCGTATTGCCGACTGCTCCCCCGGCGGGCTGAAGTTGCTCGGTCAGCAAGTCGGAAAACTGGATCGTCTGTGAAACATATCCATTGGTCTGCGAGTTTGCGACGTTGTTTGCGATCGTGTCGAGATAGGTCTGCATAGTGCTGATACCCGAAGCAGCGGCTCCGAGAGAGCGATTGGACATGATGGCTCCTTGGTATTAGTTAGGTAATTTTGCGGATCGAGTGATTCGGCTATGACATTGGTCGAGAGGGGGATATGAGATCATCGACGACCTAGACGGTCCCAATTTGGGTGACATTAGAAAGGTCCATGAGATTTCCGCCAACGTTCAACATGGGACCGGTAGACCCATTGGTGACGCCCGTCACGGTACCGCTGAGCATGCTCCCGTTCGCAGCGATACCCGTTACTGGCCGGCCGATAAGGGAAGCAGCGGCACCGATCCTTGACGACAGAGTCATGGTTTGCAGTTGCTGCACCTGCGAGAGTTGGGCAAGCTGGCTCATGAAGTTTGCCGAGTTGGTCGGATCCATCGGATCTTGATACCGCAGTTCTGCGACGAGCAGACTGAGAAAGGTGTTGGGGTCCAAAAGACTGGCGCTACCAGTCGAGCTGCCGCTGCTTAAAGCAGCAGTATTCCCAATGGGAACTGTGGAACTATTGACAGGACTGGCCGATATGGTCATAGAAAAGATCCCTTCGAACTTCTTCCTTCTTCACTGCGATAACAAGGACTCCAGTCCTGCAGGGGAGATTCGCTCGTTCTCCATAACGACCCATACCCTTCCAAAATTGAGGGGTGCACGACGTTCATAGGACGAGGTGGATCTGACTTGCGGTGAGAACAGGTGAAGGAGGCGGCATCGTGGCCGGTTCGTCCGACAAGAATGCTTCACCACGCACTGCGGTGGTCGCAGGCCGACCATCTCCCCCAGGTTGAGAACCGGGATCATGGAGCGTGACGTTCACGTTCACACCACCGTGGGATAGCTTCTCCTTGAGTGTGTCAACCGCGTTGGCGAGTGCCTCATGCCCCACATGGGTCTGGGGCGTGATCGAAACCTGAAGATCGTTGCCATGCACCGTGACCACCGCTTGAAGTTGACCCAGTTCGGCCGGTCGCATGGCGATCAGTACCGTGTAACCTCCAGTCCCCTCTGATAACGGTCGCGAAATGGCCCCAGCCAACTCACTCACATCCAGGGAATGAGGTGTCGATTGAGCCAGGCGAGGGGAGGCACCGAGCACGCCAGCACTCGAGACCAACGCGGAGGTAGGCGAAGCTGGCAATACCGGAGTGTCTAAGAGTTGAGAGTGTGCCAGGGGCGAGGAGGCCGGCTCGCTCACCGGCTCGGCCAATCGGGATGTGACGCGGACAGATCCGTCACGAAGATGGTGCATCGCGTCAACATCGAGCCCCGTGAGCATCGATTGGGATGCGTGAACCTCTGACACCACTTTAGCAACGTCGTCGTTCTCTGATAGTCCAGAACGTACATGGGTCACCCCCTGGTCTCTGGTGGAATTCATTAACCTCGTGGTCGAGTTCAATGGCGCAGGTCGATCCTGCGCGCCGACATGCCCCGCCGTTTCACCGACCGCCACCATTTTCGCCTCAGGAGTCCCCAATGCAACCCCTTGTGTTGACGCCACAGGGGAAAGGGCCATCGTCTGGACCAAGCCAGAGTGCCCCACATCAGGAAGTCTGGAGGTGTCCACCCCAAGGGGCGAGACCGATAACTTCACATCTTCCTTCCCGACATCAATGGCCACGGCAACCATGGTCTGAGTCGCGCCAGATGGCACCTCAATCACTGAGTGAACCGTCATAACAGGAGCAACTGGCGCGGCGTTGGTCATAACCACCGGGACTACCACCGGGACTACCACCGGGACTACCAGCGGCACCACCGCCAATGCATCGGCGAGAACAATCTTTTTTGAGCTTGACGCAGGGCGCCCCTGAGAAGATGGCGTGAGGTCATTCGTCGACTTCCCTTTGTCGGAGGTGTCTGGCGATGTCGACGTCTGCTCGGAGAGAACGTCGGTGAAGGGTTGAGCCGGAGAACTCTGATCGGTGACAGCGGATGTCTGCCCGGGCACAGCCTGCCGAGTCGGTGTCGCATTCGAGGATGCCGCCAGGACCATGTTAGTTACTGCATTCATGCGTACATCTCCACTATCAGGTGATTGCCCATTACAGCCCCGCCAGCACACGACGAATAGCCACGATCGTTCCGGCACTCGAGACCGAATGCACTTGGACGGAGGTTCCCGTATACGGGGCGTCAATCATTTCTCCATTGCCGACATAGATACCCACATGACCTGGAGCGCCGGCCGTGCCGTCGGAGCCGGCAAAAAAGATTAAGTCGCCCGATCGGGCGTTACTCAATGATGCCACGGGGGTACCGCCCACCGCCTGCACTTGGCTCGTACGAGGCACGGTGATTCCCAACTGGGCGTAGACGTATTGGACAAAGCCCGAACAGTCGAAACCCCTCGGCGTGCTGCCACCCCAAACGTAAGGAGTTCCTTCAAAGCGAAGTGCCGTGTTCACCACATCTGCCCCGGTGGTTCCATCGGCTATAGATCCCATCGTGTTCGGGGTGGGAATACTGGTCAAGGTGCTAGGTAAACCAGCACTCTGATGGGTGGAGAGGAGAAGAGCGATCTGGCTAATCTCTGCCGCCGAACCATCAGTCGGCAAGAGCGCGCCGTTCACAGTGGGAGTCCCACTGCCGAGATAGCCGATGAAAAGACCACCGCCGGCCGTCGAGAGATCGTTCCTCGCCCGAGTCAAAGTTGTGGCGAACGAATCTGCCTGAAGACCTGATGAAGGGCGAGCGGCTGGCAACGCAGCGGCGATCTGCATCTGGCTCAGGATCTGCTGGATCGCGGCCAACTCCACCGAACCGCTTGTCATGATCGTGCCCCAATTAAACCGTGACGGGCGTTGGCTAGATCATCCAGTTCGGCCACCTCGTGGCGTTGGATCTCGCGCTTCCACTGCGCACGGCCCTCGGAGTCAAGCCGCTCGAGAGTACCTAAACGCTTGCGCGTCTCATGCCACAGATGACTGACCTCGTCATGCGTAGACGCTGCGGCGACCAGCTCTTCACCACTTACTCTGACCTCTTCAGAGAGGCGCGTCGCCTGATCACCGATCCAACAAATCTTATCCATCGTGGTCTGCCCAGTCGGTGCCGCGAGCGCCTCCAAAGAGGCTTCGGCTTGCCGATACGCATCCTGCGCAAGGCGAAGGTCGCGCTGGACAAGGATCAACCGTTCGCGCACGAGGCGCTCCTCCAAGGCACGAATGCGCATGACGGTATCAAGGGAGAAGCGGTAAGCCTTCACGATTGGACCTCCTGCGTCGAGACCATCGCAACCAGGGCGTCCCGTGCAGTAGCCAAATCGGTCACTTCATCCATTGGTTGCCTGCAGAAGGCGTCGATAGTGGACTTCAGGGCCACCGCCCGGTCGACCACTGGGTTTGTCCCGGCAACGTAAGCGCCGATCTCGATCAAATCCTTGGCATCGCGCCAGGCTGCCAGCAACTCGCGGACGATGCCCCCAGCCCGCACCTGTTCATCCGAAGCCACCATCGAAGCCACTCGCGAGATCGAACCCAACACATCCACTGCCGGATAATGGTTCGATTCTGCCAGAGTCCTCGATAGTTGGATGTGGCCGTCAAGAATAGAACGGGCGGTATCGGCGATCGGCTCATTCATGTCATCGCCCTCGACCAACACTGTGTAAAGACCAGTGATCGACCCTCGCTCGCCAAGACCGGTGCGTTCGAGCAGACGCGGCAGCAGTCCGAAAACGCTAGGCGGATACCCCCGTGTCGCCGGCGGCTCCCCTGCTGCAAGGCCTACTTCCCGTTGGGCCATGGCGAAACGCGTGATGGAGTCCATCATCAGCACCACGTCGTTGCCCTGGTCTCGGAACCACTCGGCGATCCGAGTTGCCGTGAAGGCAGCTCGGATGCGCATTACCGCTGGGGCGTCGGAAGTCGCAACCACCACTACCGATCGCGCTAGCCCCTCGGGACCGAGATCTCGTTCGATGAACTCAGCAACCTCGCGTCCCCGTTCGCCGATCAGAGCCACCACGGACACATCAGCCGAAGTACCCCGAGCAATCATCGACATCAACGACGACTTACCAACACCTGATCCGGCGAAAATCCCGAGGCGCTGACCCTTCCCGCAGGGAATAAGGCCATCAAGAACCCTCACTCCAAGTGGCAATTGTTCGGCTACCATCCCCCGTCGCAAGGGGTGCGGGGGCTCTCCCCCAACCGACACATCGGTTCCCACGATCCCAGGTCCCTCGTCGATTGGCTGGCCTCTCCCGTCAAGAATTCGACCCAGCAAATCTGGACCCACGCGTATTGGCAAGGGACCACCCATGTCGAGCACGCGCGTTCCAGACCGCAAACCAGTCGTGTCGGCGAGAGCCAGACACACAACGCGGTCCTCGCGCAGTGCGACAACCTCAGCGAAAATCTGATCGTCGCCAGGCAACAGTATGAGACCGTCACCAATGGCCGCGGAGATGCCAACCACTTCAATGGACATACCCACCATCTGCGTTACTCGACCATAGCGCTGCGGGCGTGCAGCGGTGAAAGCCGCCTGACTCACCTCGTCAAACAGCCTGGTCATAGCCCACCTCCGACTTCGACGATCCGAAAAGGACTTTCCTCACCCGTTCGAGGGCGGTATTCAACTGCCCGTCAAGAGTGGTATTGCCAATCTCCACCAACACTCCGCCGGCTACGACGGCAGGGTCGGATACCAGGAGGATCTTTCGACCAAGATCGAGGTCGGAGATCTCACCCAGTTTGTTAACATCCGCGGGGTTCATCCGGACCGTCGCCGGCAGGGTCCCCTCGTCGAAGGCGAGAGCCCGGATAATGGCCTCGCGCCCGGGGTTGACCGTCAACTCCAATTCACGAGCTAAGAGCTGCTCCAGCAGGGCGAAGGCAAGTCTGGGAGCTGTCCTTTGAATTTCAGTCCGCAAACGTAGGTCCCCCTCGCCCACATCGGTGATGGCCTGAGCGAGTGCCGCCATGGCAGTCTCAACCCGTCGAGATTCCTCGACCTTGATCCGGTCGGCGTCAGCGAGCGCTCTGGCCATTCCCTCGGCATATCCGTCCTCATAGCCTTGGCGCAGAGCCTGGACCTGACGTACCTCCATCAAACCTGCCTCAGTATCACGGTTCGCGTAGGTGGTCGGCACTGCAGGCAAATGAGCTAATCGCCGTAACTCTCGCGACCCCAGAAGATCCGCGCGTTTGAAGGTGCTCATATAACCGCCTCATCCTCGCGCGCGATGACAATGACCCCTTCAGCATCAAGCTGACGAGCGGTGCGAACGATGGTTGCTTGGGCGGCATTAATCTGGGAACCGCGCACCGTGCCCATCGCCTCCAGCTCTTCATCGACCATAGCGGTGACCCGCTCGGAGAGATTGCTGCGAATCTTGGCCAGAGCCTCGGGCGACAGGCGCGGCTCCTTCATAGCCAGCGCTAAGGTCGGCGCATCCAACGTGCGGAAGATCTGCTGCAAAGACTTGTCCTCGAGCTTGATCACGTCGTCAAAGGTAAAGAGTTTGGCCCGGATCTGCTCGACGAGCGCCTGATCCTCCTCCTCAAGTGCCCCTAATACCTGCTGTTCGATTGAGCGATCTGAATGATTCAAAATCTCGGCCATGGTCGCAGTCCCGCCTGCCATAGTGGTGGACCCGCCAAGCTGGGCACCGCGTAACTTCTCCGCAAACAATGAGGTCGCCTGTCGAATAGCAACCGGGTCCACACGGGTGAGTTGGGCAATCCGCTTGGCGACCTTCACCCGAAAGGCCGGATCAAGGACGCTTAGTAAGTTGGCTGCTTCCCCCGGGGGTAGGTAGGCAAGCAAGACCGCCACCACCTGCGGCTGTTGTCCGCCGAGCACCATAAGAGCCTGCTGCGGGTCGATACGCAACAGACCCGAAAGCGGACTAGCCGCCCGCTGGCCCTCAATCTGGTCTATGACCTCTTGAGCTCGGGTCTGTCCCAAACGCTCTTGCAAGAACGCTCTCGCCAATTCGAGACCGCCCTGGCCCATCAACTCCGACCGACCGGCCCGCTCCATAAACTCAGCAAAAACCTCAACGATCATGGCCGATGTGAGTGGTGGCAGTCCGACCATCTCCTTGGTAAGGCCGATCGCTTCCTCATCACTCATCTCTTTCAACACCGGTGCCGCCCGATGGGTTCCCAGATGGGCCAGCAGAACAGCAATCTTCTGTCGGCCAGTAAGTAGTGTCACCGATACGCCCTGGGTGTCGCCGGCGGTGGCCCATCCCGTCTGCTCCATCACACTGGCTCCGTGTGCTGTTCGGCGGCCCATGTTCGAAGCAGACGCGCGACCTCAGCCGGACGCGCTTCGATATAACTGCTCACCTGCGAGAGCGCCACGTCGGACGCAACTTCCATGCCCGGAGGTCCTGCAATAACCGGCAATTCAATAACGGGACGGGGCGCATCCTCGCGCGCAAGTACCCGTGGCCCTGTTTGGGTGAATCCCGGGACCTGAATCTCGTCGTAACGTGGGCGACGTGCCGCGCGAAGAGCAAAGAACATCATCGCCATAATCAGCAGAGCCAACACAACAACCTCTGCTGCGTGCTCCAGAGGCAGACGCGACCTGGAACCAGTCGTAGCGGGAGATGTCAGGTTGGTTGAGGCAAACCGCGTCACGGTCACCGCCACCTGGTCGCCGCTGGTCGTATCCAAACCAGCAGCCGCAGTGACCAAGGAGGTCACAGCAGCCTGACTGATCTTGGTCTTGGCCGCGGAATTCAACAAGACGGCAATGGAGGTCTTTACTACTTGACCCGGAGCTTGTTTCACGGTCTGGGTCACCTGACCCACGGCGTTGGTCACCTGGCTGCTGGTCGAGGTGTAATTGCCGCTGGACGATGTCGCCACTGGCGGCGTGCCCGACCCCAGAACTCCCGATGGGGGCGCTCCAGTACCGGTGTAGGTCTGACTTGAGGTGGTCTGACCCGTGGGGACCACGATCGGCTTTCCCTCGGCGTCCACCTGAAACCCCACGGTCGTCGTACTCTGCTGATCGAAGTTCAATAGGGCGTGAACCTGGACCACGGCATTACCCGCACCCACGACTCGATTCAACAGAGCCTCGATAGCCTTTGCCAGTTGGTTGTTATAGGCAATGGTCTGCGCACTCTCCGATGAACCCGTTCCGCCTGATGTATCCCCCATCGTCGACAATACGTCGCCGTGGTTGTCCACAACGGTGACATCGGAGGCGGAGAGTCCGGGTGTCGCTGATGCCGCCAAATGCACTATGGCAGTCACCTGTCCAGACGTTAACGTGGCACCCGGGAGTAGATTAACAAGGATCGAAGCGGTCGGCGTCGGTTGGTCGCCAATGGCAAAGGAACTCTGCGCGGGGATGACAAGGATCACCCGAGCCGACGCAATTCCCTGGATGGACTCGATGGTCTGTTGGAGTTGTTCCTCTAATGCCTGCTGATATTCAACCTGTTGCACGAACTGCGACGTGGTGATTCCGCTCTTGGCAAGATTGGAGAAACCCACGGTGCCCGAACTAGGTAGGCCTTGCTCAGCCAGGGTGACTCGCTCCTGATCCACCAGTTGTGCGGGGACCAGAACCGTAGTACCTCCGCTGCTCAACTTGTAGGGAACATTCGCGGCGGTCAATGCAGTGGTCACCGCCCCAGCGTCCGAGGCCCGGAGGTTAGTGAAAAGCGGTTGGAAATTAGGTTGGGACTCTATGCGCATGAAAGCCACCCCTGCTATGACCAGACCGATCACCGACAGACCGGTCATCACCTTCTGACCGGCCGTGAAGCCTGAGAGCACAGACGCTGTACGGCTACGTACAGCGTTCAAGGTGTCGGTAGCGAGAGGGGATAAGACCATAGATTTAGAGCTGCATGTTCATGATCGTGTTCAAGGAAGTAACCGCTCTGCTGGCCAGGGCGCTGGCCAGTTGCGTGTCCAGAGTGGCAACAATGGAAGCCACCGTGGCATCCACCACCGTGGCATTGCCTGCCACCGCTTGGAGTGAGAGGTTTGTGGCGTTGTTGGTGACCTCGTTCAGCGAATCAATAGCCTGACCGAGGATGTTCTGGAAAGAACCCGATGTCGCTGCGCCAGAGGCTCCCAGAGCTTGCGCGGCACCCGAGCCCGCTGTGGCAGAGATCGAAGGAATTGCGGGGATAGAGGAAATTATCATCATCAGGCCTTGATGTTAAGAATAGCCTGATAGGCATCTTTGGCGTTGGACATAACTTTGGCGTTGGCTTGATAGGAGGTCTGAGCCTGGATGAGACTTGTCATCTGGGTCGCAAGGTCAACTGCCGGATATTCCACCAACCCTTCGGCATTAGCCAAAGGGTTGTTCGGTTCGTACTGCATTCGACCCTTCGCAGAGCCGAGTTCAATGGCGTTGACCTGAACTCCTGAGTCTGCTCCGGGGCCCCACGGACCCGACGGCCCGACCCGCTGACCAGCATTGACAGACTGCGCTCGGTAGACGGGTTGACCTGGGGTCACCGCGTCATTCATGTTGGCGACGTTGCTAGAGATGGTGTCAATCCATGTCTGGTTGACAGTGACTCCGGTACCGGCGGTATTCACGGCACTCCATGTTGAACTCATGTGACCTCCTAGGCAGAAAGAGCGGCGGAAAGGATCGCGAATTGGGCACTGAGGGCATTGGCCACCAACTTGTTCTCGAGATTGTTCTCCTGCAACAGGGTCATCTCGGCCGCGATAGAGACGTTGTTGCCGTTGACCCCCGCTGGCAGGCCCTCAGGGATGAGCGTCATCGTGGCACTTCCACCTTGTTGTAAT
Source organism: Candidatus Paceibacterota bacterium (assembly GCA_035530615.1). Lineage (NCBI taxonomy): Bacteria > Bacillati > Minisyncoccota > Minisyncoccota bacterium. The sequence goes on from DATKUL010000002.1 coordinate 915,714, forward strand.
GCCGCAGCCAGCGAGTCTTGGAAAGTGACCTGATTGGCTTGGTAGCCCGGGGTGTCCTGGTTGGCAATATTGTTCGCGATTGTCTGCTGTTGACTGACAACGGCGTTAAGCGCAAACTGCAAAACACCGATGGACTGAGTGGCGTCGGCCATGACGGCTCCTCGCTCTAACTATGGGGATTCAACCATCCTGGCCCTATGTCGAGCGATCCTTGCTCAGGGGTATCTACGGCCTACAGGTGGCAGAAGTTGAGGGGGCGGTCAAAAAGTTCCCTTCACATATCTGTCTCGAGATAACTTGCTAATCGATCCGCCTGGTGGGGACTCTGCCGCGCCGAAGGAGGCCGATTGGCAATCACCCTCATACGGGCGCTCACCTCCACCGCCACCTGATCACAGGCATCGCGAAGTCGACGCGCTTGGTCACGGTAGTCATCAGGAATGGGATCTGTCGGTCGGGTAGGTGGCTCCGCAGGAAAATCAGATCCGACCTGCGCGGCCTGGCGGATGGCCAACACATAGTTGGTCATCTCCGCCAGATATTCATCCCACGTCCGGGCCATGGTCGCTCTGTCCATTGGCATCGACTGCGCCACGCCAGGCTTCATGAATCGGTTGGAACAATCTGGCGCACTCGCGCACTAACTCAAGATTCTTCTCCAGATTGGCCTTGATGAGATGGCCTTCAATGAATGCGTACACCGAGAGCAACTCGTGCCCACCCTCGAATCCATCGGGATTAAGCGCCCAGCGCAGCATTCGGATGCTGCGCTGGGCATGTTGCAGATTCCGATCCACAACCTCATAGTCACTCTCCTGGATGCCGACTTCAGCTCGAGCAATGTCGGCCGCCAAGCGATCACAAATCATGATGAGAAGATGTGGACCGTCTGCGGTTTTAACCGATTGATCCTGATAGGCAAGGGCGGGGTTGCGAACTGACACTCTCCAGATTCCTTAACCGATGCTCAACGTGGAGCCGGAGGAGAACAATGACGTCGATGTTGCGGCGGCCGAAGACAACGACAAAAACTTGCTCTCTGACGTGAGTCGAGCTAACACCCTCTCCATATTGACGAACTCCCGGGTCAGCATCTCCTGCTGAATGCTGATCAGTTGCTTCCGTTGGACGATTTCGTTCATCACGTTGGCCAAAGTGTTGGTCAGGCCAGTGATTGTGGCTGGTATCTGTCCACCGGGCGATGCTGTTACCTGATAGGCCACATTAGCCAGACTCTGGGCGAAACCGGGGTTGTAGTTGACTGTGCCAAGTGAGGTGGCTGTGACGATACCCGGTGTGCCCACTTGGAGAAAGAGTCCATTGGCGGGATCGGCCTGGTTGGCCAGGGAGAGCATCTGACCCGATCCTGTGGCTGCCTGACCGTTAATAGTTCCAGCCACATCAATGCCGGTATAGGTCGCACCTGATGTGAGGAGTCCCAACTGATCGGTGCCCGAGGCGCCGACCGTAAAAGTGGCCGTCGAACCGTAATCGGCGGAGGTAAGTTGCATTTGGTAGGACCCAGGCACGCCAGTCAGGGAGGCCGACGCACCGATCCCTGCCGCGGCCAACGCCGCGTTGATACCGCTGGCCACGGCGGCAATACTCTGACCAGCACCGATCGTATAGGTGACGGTGCTCGTGCCCGACGTGATTGTGTAGGTTTCTGCAGCAGCCAGAGTTGAGGTAGTCGCAGCGAATGCAGCCGAACCAACATCAAGAGCCTGGGACGCCGACTGACTGATCGACACCGCGTAACTACCCGGCGTTGTCATGTCTGTAGCACCCACGACGCTGACTTGACCGGCGTAGGCTGCATTCGCAGGGGAGAATGTCCCGCCTACGGTGAACATAGACCGAACTGCAGTGGGGTTTGCGTTGTAGGCCGATACAAACGCACTCTCATTAAAGGTGATGGTGCCCGTCGAGGTGATCGCCAACCCAGCAGATTCTCCGGGTGTGCCACTAGATCCAGCCGCCGAGGTGCCAATAGCGTTGCCCACAACGGACAAGATCCGCTGAGCCAGCGCGCCAATCGAAGTCTGACCGTTGAGAGGGCCTGCGACGCGGGTCGCCGGGTTGTAAGCGGTTTCGGTCGAAATGAACGAGAGAATCTTATTAGCCGCATCGACCAGCGCCGATACCTGACTGGCCATCTTGGAGCCGTCAGGTGCGATCGTGAGTGTCACTGGAGTCGCACTCACCTGCGAAAGCGTCGCCGTCAGGCCGGGAAGCAGTCCTGTCACCGTGTTGGCGGAAGAAACCACCTGCAGACCACCCACTCCACCCACCGAAATGATGGAATTCTGGGCAGCGGTCGTGGTCTGCATGATCCCGAGCGATGAGGTCGAGAACGCCTGGGTGTCGATTGTCGCCGCCCCTGTCAATCCAGTCTTTAAGGATGTGATCTCCAGGACGTACTGGTTCGTGCCAACCTGCAGAGCGGTTGCGCTCACCCCGACATTTGCTCCGTTAATGGCGTTCACCACTGATGCTAGAGACCCGTTGCCCACCGACACGTTCTGGGCGCTCATGCTCCCCAGATTCAAACTGCCGGAGAGATTGGCCGTTATCGATCCCCCACTCCCGGAGGCAAGAACAACCTGTGTCGTGCCGGTGGCGGCAATGCTTGTCACCGTCGTGGCCGTACCGTCAACGTTGATGATCCCGTCTGTGCCCGCGACAATCGGACTGGTCGCCAACCCCACCGTGGCAAGTGCGCTACCTCCGGTGATTTGTAACGAGGCGGTCGAACCCTGATGAGCGGTAGCGATCGACAGAGCCCCGCCCGCCCCAACCGAGGCATTAAGCGTGCCACCTGAGGCTTGGGTGATTGCCTGGGTCAACTGCGTTGGAGTGTAGTTCCCCGTCGCGATGGTGAGGGTCGAAGCGACGCCGTCGACGCTCACGTCGATCGTGTTATTGGCCGATGTGATCGAGGTACTTCCCGCGAGCGCAGTACTGCCCGCCACCGTTGCACCGGTAGAGGCTTGAGTCACACTAATTGTATGAGCCCCCGCTAAAAGCGCAGCCTGACCACCAAAAGAGGCAACTCCTATGGCGGCGCCACCTGATCCGACCAGGTAATTCCCAGAGGCCACCACGTTACTCGTCGCGGAAACCGTGCCCGCCGATATCTGGGTTGATCCCGTAGCTAACTGGTTCACGGCAAAGGTAATCGACCCGGCCTGGCTACCCGAAGTAATTGCACCAGTGGCGGCAAAGGAGTTGGACGAACCAACCGAGAAGGCTTGCGCAAAAGCCAATGGGTTGGACAGAGCATCACCAGCCTGTTTCATGGCAAGCAGGCCAGAGTTGATGGTCTGGTAGTCGGAAATCTGGGTATTCAGCATGGCCTGCCGCGACTGCAGTACCTGCAGCGGATATTGGAAGATTGCCATCTGCGCATTGATAATCTGGCTGGTGTTGAGTCCCGATAACAGTCCACCAAAACTTACTGGTCCTGACATGAGCGTCACTCTCCATTCTTGACCTTGTACTTTTCGATGGCGTGATGGTTTCCTAATCTTGATGGGGGAACCTGCTCTCACGTCTCACAGACGTATCCCATGAATAAAATCCGTCACACTCCGGGAAGTGAAGGCCCGGAGTGTGACGGTTCGATTACTGGAGTAGTTTCTGCGCCAAACTTGGTAGGTTCTGGGCTTGGTACAGAACCGACATACCCGCCTGTTGGAGAATCTGCAACGAGGCAAACCTGGTCGTCGCTTCCGCAACGTCCACGTTCACCAGGTTGGCATGAGCCGCGTCGATGTTCTCCTTCGCGGTCACCAGGTTGGAAGACAGTGATGTCATCCGGTTCTGGGTGGCACCGACGTTGGCCGCCTGGAGCGCAACCGAGGAAATCGCCGCCTGTACGGCAGTCATCGCTGCCTGAGCTGCCGCTACCGTTCCAACACTGACCGAAGCGGAACTCACAGCCAACGCGCTCGAACTCGAATCAGCGATCGAAAGCGAAACTTGGTTACTCGTAGTGTTATACGGACCAACCTGGAAAATCTGAGCAGTGTACGAACCATCCAGCAGAGAAGTTCCACCGAAGTTCGTACTTGCGGCAATCTGATCCAATTGGGCCTGCAGTGACGCAAACTGCGCCTGAGTTGCCGCCATTGTGGTGGCGGTCTGGGTACCACCGTTGGCAACCTGGGTAGCAAGAATGTTCATGGTCTGGAGGATAGAGGCTTCCTGACCCAGCGCGCCCTGTGCCGTTTGGAGCACCGACACAGCGCTCTGCACGTTGCTGATCGCCTGGGTGTAACCATTGCCTTGTTGTTCCAGATACTGCCCGATCACATACCCCGCAGGATTGTCGGAAGCCGATTGAATCTGTAAGCCTGACGAGAGCTGGCTGACGACTTTAGAAAGTGCAGTATACGTATTGGCAAGACTGTTGTATGAATTTACAGCCGAGGCGTTGTAATTGATATCGATACCCGCCATGGGATTTGTCCTCCTGTTGACTAGATCTTTCCGAAGAAAGACGGGGCATCCTTGCCCCACACTCACATACGGACCATGAGGGCCAAAAGTTGAGTGGGCTACAAAACTTCTTTACCTGGCCGAGGCACTACGCATGATGTAGTAGTTCTTCCGCCCGGGCATTGCCGTGGCGAAGGTGATCGATAACCGCCAACCTGTCCCGCACTGCCTTAGCCGAGGCGCCTGTCGAGAAGAGCCGACGCCCTCGATCCTTTGCCCTCGCTGCCTTCGCAGTAGCCAATTTCGGTTGCTCAAAGACCAAGCGCATCGCCTTGGCCGCCTCATCAAGATCTGGCTCGGCCCATCGCCCGTCAGCGGCACCCTGGCGTTCACTCTCAGAAATCGGGACACGATTGCATGGGATCAGAAAACCCTCACGTCCGTCCTGCAGTTCCGCACTGAACGAATGACGTGTCACGATTGTCGGAATTCCCAGAGAGATCGCACGCGCCAGCACACGACCGGTCCCCTCGCTTCGATGAAGCGAGACATAGCACGATTGCCCCGCTACCCGACTGTTGAGGATCCGCCCGGAAATACCGTGAGAGTCACTCAACACGACCATGTCAGATCGGCCCGCAAGGGCGGCGACGAGCCGAGCGTGATCGGCGGGATAATGCTCCGCGTGAGCCGTCTCGATCACGAGCCTGGGTCCTTCGCCGGGTCGAAACGCCTTGCCGAAAGCCTCCACGATACCTAGAGGATTCTGCCGCTCAAACCCGATGTCGTAATCGACACTGGCCAAAAAAGTGAATCCAGCGGCAGCGGGACTTTCTCGTAACGGTGGTTGCTCGTGGCTCACAGGAAGAAACATTCGCATCACCGGTCGGTCGGTCGCTTGAGCGACCGCGTCGGCGGTAAATGTCGACGGTACCCAAATTTCGTGGACCATGCGGGCAGCCGTACTCATCATCTGCGAGGGCCGCTCAAAGTCCCAGAGCCACAGACCGATCATGTAACGATTCTCAAAGGCGGAAGCACCATTGTCCATCACGAAATTGGCCAGTTCTTCCGGCGAGATCACCAGAATCGTCGTGTCAAAAGGGTAATCTCCGTCGTCACCATGAGTCCACTCCTCTGAACCCGGTCGACCGTTCGACTGGTAGCTGGTCGTCGACACCTTCACGCCATGGCTGGCCAATGCCGAAGCCAACGTACGAGCCACGTGAGCTGCGGCGGTCGTGCCCTCAAATGAGCCCACCACGTTAACACCGCCACGACGAGCGCGTGCGGCAACCTTCGGCACCGGCGCCACCCCAATAGACCGTCCACGCTCGATGAAACTCGGAATCATCGCTGGTGTCATCTCATTCACTGCAACGCTGTCGACGTGATGAGCTTCAAGCAGGCCCGGTGCCAACCGACCAATCTGTTCATCCGCCTCGACACGTGCTGCCGAATCAAGTCGACTACGCGCCTCGTGCACAGCATTGATGACCCCATGGTCGCCGAAACTTCCAAATGCCGCCGCGCCAGCGAGAATACGCAACCTCGGATCTACGTCAGTATTGCGAGCCATCAACAGCAAGGGACAGGCCCGCTCCAGCCCCCGCGCACGAAGCCGCGCCGACCAGACAAGCGCCCTAGCCACCGGCAAGCGCGGTCCGAGCCTGCCGGCGGCGGCCAGTGGTTCGAGCTGATCTGGAAACCTCACCCAGATCGCCTCCAATAACGCATCAGCGACATCCATTGGTTGACTTAGCATCCGCCCGAGCACCCCCACCAGGTCGGCAACATCCAATACCTCAACTATCTCCAATACTGACCTATCCGCCGTAATGAGCCAGGAGATAAGTTCACCTAGATCCGCAGCGAACAGACCTTCGCCGCGAATTGCCTCAAGCACAACGTCAGCTGCCTCAGCAAATCTTCCAAGAGAGGCCAAAGCCTCACCTCGCACGGCTGCGAGCATATGGGCGGTGTACTCCATACCGTCATCGTCGCGACCACGCGGAGGAACGCGGGCCAATAGGGACAGCCCTGCCTCGGTCTCACCCATGGAGATCCTCATACGGCCTTCGGCGATGTCGGCCGCAATCTGAAGAACAGAGATTCTGCGCAATTCCTCCACCTGAGCAAGAGCTTCGTCGAATCGGCCCAGGCGGCCCAGAATGTAGATGAGGTTCTTCAGGGCCATCCCGTGGGTGATCGAACTCTCTGAGATCGAAACCGCCTCTTTCAAGGCCTGGACCGCCTCCTCGCTGCGGTTAGCCGTCTCAAGGGCTCGGCCGTAGTTCATCAAGCCGTAGGCCCGACTCTGACCCTTATCACCGAGAGCGGCCTTCGCGAGTTCGAGGTTGCGCTCGGCCTTATTTTTGCCTTGAAACACCTCGGCGACATAGCCGTAGTGGATAACACGTGCCCCACTCAAGTAACTGGTTCGCAAGGGCCGATCTGGATCGTCGATGGCAACCACTTGCTCGTGGAGACGGTGGCGATAGACAGCCACGCTGCGGCGGAAGAGACGGGTCGATGTATGGACCATGCGAGCATTCCCCGCCCCCTGGAGGTTCTCGACTGCTACCAAAAACGCCTCAACTTCTGAACCCTGGCTCTCTAGCAGAGTTCGCAAGGCCTGCCGATCGCCAAGAAATCTCTCGTCGGCATCGATCACAAGAACCCACTCGCCGAGTGCCTGTTCTAGTGCGGCGTTGCGAGCGCGAGCGAAGGAGCCATCCCAATAACCCTCAAAGACTCGAGCCCCCATACTCCGCGCAATCTCGACAGTACTGTCACTCGACCCGGTGTCATACACAACGATCTCGTCAACGACATCGGCCACCGACTCAAGACACGACCGAAGCATCGCCTCCTCATCTTTGACGATGAGGCAGACCGAGAGCAGAGGTGCGACGGTGGCCGTAGGGTGTGTCATTTGAGGATTCACCTAACGTATAACGGCCCGTACTTAGCCTAAATTTACCTCTCTATCTATTCAAACCTATCTATTCAAACCCGCCAGTAACATTCCTTGACTGACATTCATAGATTAAGTCTATCCTCAATACCATGGCAGGCTCTCTCCATCAAATTGACTTCCTACTCACCAGTACAGAGTCGGTCGATGAAGCCACCCCCACCGCGATCCTGCGGCAGTGGCGGACTGACCTGGTGCGGGCTTCGGTCTCCGTTTCCTACGCCATCGGCGTGTTATCTCTTGACATCGAAGTTCTCAATCACAGCCTTACGTCATCAAGTGAGGATGTCCTACAAGTAATCGTGGATGACCTCCCTCGGATACTCGCCTCTGGATGGATAGAAGGAGGATGGTCGATCTCTCCCGTCACCGAATTTGCGATAGATCAGGCAGAGGCCTTGCTGGGTCTCCACGCTGAAATGGTCACCAGCAACCTAAGTGATCACGCTGCGGTGCACGATCTCCTGGCTCGCACAAAGCAGGAACGACAGGTGTTTTACAAACTGCGAGGTCAACTTAACGACCGACTCAGTCAAATCCAGGACGTCGTGCGCAAACAATATGCAGCGGGTGTTGCCTCGATCGATGACTGGCTCAAATAAAGTAATCACCACTAGACAAAGCATTAATAGTGATTGATGGATCGACGCATCTTCGTAACATGCATATGCAGTTGGCAGGACAGCCCAGTTTGCTTTTCAAATAATGATCACACCGTGGCCCTATCCGCTGCCGACACAAACAAATGGCCAACATTGCCTTGCGTCATACCGCTTCGCTAGTCGGTTTCCTTTGGATGACTAAGGGACACGGCCGTAATCCACACCGTACGGTTTTGCGATCAGGGCAATACCAAACCCTCCCGGAACTGGTGATTTCTTGTTGCCATTGTTCGAACGCGTCATCCCACTGTTTGCGGGCTTTAGATGAAGCTGGCTTTATCGTCCATCCCATTGTGTTGGCGGGAACCCTTAGAGCACAACGTCAGAAAGAGGGCTGTCTAGATCCCCTGTTAGCTCATCGCGCAGTTCCTCGTCGGAATGCACCAGCGCAGTTGCCTTCCAGTCCCCGATAAAGTCTTCCAATTCGCTGGTAGAGCCACTGCTATGACTAACCAGAACCTGATCAAGAAGATCCTGGAGAAACTCTCGCTGATCTTCCTCAGCGAGCATGGATACCCAGGCAAAAGTCCCATAACTACTGATGTCACGATCAGACGGTGGACGACGCAAAGCCTTGCCCAGTCGAATGGAGTTCCCCATTAGGTCGGAAATGAGTGACATTTGTTGAGCCACATCGGCGGGCTGAATTATGAGCATCAGGCCATCTTTATCCCTGATAAGGGCACTAGAGTCACGAGCCTCATCAATCACGGTACGGGCATCCCTCTGGAGGTCAGTTACCTGATAGGCACTCCCCGAAAGTAGCAAACTCATAATACCCCCCTTGTATGATTATATGTAGGATTATACATATAAATACAATCTGCGCAAGCATCCAGGGCAACGTCCGGCAAATCATCCCAATACTTCATATTGCCACGCTCACCAAGGCTCAAACCACTGGTGAACAACCCCCAAAACCTTGGTATCACCTGAGTGATCTGCCCAACGTTCTTCCGACACCTATCTGGATGTCTAGATTAGGAGGTGTCCGAAGAACGTTGGGCAGATCAAAGCGGTTTCTGTAGGGCCCCGGACCAATGACTACAACACCCTTTTCTCTGAGGGTCCATCGAACCACAAGCGAGGACACTTCTGATTGGCCAACTTGACCTCAGTGGTTACACGCTCTCGGATGTCAGGCTGATCGATTCGAGCATGCGATTCCATATGAGTGAAGTCCTGCCGGGCATCTTCGCAATATAAGGCAAATGAAATGACCCTCGTTGACGAAGCGAAGGTCACTCCACCGTTATGCGACTGGTGAGAGTCGAACTCACCGCCTGCCCTACGTCATGAGGCTGCTCTATCCGCTGAGCTACAGCCGCATGAGTCGAAGGTAGTTCGCAAGACTCTTGTTCCTAAGCATGAAAGTTTGGAGTGTTAATAAGTAACGCATGTGAGTGGTGCTAAGGTTTAGTTACCTACGTCATTGGGCATAAAACCCCTTGGTTAATCTCCAAGGGGTTTTTCTTTGCAAAAAAATATTCACTATGTCTGGAGACATCTGTTCACTATGTCTCGACACATCACATGGTGGCCCTTAGCACTGCTAATACAAACAAATGTTTAACCCTGGTCGAGTGGCGAATGTGTAGATAGTCGGTGCCGATAAGGCCGGGCCCATCTGGATTATCGAGAGAACTTTCGCCACAGCCGAAGCAAGATACCCGGCTTGCGTTGACCCGGTTGTCTAATCGCATAGTAATCCGACCGTCGCGAGACCTCTCTCTCTCGCCCCATCTGAATCTGATCTTCTGTCCATCGACCACTCCAGATGACCTCACCCCTAGTAATCAAGTAGTGGGAACGACAGGGAAGTTGCCAGTTTCCAATAGATGGGTGCAGTGAAACGCCCTGCGACCCTTCGTCGACGCTCCACTCCGTTGGCCCGATGGGTGTACGAATTTTGGTTCCACAACCACACGCACAGAGGTGTGCAGCAGCGCCATACTCCTCAGCAAAATAGAGGACACCCGGCTCGAGGACTTTTGGCATGAAATGCACACGCTCGAGTTTGATTCTCACTCGGAACCTTCTTCGTAAGTTTTGAGTTCAGCGATGTTGAAAATGTGGTGATATGCCGGAGTGTCGTCTCGATAAAACCCGGCTCGATGCTTGTACTTAATAATCGCCATCGCAGCATTTAATGCGTTCAGCTCGGCAATCTGTATGTTCGCGCGATAGAGATTATCAGGTTCATCAACCAGTGCAGCGAATCCGCGGTCCCGTCTCTTTGATGCTTGATCTGGTGGGAAGTAAGTTGTACGGATAAGACCACTCAAACCGTCAGACTTCTTTTTCAGTCCCATGCCCACGTCCGCAAATGGGATCCCGGTGTTGATAAGGAGGTCAAATATGCGCGCCCGCGACGAACCTTTGTCCACGCACACAAACGCAAAGGTGACACCCTCGATTGCGTCCAGACTGGTCTCATCGATGTAGGTAGGCTCAAGCACCAACCCATGGCGGAAGTTTCCATATCGATCTTCCATGACTTGCGCTTTAGACTTGCCGAACTCTTCTTCAAGAGCTCGGCCGGGTGCGCGGAATGCGTTGTGCACATGAAAGTTGTCACCATCAAAACCGCGGATCTCCTTCACACGGGTCTTGACTAGGAAGTCCAAAACATAGGACCCAGTCCCGCCCAAGCCGATTACGGCCACTACCTCATCCTCAAACTTCGATGCGAGTGCAGCAATCTCCGCCCGGCTTGTGAGTGTATCGCGGAATTTGAAGATGGGATCGTTTGCGTCATCAGTAACCGACCTGTACGAAAGGGGTGAGACCCTGTGAGCCTCAATCGCGGGACCGCTGATGATCGCGACATAACTCTCAATTTTCGCGAAAAAGTCCACGAACCCTGTGAGAACGCCGCTAACTCTGGGCTTGTTCGAAAATGACCGCTCCACTTTGACATCGACACAAGTCTCACTTAGCGGAATGCTGGCCGGTCCGCCACCCAGGTTTGCGATGGGACTTCCGTCCAGCTCGTGAGGAGTAGATCCTGCAAAAAATATCTGGTGATCGGTCTGCTTGACGTAGTTCAGATCGATGAACTCCAACTTTGCAACGATGGCACCCCACTGCAATTCTCCAAGCGAGCCAAGATAAGGGATGTCACGAACCACTAGATGGTTCGTGACATCAAAGGCGACCGCGTAACCCTTATTGACAAGTCGCGCTAGGTCGTCGTTATGACTGACCAGTCTCTGAAACACTGAAGCTCATACCTTCCTTGACCTTAACGGACGCACCTGGCACCAATACACCTTCCGGTTTCTCCCCGTGACCATTGCGGTAAGTGACCGCGTAGGTGATGTCCGTGTGCTGCGGATAGTCAGGCACTTCAAGGGTAACGACTTGAGCGTACGAGATGTCCTCGTTCTTGGGCCACTCGTGTGGCGTGCCTTCTACGATGATGGTTACTATTTTCGAATCTTGAGCGTGTTCCATTTCTCTAACCTCCGATATCCAAGTTCGCTAACGAATGTACTATTCCCGTAATGGCTCGCTAGCCACGACTCTTTCCTTTCGACAAAAGTCGCATACAGCGATTTTAGTAAGTGCAAAGACTCACCCCGGTAGGTGGGGTTCACTTCCACAATGTCACGGTATCAGCGGGCACTGACAACCGGTCGATGCCTTCTGACTGGCAGGCTTCAACAGGTCGTCGGGTCACTGAATCGTCTAGAGATCTTCGCAACCACTTGAGCTAATTTGTCAGCACCTGAGTGACCGGAGTCAACGTTAGCGCCGCAGATGACTGAACAACTATCGAAAAGGCTCTTTCAAGACCCGCAAGGACGCCGAGACTAACAACACCCAGCGCTAGAGCAACAATTCGAGGCAAAGATTCATGGGCCTCTTCATTGCTTACATAAACGTGTGGACAGAACTGCGTTTTAAGAACCCTAGCATGGTGGGGCTCCGGTCGCGGAAAGAGCCGAGGTGCCGGAAATCGACCCCCGGGTCCTTCGGTATCAATACAGGAATTCTACGGGCGCAGTGTGTTTAACATTTTCTCAGTCCCGGATCTGACTGAGATATGTTGAGTCTATGGTTAATCTGGAGGGATTCCCGCACATCAGCCAGACGCACACGTCGCTGCGGCACTTGGCACTACCGGTGGCGGTTCCTACGAAGCCGGACGTTCTCTTTTTTGATCTTTGCACCATCCCGTGCCAATCGTGCAACCGACAGAACAAGATTTTCCTGTACCTTGCGGTCGGTCATAGGGAGCGACACCTTTTGAGGCTCCAGCCTCTCATGGAGATTCGTCCAGGAGTCTTGGCCCATACCGCGAATAAACGCCTTGCTCGACGCCAATTCTTCATGGTGGGCATGCGCACGCTGCGCAAACTCCCGCGAGAATGGCAGCAGGTGTGACTCGAGATACTCCTCGAGATAGTCCACGTGAACAATGTCGATCGCCGAGGTCTCGCCATGTTCATAACTAGGCGTTGCAGCGTCCGGTTCGTTGCGCCACAGCCGTTGCCATTGAACATTTTGCAATGTTGTCGTGCCATCGTCACTGACCACCGCCGACAGCATAGGTGCATCGATCACGCTAAGCGCGACGACGAGCTGAGCATCAAAGTAGTGGGCTGTCGAGGGTGGAGTAAGCGCGCTGCGGTAGTGGTCAACGGCACTGCGCAGAGGCAAGACAATCGATTGATAAGGATCTGATCCCGAGAGCACGATGTCCTGACCTTTGCGTTCACATCTACTGAACGTGACGCAAGAGGACGGACTGAGGATGAATTTGTGGCGGTCGAGTCCAAGGGTAAAAAGTATGGGAAGATTCCAAGTGGAACGATCATCATCAGTTTTCACGACAAGCAGTTCGCTCTTCAAACCTGAGACATGCGGAAAGTTCCCGTAAGGCGACTCCGACTCAGTGAAGAAGACATAAGGTAGGTCCGAGCGCTTACACTCAATAAGCAATGCGACCCCGGCGCGAACCCTGAATTTATTCGGATTATCATCCGCAAGATTGATCGTGGCAAGTATGTCGAGCGCCCGCATATCGCCAGTTGTCCGATCGAGGAAACCCCATTCAGGTTGCTGCTGCACGCGTTCAACCTGCCTGAGCTTGTGCGAAACGACCGTTTGCAACGGGTAACCAGATTTCGCGACCGCCTTCAAGATCTGGTCCTCTGAGACACCCGCAGGTAGCGACAAACTTGCCTGGACCTCTGCTTGATCATCTTGTTTCATACGAATCTCCTTAGACTAAGCATTATGGAGACTGTCCCGCAAGACGGCAATCTCAGTCGCCATTCTTGGTTGCCCTATTGGCTACCGGAACATGCCACCCTTGTTAGCAATTTGCGAAAGATATGTACCGGAGCAACAGGCCATGAGGCACTCGAAACACGCTTAACCGGGGTCACGGCGGTATGAGGTCAGCCGCACTGGCGCGAGTGCATGTACCGGAACAAGCAAAGTTAACCCCTGTTACAGAGGGCATCTTTCGAACATATCTGCTATTGGTGGAGCTGAGGGGATTTGAACCCCTGACCCCCTGCATGCCATGCAGGTGCGCTACCAGCTGCGCCACAGCCCCATTTACTGGGTAAAACTATTACTACGAAGGCAGACCTTACCTCACACTCACCCTCGACACGGAATCGCTTATTTCTCCCCGTTGGTTCCGCGCCACTCTCTTCGCCGTAAACGGGTTCGTGGATTGGTTGGAAGAGGTTGATTTCTCCTGGCGCACCTGCTCCCATCGACGACCTCCCTCCTCATTTCGAATTTCGCGAGGCTTTTGCTTTTAATCGAAATAGTCGAGTGCGGCCAAGCACGGACGTTCGCCCAGGCGATCTAGTTATTTGGATTATCGTCGAAAAAAGGTATTTCGACAGACTCCCTGTCTATTTCATCAGAAAAGATGGTCTCGAGCGCAATATATGCATCATCTTCTAAATCAGCGAGCATCGGCACGGCCACACAAATTAAGTCAGCCATAAGAAGTTCAGAGCGTGTAATCCCCGTACCCGTCCTATTAACAAAATCAATAGAGACTCTCCCCGTCCGCGTTGAAAATGTGGATTTTTCAATATAGGGAGTCGAACTGAAAGCGGCTGCTTTGTTTTGCAGTGCAACTTTGTTGATGTTGTTGTCCTTAGTGCTGTAATCAATAATGTCTTTTTCGTCTGCAATATGCACGTCTATGACAGACATATCGCGCCATCTATGAATGAAATTCTTAACGTTAATTCCCAATTCATTATTTTTATCATTCTGACTCTTTGGGAGTTTCTTATTATGAACGTCGGGAGCCAAATCATCCTTTAGATCTCCAATTTGTGCTGTAAAGCCTGGTCCACTCAATTCCAATAATTTCCGTGTCGGCTTCCAAGAAAATAGTGCACCGTCAGAATCATCCATCCCTAAAGGATTTTCGAATACTCGACAAGCGCGGGCACCAATTGAATTCAAATTTGCGTTAACAAGGTGTTGAAAATTATCAGTATGAGAAACTGAAGAAAGTTTCGCCAACTCGGTGATACTAATTCCTCTCCCAATCTTCCTCCAAAATGTCGGATCCGCGGACTCCATGTATTCCAGAAGAAAAAGTAAGGCTGGAGTATTCAGTTTCCCTGGCAACTCCCTTATGCCAGGAAATTGATCTATACGGCCGTTGGCTCCATCCCATACCGCATGCAGGACTTGCGTCAATCGAGAGGCTTGTGGAGCTGCGAGAAAATTTTCCATGGCGTCAAGTGCCGCGGCTGTCTCAGTTACCTTCAACTCGCCAGCACCGGAAATGCCATCCTGAATAACCTTTGCCAGATTTTCAGCTATCGGTCGTCCGATTAGAGCTCCCTTCCCACCTTGAGCAAGTGAGTTCCGAAGCATTCTCGATGTATTCCTCTGTTCGTCCTTTGGATGCATAAGAGTCTCAATAGCCAATGGCTCAGTTACAAAAATACCCGCTTCACGAGCATTCAATTCCAAACGTTTTCTTGACTGCTCGTCGCCATTAGGACTTGTAAGGCCAAACACCATGGGGTTATTCGCAACATCTAGTAGTGGAAAATCGTCGATAAGAGCCGTCAAATCGTCGGTAAAACGTAGGTAAACCTGTCTTGTTCTATTTTCGGTGGGCCAAACTAAAACCATATCTGGAGAAAAGGTGTGGTTGAAATGTTCAGTAAGTCGCACCTCCGCAGAATCATCAAAAGCCTCCAGTTCCCTAGCAACAACTTGTTTTACGCGAAATATCGATTCGCGTGGGTTCGAGTCGTCCAACGCTTCAAGAACTTGGTGAGAGTAGCCCGTTGTCATTTTTTTGTCTTCACCCCTGCCCTATTTCGTGACTGCGAATGATCCCTAAGTGTTCAAGCGAGAGAACCAATTGCTCTTGCTTTTCCGACAAAATAATCAACCACAATCTATCAGCAACAATTTTGCAGCGGTCCATGTCTATTCTTGCTCTCGCATCATCCTCCGATATACCGACATCAAAAATACGGGCTCTTTGCTCGATTACGGCCTCAGTGACCCAGGATGATGAGCACAAATCGGCCCATTGGGTGACACCATGAGGTGCCCAGGCAATCCACATAAAATGATCAGAGAATCCAGGCTGTAATTCAATCATAACGTAGCATTTTGCCAAATATTCTTTGTACTGCTGCCCCAGAGTTGACCCACTCGCATAATTTTTAACCTCAGCAAAGAAAGTTTTACCCTCAAGATCACCATGTCTAAAGAATCCCAACAGGTCAAAACTAAATGTTTCCCTATCAACCGGCCACGCGCCTGCTAGTTTCTCAGCTGCACCTCTATCTGGATTTACCCAAGGTACTTCGGCTCGTGATGTTCCTTCAAGCCAACGCTTTGCTCGTCTTGCACCATCCGCACCTTTGGCGTGTAGGGCTTCACCTACAATGGTTTTTTGCATGCAAGTGACTCTAGCGTTGGCTTTCAACTTCGTCTAGGAAAATGACTGAGCAAAGCTACTTATCCAACAAATTGTTTTACAACGTGGCCCCTGCATTGCAGCAACGCGAATAATTTCGATAAAGCCAACAGCCTCTTATTTCTCCCCGTTCGGCTCTGCGCCACTCTCTTCGCCGTAAACCGGCTCAGGAATTGACCCCGAATTGTGCTCGACCAGGTGCCAGCCTTTCGGACTCATTTGAAGGATGGACCACGCGGCATTGGAAAGTCCACCGATCACGCCCCAATGAGTCTGTGGCAGACCAAGTAGATGTCCCAGAACGCACCGCGCGGTTCCGCCGTGAGTTGTGACGATAAGTGTTTGCTCGTCTCCCCCACCAGCAAGAGCGCGTTCGATTGCCGCCACTGCACGGATTGCAACATCGGTGCGTCTCTCGCCAGTTTCGCCGGCTGGGTTGTTGTCGCCATCAATCCATCGGACAAAATTGGCCCAATCCTCAGCACGATTTTCTTTGCCTGTCTTGCCTTCCCATTTTCCGCCGTTGGTTTCACGAAGATCTGTATCGATTGCCACCGACAGTCCAATCAGATTCGATAAAGCTTCTGCCGTGACGCGCGCTCTTTGCAGATCACTTGAAATGATTTTCGTTGGCTGCATATCCGCCAATAAGCGAGCTGCATGTTCGGCTTGGTATTTGCCAACCTCGTTGAGCGGAATATCAGAGTGGCCCTGAAACCTATTGTTGATATTCCAGTCTGTTTGACCGTGGCGCCAGAGAACGACGCGATTTCCATTAGGCATGGCTATGCGCCTGCTTCACTGCTTCCAGGTCAATCTTCGGGCAGTCATTCCAGAGACGATCGAGCATGTAGTAATTGCGCAGTTCTTGGCTCTGGATGTGTACCACAAGATCAGTGTAATCAATCAGAATCCACTCGGCACCATTCTCGCGGCGCACTGGCTTCTGTCCAGCCTCGGTCATCTTCCGCTCAACCTCATCGGCGATTGACTCAACCTGCGGAATGTTCTGACCGGTGGCGATCAAGAAAACTTCACAGAGGACCAACTGATCCGACATGTCGATGGCGACGAGGTCGCGACCGAGTTTCTCGAGAATTGCATGCGCTGCAATCTCCGTACTTGCAATAACTTCTTTACTTGCGGGCATAAAGGTGTCTCTCTTTGATGTAGGTCCAAACTGACTCTGGAATATCTTTTACTTCTGCTGGATTCGCATGAATCTGCGCGCGAACTTGCGAAGCCGAAATCGGCAACGCCTGTATATCTAGTCCCTTGCCCTCACGGGCAACGACCAGAATCTCAATAAGCGCCTGGAGCTCTGCGCTTCTGTGCCACTGCTCGATGCTCTCGTACGCATCGGTGCCGACGATAAGAAGCCATTTGGCTTTCGGCCGTCCTGCCTGCAGTTCAAGAACAGTGTCGATCGTGTAGGTAGGACCCGACCGACTTACTTCTACATCGCTCACTGTGACGCGAGGTTGAATATTTTCAGGAAGTTCTTTGAGCGCCAACTTTGCCATCGCCAGCCTGTCTTCCCCTGATGCAAAAGGTGCTCGAGTGCGTAGCCACGGTTCGCCCGCGGGAACGAGTACCAACTCATCGACGATATTGAGTGAGAAAAGTTGGTGAATTACGTGAAGATGGCCGTTATGGATTGGATCGAACGTCCCGCCATAGAGGCCGATGCGAACTCGGTTGGACAATTAATCCCGGTCTAGTCGAAGGACTAAATAAAGTAGGGCTGAGAGAAGACCAAAGGTGAACAGACCAAAGAACAGTGGATCTGCAGGTAGCACTCGTGCTACTTCTGCCACCTCGCTGGCTAGTGAAATCATGGCCCGATCCTACCTGAGCCCCTCACCGATCGCCCACCAGCATCTTCTTGAAAGTCGCCTCGTCAATAATCGGCACTCCCAACTCCTGCGCCTTGGCCAATTTGGAGCCAGGATCAGCGCCCACCAGTACAAAACTGGTCTTTCCAGATACCGACGTAGATGCCTTGCCACCGTGAGCGGCGATCACCTCTGAGATTTCATCTCGATTGAACGATTCCAATCCCCCGGTAACAACGAAGGTCAGACCCGCCAAAGTTTGTGGCAATGCGGCCGCACTCTCATTGACCATGCGTACTCCGGCGTCCGCCCACTCGGAAACGATGGCGCGATGCCAATCTTGGTCGAACCATTCGACGACTGCCTCGGCAATCGTGGGACCGACCCCCTCAACATTGGCCAGTTGCTCCGCGCTTGCTTCTGAAATTGCATCCATACTTCCAAAAGATGTGGCAAGGGCTTGGGCAGCGGTCGGACCGACATGGCGGATGGATAGTGCGACAACCACTCGCCAGAGTGGACGGCTCTTTGCTTCCTGCAGGGCTGCCAGAAGTTTCTCTACATTTGCGCCGGGTGCTCCATCTTTTTTTCGAAAGAAAGCCGACTGCGATAATCGCTCCGCCGTGAGTGCAAAAAGATCGGACTCGTCCTTAATAATCTGATCGGTCAGAAGGGCTTGCGCTGCTTCATAGCCCAACACATCAATATCCAGTGCAGAACGCGAACCAATGTAAAAAATCCGCTCGCGCAATTGCGCTGGACAGAACTGAGTATTGGGGCAGCGGATATCAATGTCGCCCTCCGAGATCGCTCGGAGTTTGGACCCGCACTCAGGACACTTGGTCGGCATAACAAAAGGCTTCTCGGTGCCAGTGCGCCGCTCAATCACCGGTCCGAGGACTTCCGGAATGACGTCGCCCGCTTTCCGAATAACGACAGTGTCGCCAATCAAGATTGCTTTGCGCGCAACTTCTTGCGCGTTGTGCAAGGTCGCATTGGTGACGGTGGACCCAGCAACTTTGACCGGCTCCATGAAAGCGTAAGGGGTGACACGGCCAGTCCGACCAACGCTGACCTTTATATCGAGAAGTTTGGTTACTACTTCCTCTGGTGGGTACTTGTAAGCGATAGCCCACTTCGGTGCGCGGGAAGTGACGCCGAGATTCTCCTGTTGTGCGAAGAGGTTGACTTTAATTACCACTCCGTCGATCTCATGCTCGAGATCGTGGCGATGGGTCTGGAAATTTCCGATGTACTTGATTACTTCAAACTGCTTCGAAAAGACTTTGTAACGATTACTCGTCGGCAATCCCCATGCCTTGAGGGTTTCGTAGGCCTCACTTTGCGAAGCGAATTGGTGACCCTCGCACGCACCGACCCCATGAACAACGACGCTGAGCGGGCGTTCGGCGGTGACCCGCGGATCCTTCTGACGAAGAGAGCCTGCTGCAGCATTTCTCGGATTGGCGAAGAGTGCCTTGCCAGACTCCTCCAGCGAAGCATTGAGTTCGGCGAACGCGGCTAGTGGGAAAAACACTTCACCGCGCACCTCCATCAAAGTTGGAAGATTCTCCCCGACCAACTTGTGCGGAAGATTACGGATAGTTTTGACGTTGAGGGTCACATCCTCACCGGTCACACCATTGCCCCGGGTGAGTGCGCGAGTAAGCAGGCCGTCTTCATAGAGGAGATTGATGGCGAGCCCGTCTACCTTGAGTTCGCAGAGCCATTGCGAAATCGCGCCGCTCTTCTCCGCCCTGTCAAACCACGCGTTGAGTTCGTCCATGTCAAAGACGTTGTCCAGGCTCATCATCTTCTCGCGGTGGTTGTGCTGTTCGAAGTGAGTAGCAAACCCTCCGCCAATATTCTGCGTTGGAGAATCTGCTTCGCGCAGTTCGGGATGTTTCGCCTCCAAATCGGAAAGTTCTTTTAGAAGTGAATCAAATTCTGCATCTGTGATGACTGGAGAATCCATCACGTAATAGCGAAATTGGTGATCTCGAATCTGCTCGCTTAATTCTGCAATTCTGCGACGTACTTGCGCACTCACGATTGTGTCTCGCAAATAGTCGCCGAGCCCACCACGCGATCCCCGTCATAGATTGCCATCGCTTGTCCGGTTGCTAAGCCGAAAATCGGCTCGTCGAGTTGGGCAGTCAACAATTCGCCATTGAAGTAATAGGTGCAGGCAAGCGGCTGACCGTGAGCACGGATCTGCACGAAACCACGCCGTGGAATCTCATCGACAGAAAGACCGCACCAGACGGGGTTCTCGCCCACCATTGTTGACACCGCTAAATCCTCGCGCGACCCTACGACAACGGTATTTGTCTCAGGTTCGACTTTGAGAACAAAACGGGGCGACCCATCAATGGTCGGCACAGAAAGCCCCAATCCGCGCCGTTGTCCGATTGTGTATGTGTATGCGCCTTTGTGCTGACCGACTTGGTGTCCCTCTTGATCCACGATCGGTCCGATCTCGCTGCCCAACCGATCGCGTAACCATCCCGCGTTATCCCCGGTTGGGACAAAACAGATGTCGTGACTGTCCGGTTTGTTGGCCACGAAGAGTCCGCGCGCTTCTGCTTCCTTACGGACATCCGTTTTCCGGGTGTCACCCAGCGGGAAAATTGCGCCTTGAATCTGATCGACGGTAAGTACCGAGAGCACGTAGGACTGGTCTTTAGTTTCATCGATTGCGCGATGTAGCGTCTTGCCCATCGCTCCCTGCCGGGTGATCGCGTAATGACCGGTGACAACGCCGTCGAATTTCATGGCACGTGCACGGTCTAAAACAGCGGCGAATTTGATCTTCTCATTGCACCGCAGACAGGGGTTGGGGGTACGTCCCGCGGAATATTCGGCCAGGAAGTTCTCTACGACTTCCTCGTGAAACTCTTGCGCCATGTCCCAGATATAGAAAGGAATGCCGATCACATCGGCAGCGCGCCTGGCATCGTGCGAATCCTCGATGGTGCAGCACCCGCGCGCGCCAGAGCGGTACTTCTGCGGATTGGATGCGAGCGCAAGATGGACACCGATGACATCGTGACCCGCCTCAACCGCGCGGGCAGCAGCCACTGCTGAGTCGACACCGCCGCTCATCGCCGCAATCAGTTTCATCGAAGATTAGCCATCCGTCCGCGATCAATCACCGAGGGAAGAACGCGCAGGGTCTCATCGATCTCTGCAAATGTTGTCGTTGTGCCAAGTGAGAACCGAAGGCTCGACATCGCACTCGTCTCCGTGTGCCCCATCGCCAATAGGACATGGCTTGGTCGGTGAACTCCTGCGCTGCATGCCGATCCTGTCGAGCATGAAATCCCTTCGGCATCTAGTAGCAACAACAACGTATCGCTTTCGGTGCCAGGGAAAGTGACGCTGATGATTCCAGGAAGGCGCGTGGATTCAATTCCATTGATATAGGCATCAGGAATGACTTCCACTATCCGCCGGGCAAAGTCATCTCGAATTTGCGCTACTCGGAAATTGCGAACCTCAAATGTTTCCACCGATTCCTTGACAGCAGCAGAAAATGCAAGAA
The DNA here is from genome assembly GCA_035530615.1 of Candidatus Paceibacterota bacterium. NCBI lineage: Bacteria > Bacillati > Minisyncoccota > Minisyncoccota bacterium. Next base: position 937,105 of record DATKUL010000002.1, read on the forward strand.
TCGAAGGGGCATTCAATGTGCCACTTCGAATCTCGCGCTCCTGTCCCCCACCGTGAAGCAAGGCCGGAATCTCTACTGCCCGACGCAACACAAGGACGCCGATGCCAAATGGTCCACCGATTTTGTGTGCGCTGATCGTCATTGCAGTAAGCCCGAGTTCGCTAAAAGAAAGCGGCACTTTTCCGAAACTCTGCACCGCATCGCAGTGCACTGGTATGGAATTGATCTTTGCCAACTCAACAACTTCCGCGATCGGTTGGATCACTCCGGTTTCATTATTTGAAGCCATCACCGATATGACGGCAACCTCATCACCGCGCTGCGCGATGAGATTGGTGAGTTCGCCAATATTGAGAACCCCGCTGGAGTCCACACCGATCTTGACTAGTTCGGCACCTTCATGTTCGACCAGCCACTGCGCTGGGTCAAGGATCGCGTGATGCTCAATCGCTGAAATGACGACGAGGTTGCGACCAATTTTCTGACCAGCCCAGAAAAGCCCCTTCAGGGCGGTGTTATTTGCCTCAGTGCCGGAGGCAGTGAAGATGACTTCGCTGGGAAGCGACCCGATTGAGGTAGCGACTACTTCCCGCGCTTCTTCGATTTCCTTCCGGATGGCGCGGCCGTGAGTGTGCAGGCTGGAGGGGTTACCCAACTTCCTCATCTGTGCAGTCACAGTCTCGATCGCACCATCCACCATCGGTGTCGTTGCAGCGTGGTCGAGATAAATGGACATAGGGCAAGTCTAGGACTTGCGGGCTCGCACGCCTTCGCTGGCCTGAGGCAGGACCGCAAAGAGGTCCCCCACTACGCCGAAATCAGCCAACTCAAAGATGGGAGCGTCAGGATCCTTATTTATTACCACAATTGTCTTGCTGGTCTGCATGCCCGCCCGATGCTGTATCGCACCGGAAATTCCACATGCAACGTAGAGCTGCGGGCTGACGGTCTTACCTGTCTGTCCCACTTGATGGGAGTGCGGGTACCACCCTGCATCTGTCGCGGCGCGCGATGCGCCGACCGCGGCACCGAGGAGGTCTGCGAATGTTTCCACCGGAGAGAAATCGCCATTGGTACCGCGACCACCGGAGACAATGATTTGAGCTTCTGTGAGTTCGGGACGACCGCCAGTGACGGGTGGTTCCAAGGAGAGAACTTCGGCGAGTTTGGCAGAGGCTGGGATTTCAACTGTTGCGTTGATGATTTCTGGCGCACTTGACGACATCTCTGGCGTGACTGCATTCGGGCGGACCGTGATGATTGAAATCTCAGTGGACACACGAGAGTGAACCGTCATCGAACCACCGAAAATCAATTGCGTCGCACTTAGATCTGCTGCAACATCGACAACATCCGTGAGCAGTCCTGAATCGGTAGCAACCGCAACACAGCCCGCGACCTCTTTCCCAAATGCGCTAGATGCAATGAGAAGTGCTTTCGGTTTCATCTGCGCAAGGAGTTGGCTAATCGCTGCACTAGCGGCAGGGACGCCAAATCTCGTGAAGTCATCGCTCTCGACAACTAAGACCTTTGAAATCGGACCACTATTGATGAGCCCCGCTAACGCAGCGCCGCGACCCATTGGCGCCAAAAGAATTGCGGTGACCGACCCCGCACGAGCACCAACGGTCGCGAGTTCGAAAGTCGTCTTTGCGATCTTCTCGCCTGTGAATTCCGCCAGGATAAAAATATCGCTCATATCAATTTCTTTTCGACGAGGAAGTTGACGAGTTCATTTCCACCACTGCCATCATCGACAACTTTTATGCCGGCAGCACGAGGTGGGCGTTGCGTTGCATCGACGACGACACTCTTAGCCCCAGCCGCTCCCACGAGACTGGCTTCGACGCCGACCGTTGCAAGAGAGCGGATCTCCATCGGCTTCTTCTTCGCCGCCATAATCCCCTTGAAGGACGGGTATCGGGGTTCGTTGATTTTCTCTACAACGCTAATAACCGCCGGAAATGCAGCGCGCATTTTCTCGATACCTAAATCCGTATTGCGTTCGATCGCTACGGTCTTTGCGGCAGCATCGATAGTGAGCGACCCAGCAAAAGTTAATTGGGCCCAACCCAGGTGCGCGGCAAGCATCGCGGGAATAACACTCATCCGCGCATCAGTTGATTCAGTGCCACAGATGACCAGATCAAATTCACCCTGCGTAATGACCGAGGCGAGCACTTTCGATGTCGCCAGGGCATCCGAACCAGCGAGCGCATCGTCAGTGATGATGATGGCGCCATCGGCTCCCATCGAGAGTGCCTTGCGCGCAGCATCGACCGTGCGCTCAGGTCCCATTGAGATCACCGTGACTGAGTTCGGGGCGCCTTCGCCGCTTCCTCCATTGGCCTCGACAATACGCAGCGCTTCCTCCACTGCGTACTCGTCCAGATCATTGAGAACAGCATCCACGTTGACCCGGTCGAGCCGACCGTCCTGCATCTTCTTCTCCGCCCAAGAATCGGGAACTTGCTTGACGCAGACAGCGATCTTCATGGTGGGATGCTACTTGGCGGTACAGGCGGAAACAATTTCGGCAGGCGGAAAGGCCTGTGAGTTCGCGTAGGAGCGCATTGCAGGCAAAGATAGAACGGTGCTACCAGCCGATCATCGCTTCCTAGGCGCAACGCCGACACACGAGGGCACCAATTTTGCCCTCTGGTCGGAAGCCGCCGATGCGGTCGAGCTCTGCCTCTTCAACGAAATCAACGGTCGCCTGGTTGAAACTCGCTTTGCGCTAGCCCACCGGACTGGACCGATCTGGCATGGATATCTGGCCGGAGTTCGACCTGGACAGCGATACGGCTATCGGGTTTATGGCCCATGGGAACCTGAACGGGGGTTGCGATTCAACTCAGCCAAGCTCCTCCTCGATCCCTATACCCATCTTCTAGATGGCCAGGTCCAGTACGTACCTGAGATCTACGGGCATGTGAGTAAAGACGGTCTCGGCGACGGCGACCTATCTATCCGAGATAACCGTGACAGCGCGGGGAAAGTCCCCTATTCGGTCGTGACCCACCATCTTGCCCGAAAAATTGACCGCCTCAACACCCCGTGGCCGAAGACTCTTATCTACGAAACCCATGTTCAAGGAATAAGTGCTGCAAATCCAGAGATTGACGAGAGCGAACGCGGCACATACCGGGGGCTCGGTCATGCCAGCACGATCGCGCATCTCAAGAAGATGGGAATCACCGCCCTCGAACTCCTGCCGATTCAGCATTCCATAACCGAACCTGCCATCTGGTCACGTGGGCGGCGCAATTATTGGGGATACAACCCGATTTCATTTAGCGCGCCCCACCGCGGCTACGCGGCGGGCGAGGATCCGATATCCGAATTGCAGTGGGCGATCGATCGCCTGCACGATGCCGGTATCGAGGTGATTTTGGATGTCGTCTATAACCACACCGGCGAAGGCGGCCTGGGCGGACCCACGCTCTCTTTCCGAGGAATCGATCACAAGGCCTGGTACAGCCATCTTTCCGATTCGGAATACATCGATGTCACCGGATGCGGAAACACCGTCAACGCCGGCCAGCCACATTCGGTCCGGCACATCGTGGATTCCCTCCGGTGGTGGAGCGAAGTGATCGGGGTAGATGGATTTCGGTTTGATCTGGCAACCGCGCTTTATCGAAATCATTCCGCATCTGATTCCTCTCTCTTTACTGCGATTTGCGCCGACCCAGAATTACGAGATCTCAAGCTCATTGCCGAACCGTGGGATGTTTCGCGATATAGCCTGGGCGATTTCGCATATCCGTGGCGCGAGTGGAATGACCATTACCGCGATGCGGTACGTCAATTCTGGTTGGGTGATTTAGCACGCGGGTTCGGCGAAGGAGTTGGAGACATCGCCTCGCGCATTGGTGGCTCCAGCGATATTTTCTACTTTCGCGGACCGACTTCGTCGATCAATTTCGTCACGGCGCATGATGGCTTCACTCTCAACGATTTGGTTACTTACCAACATAAGCGAAACGAACCCAATGGTGAAGACAATCGCGATGGCGGCGCTGGGAATCGCTCATGGAATGTAGGAGTTGAAGGTCCAACAGACAACTCAGAAATCAATGCGACCAGAAAGTGTTTGAAGAAATCCATGCTCACGACTTTGATGCTCTCCTCCGGTGTGCCGATGCTCGCAATGGGCGATGAAGTAAGCCGGACTCAGAATGGATCCAATAATGCATACTCCCAACCCTGGGAAGGCGATGACGATTTCGGAGTAAACCTCAATTGGAATCTCAATGACGATGAGGAGGACATGCTGGAAGCAACGGCGACACTGTCACGAATCCGATCCACATATCTTGCTGATGTCTCCTCTGATTTCTTTACGGGTGCACTCGATCGCGGTACTCAACGCAAAGACGTCGCCTGGTTCAGCTTGGGCGGACGCGAGATGACGGACACGCACTGGCAAGATGGTGAAAAAAGAAGTTTGACGATTTTTATCGAAGCTAGTTCAAATCGCGCTCTCGTGGTCATGCTCAACTCATCACGACATGAGACTGCGTTTACGCTTCCAAATGAGAAGTGGGGGCATTCCTATAGATGTATTTTCGACGCATCAGAGGTGACATCAACTTATGAACCCGTTATTGCTAAGCCGTCGGCAAAAGTAAATGTTGCCCCGCATTGCGCTCAAGTGTGGCTGGTTTCACGAACTCTTTCTTCATAGAATTTTCACATACTGGTTAGTACGGCCTCTGCCCCTCTAAAATCTACTCCGTGCTTGCAATAGTCGCCCCCGGGCAAGGATCGCAGACCCCCGGGTTTCTCTCCCCTTGGATTGAAGATGCCAAACTCAAATCCACGCTAGAGGAATTTTCAGAAACGATTGGACTTGATCTTCTGCATCTTGGCACTCTGGCTGACGCTGACGAAATTCGCGATACATCCAATGCGCAACCACTTATTGTGAGTGCCGGAATTCTCGGAATGAAAGCTTTGGGTGGCGTTAAATTTTCAATCACTGCCGGACATTCGGTCGGCGAAATAACTTCCGCCGCTATTGCCGGGGTGATTTCCGAGGTGGACGCCATGCGATTGGTGCGCGAGCGCGGAGCGGCCATGGCAGTAGCCGCAGCCCAGACACCCACTGGCATGTCAGCAGTGCTGGGCGGCGATCGAAATGAAGTTATTTCTGCGCTCACCGCACTTGGACTAGTGGGAGCAAATGAGAACGGGGCTGGACAGATTGTCGCGGCCGGAAAACTCGCAGCCCTGGCTGCACTAGAAGCCAATCCGCCGGCGGGGGCAAGAGTGAGACCACTCGCTGTCGCTGGTGCCTTTCATACTGAGGTGATGGAACCTGCCATTGGAAAGTTGCAAAGATTCGCAGAAGGAATTCCAGTAAGTGATCCGCGCGTAGTAATTCTTTCCAACAAGGAAGGCGCCGAGGTCACAAGTGGGCGTGAAGTTCTAGATCGAATCGTACGTCAAATCGCCAACCCGGTTCGTTGGGATCTTTGCATGGAAGCCATGAAGGCGCTCGGCGTCACCGCAGTAATCGAACTTCCCCCCGCCGGAACTCTTATCGGACTCATCAAACGAGCCCTACCGGGGGTTGAGACTTTGGCACTCAAAAGCCCAGCAGACCTAGATGCAGCACGCGATTTAATTTCCCGACAGAGCGAGACCCAGTGAGAACAGTTGAGAGACAAAGAGATAAGGGTGGAGCGCCATGATCAATGTCCGCAAAGGAACTTTCAGTCGAATATTGAGTGTCGGCGGCTATCAACCATCAATCAATGTTCCCAACTCGGAAATTGTTGATCGCATCGATTCGAGCGATGAATGGATTCGCCAACGCACTGGAATTGAATCTCGCCGATTTGGCGCCGAGCACGAGAGCGTTCTGTTCATGGCAGAGGCCGCCTGTCGGCAAGCAGTGGAGCGGACCAATATTGCAATGACTGATATTGATACGGTCATTGTCGCCACGATTACATTCCCTTACCAAGCACCGAGCGCTGCAACCGCATTGATCGCGCGACTTGGAAATCCGACAGCAGCAGCGTTTGATATCAGTGCCGCATGTGCTGGATTCTGTTACGGCGTTGGTATGGCCAGTGACCTTATCCGCTCTGGCACATCCAAATATGTTCTGGTGGTTGGCGTGGAGAAGCTCTCCGACTTCACCAATCCCGATGATCGAGCCACAGCATTTATTTTTGCCGACGGGGCGGGTGCGGTTGTTATCGGGCCTTCCGAGGAGCCTGGAATCGGACCCATGGTTTGGGGTTCTGATGCTGAAAACCGCGATGCAATTTTGCTCGAGCCGTCATGGACTGATATCAAAAAGGGTGATTCAGCCGCGCTCTGGCCGACTCTTACCCAACAAGGACAGACTGTCTTTCGTTGGGCAGTATTCTCCATGAGCAAGGTCGGTAAGCAGATACTCGAAGCGGCCGGCGTGACCCCGGATCAACTTGACGCTTTTATCCCGCACCAGGCAAATGTGCGCATTATTGAATCGATGGCAAGGGAGATAGGCATCCCTGAGAATGTTGTGATCGCCAAGGACATACGGACCGCCGGAAATACTTCGGCAGCGTCAATCCCGCTGGCAATGTCGGCTTTGCTCGAAGAACAGCCCCATTTGCATGGCGGATTGGCGTTACTCATCGGTTATGGCGCAGGATTGGTCTATGCGGGTCAGGTAGTCAAACTGCCTCCCGCACCTTTCACAAGTAAAAACTAAAAGCAACTAAGAGACAACTAAAAGGAATAGGTACAGAAACAATGGCACTTTCACAAGCAGAAGTACTCGCAGGAATCAAAGAGATCGTCGAAGAAGTTGCAGGAATACCTGCCGCCTCCGTTGAGATGGACAAGAACTTTACCGATGACCTAGATGTCGATTCCTTGAGCATGGTTGAAGTTGTTGTTGCCGCGGAAGAACGCTTCGGCGTGAAGATTCCAGATGATCAGGTCTCTGATCTGGCAACTGTTGGCGATGCAGTGAATTTCATCGTTAAGGTTTCTGCATAATTCTTGATTCGGAGAACCAAAGAATGTCTCGTCGTCGCGTAGTAGTAACAGGGCTAGGTGCAACCACGCCGTTAGGTGGAGATGTCGCCACTTCATGGTCGGCTCTTCTGGCCGGCCAGAGTGGAGTGCGCACTCTCACCGAAGAGTGGGCCAGCACTATCCCGGTCACTATTGCCGCACGGGTCGCAGTCGAACCGAGTGAGGTCATGGATCGCGTTGAAATGCGCCGACTGGACCGATCAGAGCAATTCGCCCTCATCGCTGCGCGGGAAGCGTGGAAGGATGCCGGCGCACCCGATGTAGATCTCGACCGACTGGGTGTTGTGATTGCCTCTGGCATCGGTGGCGTCATCACAATGCTTGATCAATATGACATATTGAAAGGCAAAGGCTCACGCTTCGTAAGCCCGCATACCGTTCCGATGCTCATGCCAAATGGACCCGCGGCAAATGTTGGACTCGAACTCAAAGCTCGCGCTGGTGTGCACACTCCAGTGAGTGCATGCGCATCAGGTGCCGAAGCGGTTGGTTATGCAATGGAAATGATCCGCACCAATCGTGCAGAGATTATTGCTGCCGGTGGTGTTGAAGCTGCGGTCCACGCCTTGCCAATGGCCGGATTCGCCGCCATGAAAGCACTCTCCACCCGAAACGACGATCCCGCTCGGGCTTCGCGTCCATATGATCTTGATCGAGATGGCTTTGTGCTCGGTGAAGGTGGCGGAGTACTTATTCTTGAAGAACTCGAACATGCAAAAGCGCGCGGTGCAAAAATTTATGCAGAAATCGTTGGACAAGGTCTTACATCGGATGGTTATCACATCGCCGCGCCTGATCCAGATGGCAGCGGAGTTCAGCGAGCAATCGCCTTCGCACTGCGGGATGCCGGACTTACAACACGCGACATCGTGCATCTCAACGCACATGCGACCTCTACCCCTGTCGGCGATATCGCAGAGGCCAACGCCCTCCGCCTTGCCCTGGGTGCAGATGCCGACCACGTAGCAGTGTCGGCTACTAAATCAATGACGGGACACCTACTTGGTGGCGCGGGCGCAATTGAGTCAGTATTTATTGTGAAAGCGCTGCAAGAGCGAATGGCTCCCCCAACCATCAACATTGAAAACCTTGATCCAGCTATAACAATCAACGTAGTCCGCGACAAGCCTCGCGCACTTCCTGCGGGAGATATCGCCGCACTCAATGATTCATTTGGTTTTGGTGGACATAACGTGGTGTTGGCATTTGCTTCCTACTGAAATGAATCCGCGCGACCCAGAAGTAAGAATGGGCCGTCTTGCGGATACCGGATCGCTCACCCTGATCACTCCTCGTGATGAATCTGGAATGCTCGCCGCCACAGCCACTGTCGCCGGCAAGTCGGTAATAATCTTTGCGTCAGATGCCACAATTCAAGGTGGAGCACTCGGACCAGATGGAGCACGGGTCATTGTTGCCGCTTACAACGCTGCGATGGCGGCGCGAATCCCCGTGATTGGAATATGGCATTCAGGTGGTGCTCGCTTGCGCGACGGGGTTCTCTCACTCAACGCCTTTGGCGAAGTTTTTCAATCAATGATCACAGCGAGTGGGAAGATTCCACAACTTTCATTGGTACTCGGACCGACTGCAGGTGGCGGAGCGTACGGCCCGGCACTCACTGATGTTGTTGTATTGGCGCCAGAGGGAAGAATCTTTGTAACCGGTCCCGATGTTGTCAAAAGTGTCACAGGTGAAACCATCGACATGGCCAAACTTGGTGGACCAGATGCGCATCGCAGAAATAGCGGTGTCGCTCACGTCATCGCACGTTCGGAGGAAGAAGCCTTCGAAGAAATTCGCTCGCTCACTTCACTCTTCGCAGATCAAGGTGAGGTCACCCTTCCACTTCAAGATCTCGATCTTGGATCACTTGTCCCTGATGCGAAGAAACGTACGTATGAGGTCCTTCCACTCGTCGATGCACTTCTCGATGAGGGCCAAGCAAAAATCGAACTCCTTCCTATGTGGGCACCAAATATCATCACAAAACTTGGGCGCGTTGGCGGTCGAACTGTCGGAATCGTCGCCAACAACCCCGCTCACTTAGGCGCCGCCCTTGATTCATCTGCCGCAGAAAAGGCGGCTCGCTTTGTCCGCACCTGTGACTCGTTCGGTATCCCGCTCATTGTCGTTGTCGACGTTCCCGGATTCTTACCTGGGGCAGGCCAAGAATGGGAGGGCGCAGTCAGACGAGGCGCCAAATTACTTCATGCATTTGGTGAGGCGGTTGTACCTCGGATCACTCTAATCACCCGTAGGGCATACGGTGGAGCCTACGTCGCAATGAATTCTCGCTCCCTCGGTGCAACCAAAGTCTTTGCTTGGCCAACCGCTGAAGTATCGGTCATGGGCGCGGTTGCAGCAGTTCGTGTGCTCCACCGCAGGCTGCTCGCCGACCTGCCGGAAGAACAGAGAGAGATGATGGAACTCGAACTCGCTGCGAAGCACGATCAAATATCAGGCGGAGTTGCCCGCGCAGTCGAAATTGGTGTCGTTGATGAAATTATCGACCCCAAGAAGACGCGCCAGATTATTGCGCGAGCGATTAAAACTGCCCCACAGCATCGTGGAATCCACGGCAATATCCCGCTTTAATCCCTCTTTAAGATCTAGAGATACAAGTAGGCGAGAAATTACTTCTTTGTCTTGAATGTAACCGAAACCGTCGAAGTAACCGTCTTTTCAATGGTTGAAGTGTCGTACTCCCCATAGTCAGAAGTTATCGTCGAATCAGGTGTCGTAACCTGGAAGGGTCCACTGCGAACGCTCAAGACTGGCCCAATGGTTCCGCCGACTGCTCTGGTCAACGCAATTGCTCTTACTTGAGCATCCTTCATGGCATCTTCCAATAATTGCGGACGCAAAGTTGGTAGCGTCGAAACATAATATTGCGGTCCATAGTTATTGATGTTGACGCCAGTCTGCAGGAGAGTGCCAATATCTTGACTCAATTGAGCAATCAGTTGAACGTCTTTGGATCGCACGGTCAAATTGCGACTGGCATTGTATGAAAGAGTGCGACCAGTGGGATTCCCGTTCTTGTACTCCTGATTTGCGTATGTGGAGACCGCTCCCAGTTGAATCGAATCCGCTGGTATTCCGCCTTTTGTGAGATAGGCGCTAAGTGCGTCAATACTTACACCGACCTGCTTGACTGAGGCGGCGACACTTGATTTCGACTCTTGTATAGAAAGAGTCCACACTGCGTTGTCTGCCGTTGCCGCAACTTTTGCAGATCCGGTAACCGTGATGCCATCTGTTGTACGTGCGGCAAATCCAGCCCCGACCTTTACCAATCCATAGCCAAGTGCAATGGAGACAATGATCGCCGAAATAATAATGGTCATAGCTTTGCGTCGCTCGATTGTAATGATGGGACTTTCTTTCATGTCGCTCATAAATTAGAGCCTACTCCTGCTTCATTTGGCGAGGTATTAAAAGGAGATAACGCGATCGTGTGAAATTTCATCCATCTCTACTCGTCGAAATTGCTCAAGTTCTAAATCCCATTCGCTTCCGAGTGCTAGCTGAATTGAAATCCGCATAGAGTCATCATCGAGTGCTAGCGCACTTGTAATCTGATTCTCAGTAATCATGACCGAACCAGCGCCATCGAGAACCGCGCGGTGAATACCTAAGTTAGGCGTGAATCGATAGAGGATGCGCGCTTGCGCAGACTCCTCACGAACTTCATAACGCAAGTAGTGCCAGCCTCGCAGCGCACTTGCCAGTTCGGCACCAATGCCGGCTCGATCCCGCCATTCGATGGTGGTCCGATGAGTTCCTACGAGAAGTGGTTGTGGCCTCCACGTGAGTTGAACAGGACGCCCTAAGAGGCTGGCCACCGCCCATTCAATGTGGCGGCAGAGCGCGGAAGGTGCTGAGTGAATGACGAGATAACCCCGTGTAAAGGCTCTTGAGCCCGTAGGGGGTAAGGCGGATAGGTCCATATCTCTCCTCGTTGACGTTGGCGCGACCTTCCCCAGCCCACCACGAACGATTCGATGTCTATTTTTACCGCATTTGACCCTATCCGCGCTAGTGCTGGAGGAAAACTCTTTAGGTAATAAGCCTAAGAGCCAGTACCCTTATAGGTAGTCGGACGCTTAATCAGTACCCGTTTCATGGCCTAAAGCTTTGCTCGGTATCGCTGGCGCAAGAGGAAGACTGGTGAACGAGGATTTCTCGCTCACCCCACATATATCGAAGGAAAAGCAAAACATGGCAACAGGCACAGTTAAGTGGTTCAACTCTGAAAAGGGTTTCGGTTTCATTGCAGTTGATGGTGGCGGACAAGACGTATTTGTTCACTACTCAGCAATTCAAGGAAATGGTTACAAGTCCCTTGAAGAGGGTCAGTCAGTTTCGTTCGAGGTCGTCCAGGGTCCAAAGGGTCCACAGGCCGACGCCGTAAACGCTAACTAATATTCACCACTTTAAGTAGAAAAGCCCCTGGGAGACCGGGGGCTTTTCTCATTTCCAAACATTCACATAAAAGGTCAATACCCAGATTGCTTAGGGATCACTCCCACTTTCTTCATCAATGTAGCTACTGATTTCGCCGGCGATAAATCCTTTCCAACTTTCCAAGCATCTAAATATCTCCATGGGTACACCTCACCCCGACGTACCCACCAAATTCCTGCAGGTGTTGGCCACGAAATTCCATAGTGAACATGTGATGCGGTTCCACGAGCATCGCCCGATGTGCCGATATATCCCAGCACATCACCCGCATTTACTCGGCGGCCCGGTTTAATACCTGGCGCAACTTTCCCCAGGTGCGACCCATAATACCGAACGCCATCGTCACCAATGATCGATACGAACAATCCCCCACGCTGCGCCCCTAAATTAGTCTTGCCATTCCACCTATCCACTCGATTGACTTCGTCAACGATCCCAGATGTCGTAGCCACAAAATGACATCCTTTTCTCGTCAAGATATCTGTCGCAGGATAATTGTGGTGGGAGTGTGCATATTTAACGGCGCATCCGTCAATGGGAAACGCGTAAATCGGTGTGGCGTAGGCAGGCGGTAAAATACCCACGAACATCATTGAAGTGAGAATTAAAGAAAAAATGTGCTTCAAACGCATCTTTAGAGCATAGTGGCGCATCACTTTCAATTCTCCTCTAAACTCCTCCCCAAGGGGCGGTAGCTCAGTTGGTTAGAGCCCGGAACTCATAATTCCGTCGTCGTCGGTTCGAGCCCGACTCGCCCCACTGTAATGATCTAAGGTGATTTATTGGCCGTCTTCGAAAATAAATTCAAGATCAAAGGAATCTGCAGGAATTTCAAGCATCATCGAGACCACGTCGCGTGTCATGACATCAATCTCATCGAGGTTGCGAGCTTGAGTGAAGACATTTTCCAGAGATGGAAGTTGAATAAACCAAAATGTGCCATCTTTGGTGACGTTGGCTCTATATGTAGTCTTAATCATTGTGCCACCATCTTTCTCCGAGGACTGGTTGGAATTGTTTCATGATTTGCATCGCAGGTAAATCACCTAACTCTTTATGCCGCGGTATTGGAATACCTAGGTTACTAATTGTCATAATTGAATGGCTCCCGCCCTCACGCAGCGTTACATCTCTAATCCCTTGTCGCGCGGCTTGCCGATAAATTTTCTTCAGAAGTTCGCGCCTTTTCACGTCGAGAATTAGAGTGGGTATTCGGTAACTGATGTTTTAGCATTGCATTACCTGTGGAAAAAGAAGCGCTGGAGGTATTACGGTGACACGATACAAACTTGAAATTTGTGAGGATGATCCAGGCTATTGGTCGGCAACATCCAATGTAATCATTGATGGAGAACCTACCCGTTATCTGGTTTTTGCCAACTCACTTAAACAATTGCGAGATCTGGTTCAAGAGGGTGTCGATGGGGCAATTGGTATTCCATGAATTGCATTTGAAGAAGTTTTCATTTCATCACAAAAGAATGGCGCGACAGTTCTCTAGGTAAAGCAAATCGTCATCAGTAAATGGTAGCCTTCTGTTACACCGCTTGAGGTTTCGTCTTCAAGCCTAGGGCTCAACCGAGAGGTTGAGCCCTTGTCATTTCCGCGGATGCGATTTTGCCCAAGACCTAGGCTTTTGAATATTTCCTCCACTCGGCGTCAAATAACTGTCGGGGAATTGATTATTTCGAAGCAGTTCAACGTCTAAGCGAATAAGAGAACTCGCGGAAGATTTTAGAGATGCCGAATTTTGTCCATCTCCGGGAACTACTACGTGAACAGTTACTCCCTCAGACTTAGTAAAAAGTAATGGAAGCAAGGCGATGCCAACGAGCATCTTTTCGAAATTTGCCTCGAACTATTTTTACACCAGAATGTTCCAAAACTCGAAGATAAGTAGCTTGACGATCTGATGCCCGATCCCCTACAAAACGTGACTTAACAGGAGCTGTAAAATAAAATACCCTGCCCAAATTAGCATCGGGTTCGAGAGATTTACAGAGACCGACAATATCTAACCATTTACATTCGGGGCGCCTCTCAAGTGAGCCTTTGTAAAGATTGAATCCATCAATATATGCATTAAATGTCGGTTTCATAGTGCAATTCTGTCGCCTCAAGTTCAACTCTCTTTCATTATCCACAAGTTACTGAGCGCTAATAAGAAAGGCTTACATGGAATTCCACACTACGGGCATGTCCAATTTTCCAACAATGAAGTCTCGCGAATTACTTCGCATTTTGCAGGCAAAACCACTAAATTGTTAATTTATGTGGACAAGGGGAAGGAAGCTTTGGAGGTCTTACGATGACACGATATAAATTGGAAATTGAACAAGACAGCACTGGAACATGGGTAGGCACGTCCAACTTGGAACTAGAAGAGGGCAAGACCGCTTACATAGTTATCGGAGGCACTTTAGAAGAGTTACGCGAGTTAGTCCAAGAGGGAGTAGCTGGAGATCTCGATATCGAAGGAATTACATTTGAAGAGGTCTTCTTAACTAGCTCCGAAGCAACTAAATAGGTAGGACCTTCTTTTTCAGGTCGAACCCGACTCGCCCCACTGCGTGCTGTATTACTCCACCCATTGAACGAGGAGCGAATCCTCTCAACATCACTCTCAGTAATTTCTTTCCCATAAATCCACGGCGTAATTCCACGCACAGACTACTCAGGGCGAGAAAAGTGAAATCTCGTTACAGCAGAGACTTCGCAAGTGCCCAAATTCCCGTCCATGAAGGCTCACGAATTACTGCAGATACTTTTGCGAAAACCCCTCAACTACACAATAGTTAGAACTAATGGCTCTCATCGAACTCTCGTCGCCATGGGGAGGCCCGAGGTCCTCTTTACTTTTCATGCTTCCAGGGAACTTTCAACTCGGAAAGTTAAGGGAGTTTTAATGGGACAAGTTTATTTAACTCAAGTCGAAGCACTGGAGGTTATCAAGTGACTGAATTCAAGTTGGAGATTCAAAATAATGAAGGTAACTGGTGGGCGTATTCTAATATCGGCACTTCGCAAGAACCTGTGCATTACAATATTTTCGCTAATTCATTAGAAGAGCTTCGTGAATTGTTACAAGAAGGAATCGATGGAGATTTGGAGATCGAAGGAATCTCCTTCAAGGAAGTTTTTGTTGAATGTAACTCTTTTGAAATGGAATATCCTGGCAAGAACCTATCTCTCATCTGAGTGAGTTCAATCCCATCTCGCCCCACCAAGTCGTCTAGATTTAGTGCGAAAGAACTTTCGGGACATCAGATTCGTGACGTTCTTATGGACGACCTAGGACTCGCTGAAAAAGAAGCACTGGAGGTATTACGGTGACACAACACAAACTTGAAATTTGTGAGGATGATCCAGGCTATTGGTCGGCAACATCCAATCTGATCATTGACGGAGAGCCTACCCGTTACCTGGTTTTTGCCAACTCACTTAAGGAATTGCGGGAGTTAATTCAAGAGGGCGTCGATGGGGCAATTGGTATCCCAGGAATTTCTTTTGAAGAAGTTTTCTTAACTAAGTCCGAGGCAACTAGTTAGGTAGGACTTTCTACTTTTCATACTTATAGTCAACCAAACGTTGTTCCGCAGGGACCTTGAACCCGTTGCACTCCCAAGGATAGGCAAGAACACCTTGCTCAAAGGTGGCATCAGGAGCAAAACATTTCCAATAGAAGAATGCATCTCCTTGAACCCAGTGCAAGTTTCTGTCTCCTGATTTAACAGTTGGATTCAAAGATTTATCTGGGACCTTCATCCTTATCGGTGCTTGCGAGTGAGTACCAACGCTTCCTGAATATGCAATGACAGCGCCTCGCTTTACTTCACGGCCAAGAAGTGCTTGGCAGGCGGCTGAGGTCGCATTACCGGCGTATGCGGAATCATTTTCTGTATAGAACTGCCAACCTTCCGCCCGTAGTGGTCCTGGCCATTCTTTGGCATTACTACACAAAGGATCCTTGTCTATTCCCAACAATAATGGGGAGTTTTGCAGGTGGTAGAAACAAATAATTAGCCCAGGCCAATCTGAACTTGTTGATTCAAAACATAATTCCAAATCGTTGAATGGGACTTGTAGCGTTCCATCCATTCCGTTTCTGAATTCAGAATTTCGATTATTGAAACCGATGAAACGGGCATCGACTGGTGCCAGGATTGGCTCACCATTACCTATTTCAAAGTTAACACCGCTTTTCCCATCGTAGTATCCCAACTCTGGTCGGCTTCCTGTTTTTGGTCCAAGTGTTACAAAAGCTGGGTCCATTCCGCCGCTGAAGAGAAAGTGCTGAACATTTATTCCTTGCATATTGATTGGACGCTTCGTAATTGCGGAAACAGAATTTTCAGGTGGAAAAATTATGGACGTCCGTGCTGGACTTGGCGTTGGCCTCTGTTTCAATGGTGGTTTGGCAGTGGATGATGAGGAAGGTGAGGCAGTCGGAGTTGGAGTAGGAGTTTGGGTGGGAGTGGGAGTTGGGGTCGAAACCTTGACCCGAACGCCCTTATTCCAAATCAATTTCTTGCCAGACTTGACACAGGTAAATATCTTGCCGTGGTAGGTCACTTTTTGTTTGTATACCTTGCAGACGGCCCCTGCAGAGATTTTTGTAACTGAGAAAGCGGTAACAGGCAAGAGACTTAAAAGAAGTCCAATAAGAACTCCCTTTACTATGAGACTTATGACTCTCATTTCTCGACTATAACACTTTGAACTTAAACCACCAGTTTTAGGGCAACCGCATTCCGCATGAGAGTTTGCCGTGTTTGAGCTCTTGGGTAATGTATATAGACAGTGTCGGAAGTTCCATGCATCGAAATAACTTCGCCCATCATCGAATTTATGTCATATCCCACCATCAACCCACTTGCAGTCACCGTCGTAATAGGTTCGGACCAGAGCCTTTCTTAACATATGAAATAGAACGACGCTCATCGATGCTGTCATCATGGACGATATCAAATCCTGAAATGTCTCCCAACCAGTAGGCTCCTCCTCTGTCCAAACGGATATGTTCGACAAATTCCGAAGATGACAGGGCAACCGCACCTACACGCATGAGCGCCAGCGAAGTTTCATTCTTTGATGATGCAGAGGCATACGAAAAACCAGCGGAAACGAGAGCGATGGAAAGTATCGCGTCTAGGCTCAGCATGCCTATGCGGCGTGGGTGCTTTCGAATATATCGGACTGCCGTCGACTCTTTTTTTAGTAAAAAGTCATATATTGAGCGTATAAGTGAAATCATGAAAAGCACCTTTATGGAGAAGGGTTTAGTGGCGAGTTCTGCCTTTGGGTTCCCCAATGCCATTAGTACTCGCATTCACGTCGTTACTTTTGTGTATGCTCGAACATGCTCGGGCAGAATTACTCGTGGTTATCGCCTAGAACTCGCTACTTTTCTGGGTATAGGCTGAGGAAATCGCGAAGGGAAGTGGTTCATGGAGTATGTGCGCAAAATCTCAAACCTGACAACTTTCCTGTATGAGACCAACCCGTCCTCGGATTCCATCGCACGTTTTCTTGTCTTAGATACTTTTTCACCATTCGAACCAAGCGGACTCCTCCTCGGGCTGCTTCAATCGAATGGATCGATTAAGGCCACAGGCAATTTCGGAGTTAGCGAAGGAATCCGGAATGAAGTTGTTGCAATCGCAAACGGGCCGTTGAGTCCATTCTCTCAATCTATGCAGAAGGACAAAGTCCTGAGCCTGCACGGACTCGGTGATTTACTGCCGCACTCCTCCAAAGAGATAAGAATGGAGGGTCATCTTTCTGGTCTTGACTACTCACTGGCCTGGCCGATTCATTACTTAGGAGTTGGGCTCCTCTTTTTTAGTGAGGAAATCGCACTCGACTCTCTCGATGAACTTTTTTTCCGCTCGGTTGGTGGAATGCTCGCACTTCACCATACTTACACGAAGACACTGTCAGATTTCACTGAAGGAGTTGGATTAGCAGGTCCGGCGGGACCGCAAGGTACGACCGGTGCGGCGGGACCGCAAGGTACAACCGGCACAACCGGTGCGACCGGTGCGACCGGCACAACAGGTACAACCGGCGAGGCGGGACCGCAAGGTACAACGGGCGCGACGGGCACAACAGGTACAACCGGCGAGGCGGGACCGCAAGGCACAACCGGTACAACAGGTGCAGTTGGCACAACGGGTGCGACCGGTGCGACAGGACCCGCTGCAGTTTCAGCCAGCTCTAAAAATCAACCGCTAATGGCAGAAAGTAAGGAACTTACTTCTCGCCAAAAAATTATTCTCAGTGAGATACGTCGAGGTAAGACCAATGAAACTATTGCGCTAAGCCTAAATTTCAGTTCCTCTTTAATACGACAAGAGACAATGGAAATCTACCGAAAGATGGGAGTGAGCGGCCGTAAAGAACTCATGGAAATGGACAATAATGAGGAATGAAAATGGCAGATAACTCATAACTCATGTAGCCTTTGAATTCACGGGAGTTCGGTAATACCGGACTGAGAGGAAGACTACGGAGTCTTCGACCGTCAAACCTGACATGGGTAATGCCAACGCAGGGAGACCGCTCTTACAACCCGTGCCTATTCATTACGAAAGGCACAGAAATGAAACTTACGAGAAAGACGCTCATTCCCATCTCCATCGTTGCAATTGCAGCGCTATTGGTAATCGTCGTAAATAACACGGGCGGGACCAAGATCAAGGACCTGACTCTGGCTACACATGACTCTTTCGTCATAAGTCCTGCCCAGATCAAGGACTTCAATGCAAAGAGTGGATACACACTCAAGTTAGTCAAGGTCGGAGACGCTGGAACCCTCACCAACAAGTTGGTACTCACCAAAGATTCTCCCATCGCTGATGCAGTCTTTGGAATTGATAACTCCTTCGCCGGCGTTGCCACGAAAGCTGGAATTATTGATGGCGATCTAGTCGCAACCGATTATGGTGACGTCTGCTTCAACTACGACAGGACATGGTTTGAATCGCGCAAGATAGCGGCCCCCACTTCTGTAAGAGACTTGGTAAAACCCCTTTATAAAGGACTCACGGTTGTAGAAAATCCAAATACCTCTTCAACAGGACTCTCTTTCTTGGCAGCCAGCGTAGAACTCTTCGGTCAGCAGAAGTGGCCGATGTTCTGGAAGAGCCTCAAAGCGAATGAGGTCAAAGTGGATGACGGCTGGGAAGCCGCCTACTACACAGATTTCTCCGGCTCCAGTGGAAAGGGTGCCTACCCGATTGTTCTGAGTTACGCGACATCCCCCGCAGATGAAGTTCGGGCAGATGGTAAATCGCAAACCACAGCAATCACCGACGGTTGCTTTCGGCAGACCGAGTATGTCGGCGTCCTCAAGAAGGCAAAAAATCCACAGGGTGCAGAGAAGTTAATCGAATATCTCTTATCTCCTGCTTTCCAGAAAACCTTCCCAACCTCGATGTATATGTATCCGGCTGTTACCGGAGTGGAAATTCCAGAGAGTTGGGCGACCTTTGCCGGCAAGGCCAATCGCACTTATGGTGACACGTTAGATATCAACGCAAATCGCAAGACCTGGCTCTCAACGTGGTCAGAAATCTTCGGTTAACATCAAAAGAAACAAAATCCTGTGGGCAGCGCCCCTCCTCTTTATTGGGGTGCTGTTCTACTGGCCTTTAGGGAAAATACTTTCTCTCGGATTTTCAGGAAATTGGTTTGAGTCAATAGCCACTTCCCAAGTGCTAAATATTTTCTGGTTCACGATCTGGCAAGCCCTAATCTCCTCACTCATCTCCGTATCACTAGGGATCCCAGGCGCATACGTACTCTACGCTCGACGACTTCGAGGACAGGAATTGATCAAGGCTTTCATTACGGTTCCGTTTGTCTTGCCGACGATCGTTGTTGCGATCGGCTTCACATCGTTTCGTCAACTGCCTGTATTCGCCTCACTCTTACAAGGCGGTTCCAACGTTCCGATCATCATTTTAGCGCACGTATTCATGAACTATTCGATTGCGGTTCGAATAATTGGCAGCACCTGGCGAAATCTTGACTTCTCTCTTGAAGACGCCGCCTCACTGGATGGCGCAGGGCGTCTGCGGACTTTTTTGGAAGTCACCCTCCCCCTTCTCAAGACTTCCATCGCTTCGGCTTTTACCTTGATATTTCTTTATTGCGCAGCGAGTTTCGGGATAATTCTGGTTCTTGGCGGTGGAGCGATCAGGACAGTTGAAACAGAAATCTATGTAACGACGACTCAATATCTAGATCTAAACAAGAGCGCAGGATTAGTTTTTCTCCAATCCATCATTACCGCAATTGCTTTCTTTCTGTCCAGAGACAGGGGGGCGAGCGGACTCATCGAGAATCAGGCCCACGGACCTTCGCGTAAATTGGACAGGCGTGACTTGCCTGTTATTGCAATAACCCTCACATTTGTCTCAATCTTCATCGCCTTGCCAATCCTTAAAATATTCATTAATGCATTCTTAGTTGAAGGTTCGCCTTCCATCCTAAACTTCTCCAATCTCACCGGGCACGGGGCACGGGAGCTGCTCAACATCTCAGTAACCCACGCAGCGCTCAATAGTCTGAGAAATGCAATTGTGGCGAGCGCGATAAGTATCAGTATTGGACTGCTAGTGAGTTTCATAATCTCTAGACGCGAGAGGGGTTTTAACGCCCGTGTATCAAAGAACATCCTCGACCTAGCTTTCCAGGCACCTATCGGTATCTCCAGTGTCGTTTTGGGTTTTGGCTATCTCATTACTTTTGGTTCGGGGATATTTCCGTTGAGATCAAGCTGGATAGTGACGCCTATCGTCGCTTCAATCCTGTCAACACCTCTCGTAATCCGACTGATCTACCCCGCGCTCATCTCCATTGACGAAGATCTGCTCGAATCCGCCGCAACCGATGGGGCTTCGGTCGAACAGACTTGGTGGCAGATCGAGGCACCCCTTATTCGGACTGTCATTCTTACCGCGCTCGGCTTTAGCGCTCTCATCTCAATCGGCGAATTTGGTGCCGCAAATTTTCTCGCCTACGGGGACCAAGGAACTCTTCCAATAATCCTTTATCAACTAATTTCCCGCCCCGGAACACAAAACTATGGAATGGCGATGGCGGCAAGTTCTTTGCTTATCCTCTTTGTGACACTCGTCATGTATCTAATCACGCGGCTAGACACCTCAAAGAAATAGAACAATCTCGCTTTTTTGAGAATTACCAGATCGACCAACCACCATCGACAAGAATTTCTTGCCCCGTGATCCAGGCGCTTGCATCTGATGCAAGCAATGCTGCTGCACCTTTGACATCCTCAGCAAGACCTGTTCGCTGAAGTGCATTCATTTTTCTGAAAGTCTCCACCTGCGACTTATTGGTTTCGTCATTTGGAATCTGACCAGGAGAAATGCAGTTCACACGAATTCCATGAGGTCCGAATTCTGCTGCTAATGCACGAGTGAGATTGAGTACCCCAGCCTTTGCGGCAATATAAGGAGGACCTGATCTCGTAAAGTCAGAATTGTATGATCGTGGATCCATCGCAAGGCGCGCCGCGATCGATCCGAGGGTGATAATTGCTCCGCTCTTATTTGGAAGCATCGCCTTCGCGGCTTCTTGAGCACAAATATATGTCGAAAGCATATTGAGTTCGAAAGAGGCTCTAAATTCGTCGATCTTCCCATATGGAGGATATGTCGTTGTGCGATGACCGCCTGCATTAGCAATAAGAACGTCGAGACGACCTGATTCGGAAACAACTCTCTCCACAAGGTGCCTCACCGCAATTTCATCAGTCGCATCGCAGCCTAATCCAGTCACTTTTAATCCTCGGCCGCGCATCTCTTCGGCTACCTTTTCGCAAAGTTCTGTGCGCCGTGAGGCGATATAGACATGAGCTCCTAGTTCGGCAAGCGCCTCGGCAAATGCGCTTCCAAGGTGTGTCCCACCTCCAGTCACAATCGCAACTTTGCCAGTCATATCGAGCATCTGGTAGATGGTTCTATTTGTCACAAAATCCTCCTAAGGAAGTATTTTTCGAAATGAAAAATGCCACGCGCGACGAATTGGAGATTACCAATGGCTACCAGCACGTACAAGCATTTGGTTCGGCATGGACTACCATCGCCTAGGCATCCAGATATTGAATCTCTCCATATGAGATTTAACGCGAATTAAGTGAGTGGGGGAAGTTTGTACGGATTACTGACACTCTTTGTTGGGGCTCTTACTTCCGTCCAATCACGAGCGAATGGCCAACTCTCGGTCGATGTTCATAGCGCCCTAGGTTCGGCAGTCATTTCAAATGCGGTGGGGTGGGCAATTCTCTGGGTCCTCGTTCTTGTCAGAAGAAGCGACCGACAAGGTTTCAAAGTTTTCCTGCAAGCTATAAGAAATCGTGAGATGCACTGGTGGGAACTCATGGGTGGAGCCGGCGGTGCCTTCTTCCTTGCTATGCAGAGTTCTGCCGTTCCCGAAATTGGGGTCGCAGTTTTTACTATCTGCCTCGTAGGGGGCCAAACAGCCACATCGCTCCTTGTCGATAAAATTGGCTTCTCTGCCAATGGAAAACAATCGATCACCTGGCCACGGGTCTTTGCAGCAATCATGACGCTCGTTGCAGTGAGCATCGCGGTCTATCCCGACCTTGGAACAGTCAATTTCAAGGTTGTCACAATCGTTTTATGCCTAGCAGTAGGAGTAGTAGTCGCTTTTCAGCACGCGTTAAACAGTCGGATTAACCTAATCGCGAGAAATCCCATGGTCACCACATGGCTCAATTTCTCTGTTGGAATCTCATTCCTGATCATTGCCCTTGTTATTGATTTAATGCGGGGCGGGTCGATAGGTCCCCTGCCCCATAATTTTTGGGTATATATCGGTGGCCCGTGCGGATTGCTCTTCGTGGCGGTAGCCGCGTCGGCCGTTCGCACAATGGGAGTCCTTAACTTCATTCTCTTCAGTGTCACCGGACAGTTGGTGGGAGCCTTGTTGTTGGACTGGCTACTGCCTACAGATGCAGGTGCACTAGATGGCTACCTCATCACCGGAACTGTTGTAACCCTTGGTTCGATTGCCTTCTCTCGCTTCTTTCACGCCAATCATCAGAAGAACCTCATCCGGGAATCTGCCACAAGATCTATATGATCTCTTCGAGAGTCGAGCCACACTTTTCCAAAGCCTAGGAATTTTTATACGTGAAAACCCGTATCTCTCTACAAGGAGAAGCGATATCGATCGCGTGGTGGTTAACGCCCTGTCACATAAGCAATAATGATTCTTACAATTTGTAAGCATGTCAGAGAAAGGCAGCCCTAGCGGATCAATGAACGTGTCAATGGATTTAATCCCCAGAATTCGCGTCTTGGTCGCAGATGACCACCCGATATACCGGGCTGGCTTGGTAGAGCGGCTCGAAGACGAAGAAGGCGAACTCACCGTTGTAGGCGAAGCATCAAATGGTCATGAAGCGGTTGAAATGACGCAGTCGCTACGCCCCGATGTTGTACTGATGGATTTGCATATGCCCCTCATGACGGGAATTGAAGCCACCGCAAAGATCAAGGCAGACTTTCCAGGAATACAAGTCCTCATTCTTTCCGCAACTACTGCAGAGACAGATTTACGCGACGCAATAATTGCTGGCGCCAGTGGATATCTAGTGAAGACTTCGAGTCCTGCCGAACTTCGACAAGCAATTATTACTTGCCTAGACGAAGAATCCGAAGGGATTCCATTACCTTTGACTCTTGACGATAGCGCCATGTTTGGCAACTCCAAGGGCTTGAGTAAGCGCGAATTGCAAATTCTTGAGTTAGTGGCCAAAGGCGAAACAAATAAAGCAATTGGGGTGCAGTTCAACTTGAGTAGTCGCACAATTGAAGTCCATATGCGTAACATATTTACAAAACTTGGTGTCTCCTCACGAACAGAAGCTGTTACCACCGCCATCCGTGATCAAGCGATTCAGTTGCCTTGAGGTTGCTTAAGAAAATCATCCACCAGTACCGCGACTATCGACTCTGGGTCATTCTGGTGGTCACAGCTGCTGCATCTGCATCCACGGGTATCCAGATTCGCAACTATCGCACCGTGGAAAATCTGAACGACACACTACAAAATTCGAGTCTAATTCAATTTTTTGTCTTTGTTTACCTTATTGCGACGATGGCCTCCGCATTACTTTTTGGACCAAAGGAGGTACTCGCCACAATACTTGCGGCTGCAATCTTCTTCCTCCCCAATGGCCTCCATTTATTAGATGCAAAGTATGGCGAGGTGATTTTGCTCCGACTCGGGGTGATAGCCCTTGCATCTATCGGAACTGGATTTATTGTCAATCGCGAGAAGAGAGCACGCCAACGCCTTATTGCGCTAAACAATCAATTAAAAGAAACCATTCTCGAGAAAGAGCGCTACATCAAATTTGCTGGAGAAGCCCAGGAGAACGAGCGCTTGCGTATTTCACGCGACCTGCACGATGACTCATTGCAATTATTGGCTGTCGCAACGATCAACATCGACCAGGCGATTGAAGCCGCAAACCTGGAGGAAATTAGACATAACATGGTCCGCGCCAAGGAAACACTCATGCTTACATCTGAAACTATTCGACGCTATTGCGAAGAATTAAGACCAATTCTCCTTGAATCAATGGGTCTTATTTCAGCCGTGCAATGGCTAGGCAATGATCTCGAAACTCGGGCACAGATCTCTGTTGAGTTCGAGACCATTGGCGAAGGCTCGCAGATCAACGCACAGGACGAAATTCACCTGTTCCGCGTGATGCAAGAGGCTTTCCACAACATAGAACGCCACTCACGAGCCACGAGTGTGGAATTACTCTGGCAATATCATCCCGACCATCTGGAGATTTCCGTCACCGATAACGGAGTCGGGATGTGGAATTTCGGTCCTTCTCCTGCCCGTTCCCTCGGCATCCAGGGCATGCACGAGCGCATCGAACTGCTCGGGGGAACCATCGCATTTGAGAGCAGACCAGGCTTCGGAACCAGAATTCTCCTTACAATCCCAACTCTGTGAGCAATTAAAGCCCCGATCAGGTACTAGTCGGGCATCGGCTTTAGGGATATTTTATAAACCTGGCAACGAAAATGAACGTTCATCGGGCAATTTTGCGGGTTAGGAGACCGTGATGGCACAGACGAAATGGATAGCCGATAAAGTTTCAACACTTTTCACTGAAGGTGTGCCTATTAGATTTGCAGCTTTCGATGGAAGTGCGGCAGGAAACCTACAATCTGAGAATATTCTTGAAATCAAATCACCGCTGGCGCTGCGGTACATCCTGAGTCATCCCGGGGATCTCGGACTTGCGCGCGCCTACATAACAAACCACTTAGACGTACGCGGAGATATCCATGCAACCTTGATGGCCCTCCGAACCTATGTGAAATCCCCTATGCCAATCGATTCTCTGGCAAAACTCACTCTCGCAGTTGGTCCGAGCGCGTTAATCAGACCAGAGTTACCCATAGAAGAAGCACCGCCAAGATATCGAAGGGGTCTCCTGCACTCTCTAACTCGCGACAGGTCGGCAATCGAGCATCACTACGATGTTTCCAACACCTTCTACTCATACATTCTGGGACCCACCATGGTGTACTCCTGCGCAGTCTTTGACAACGAAAGCAGTTCGTTAGAGGAAGCCCAGAGAGAGAAAGTGGACCTTATCTGCAGAAAGTTGGATCTCAAACCTGGCATGAAATTGCTCGATGTTGGCTGCGGTTGGGGCACATTAATTTTACATGCCGCAAAAGAGTACGGCGTCAAAGCAGTCGGCGTAACCTTAAGTAAGAACCAGGTGACGCTCGCACGAGAGAGAATAGTGAGAGCACATTTAGAGGAAAGTATCGATATTCGTCTGCAAGACTATCGCGAAGTTCAGGACAGTGATTTCGACGCAATCTCCTCGGTGGGCATGAGCGAACACGTTGGCGATTCCAAATTAGACCTTTATTTCTCGCAGTTGCATCAGCGGATCAAGGAAAAGGGTCGTATTCTCAATCATTGCATTACCCGACCTCACTCTGAACTTAAAGCTCGCACGGGCGCATTTATTGATCGATACATCTTTCCAGATGGCGAGCTAACTGCGCCCAGTCGAGTGACTCAGGCATTGCATAATTCCGGATTCGAACTCAGGCACAGCGAGAACTTGCGCGAACACTATGCAAAAACGCTGGCCAAGTGGTGCGAAAACCTTGACGCAAATTGGGACGATGCCGTCAAGGAGGTGGGAGAGAATCGCGCCCGTATCTGGAACTTATATATGCAGTTGTGTCGGATTGGATTTGAGACGAACTCCATCCAAATTCACCAGTTTCTGGGAGTCGATAATGACCAATTTGGAAGAAACGAACTCCCACGTCGATTTAAGTTTTGATACCTACTCAATCAATTTACGTGCTTGAGAGTATGTATCCGCATCAATTTCACCGGAAGCGAACCGTCTATCAAGAATCTGTCGGGGGGTTTCCATCTTGTCGACCACGCACGCATGTTGTAACGGAGGGTTGTTATCCCTGCGTGTTA
This sequence comes from Candidatus Paceibacterota bacterium, assembly GCA_035530615.1. NCBI lineage: Bacteria > Bacillati > Minisyncoccota > Minisyncoccota bacterium. Next base: position 963,160 of record DATKUL010000002.1, read on the forward strand.
TCCACGTGACGAGCCAAATTCCAAACCCAATTATGACGAGCCACATCAGCGCCATCAAGACAATGCTGCCACCGTCCATCCCGTAACCATCCCTGTACCAATTCATGACGCTGCCCTTTCCTAGATATCTAATACATCCATGTTAAGCACGAATAATGTGGAAATACCCACCCTTGACAGAGAAATGTGGGAGAGCAATCGGCGTGCCTCAGTCGCATTTCCCTCTCCGTATGTCTAAATACGTACGTGGGGCCCCTCGAAATAGATGTTCGAGGGGCCCCACAGCATCGTCACACCGTGTCAATGAGTATGTTCGCAAATAACGACCGACCGACGAAAGTCGATGAAAGTGCGTTTTTCGGTTTCCCGAAAACCCATTAGGTGCTGTACGACTCGAATCTGCCGTTTTCCCGACCCCCACGTCGTCGCCGTGTTGGCAATGACTTTCGCCATTCCAGAGTCGTTTCTCGATCCGATTCTCACTAATTCAGATCGTGACCTAAATCAATGAGACAACTCATTTATAGAACTATGGGATAAGAAAGTCAATGGAATTTGAGAAGATTGTCCATGGTGGAATTCCATATATTCAAACATTCAACTCTAGATTGAGACATATAGCCCATAGCTGGAAACTCAGGTAGGAAAGAGTGTCGTCGCTCGCCCCCGAGGGCCAGGTTGGGCAATAAAAACCATGCCTGCTTGAGGAAAGTCGCGCAAGTCGGTCGATTGACTTGCACTCGTAATAACCAACTGATCAAGGTCCTTTCCACCAAAAACACAAGATGTAATGAGCGGAGCAGGACAGGGAATCTCATCAAGTACCTGCCCCGTATTGCCGTCGATGCAGCGGATTCGACTGCCTCCCCAGAACGCGATCCAAAGATTGCCATGCGCATCTATAGACATGCCATCAGCCAATCCCATGTCTTGCGTAAATGTGACATGACTTCGACGATTTCTAATCTCTCTTTCTTCCACATCAAAAATGTCAACACGGTTGAGTTGCGTATCTATGTAATACATCAGCCGACCATCAGCGCTCCACGCCATTCCATTACTGCACGTGACATCTCCAAAGAGACGACGCAAGTGCTTACCATCTCTTCTCAATTGATAAAAAGCCGCCGCATTCAATTCCGCGTCATATGCCATGGTGCCAAGGAATAGGTCACCGAACGGCGAAACTTTGGCATCATTCCATCGTATTTTCTTAGATGTCTTGAGGCCATCTGCATCTTCCCTTGTAGGAAGGTGGTGGAGAGTTCCATCCAAATCACGGAGCAATGGGCCATCTGCAACGCCGATTATTTCGCCGCCTCCTACCCGCGGAATTGCAAAACTCACATCATCTGAAGTCTCATATTCGGAAATCTCCGACGTGAGCATGTTGCGGAATCGGACCTTCCTACCAGTTACATCAACCCAGTTGATGATTTCGTTCTCTACGCCAGATGAATTGGGCCCTTCCCCCAATACGTTTCGACGCTCATCAAAAATTTCTACTTTCATAAACCTATTGATCCCTCCCTTGCGCAACTACGTTCTCCAAAGGTTGGCTTGCAGCCAGTCGGATCAATTGAGACTCGATTAATCGACGTGCGCGTGGTTCGAAGGCACTCGAATTACCTCCAACGTGTGGAGTAATAAAAACTCCTGCCTCTTTCCAGAGTGGATGATCTGGGGGTAATGGTTCGGGATCGGTGACATCTAACGCAACAGTAATCCTTCCAGTTCGCAGTTCTGCTAAAAGGGCGTCCGTATCAATAATGGCTCCCCTAGCCACATTTATGAGTAGTGCGCCAGTTTTAAGCAGTGCGAATCTTCTAGCATCGAAGAAGCGATGACTCTCGTCATTGAGCGGCATAATTAAGATGACGACGTCCAGCGAAGGTAAATAGTCATCAAAATTCTTAATTTTGACTGCCCCATCCCGACCCGATCTGGAAAAACCGATAACCTCGACGTCGAAACCCGAAAGATTTCGAGCGATGGTTTGCCCAATTGCACCAAATCCAACAATCCCTATTTTTCTATCATTAATAGAACGAAATTGTGCGGGATCCCACTTACCTTGACTCTGCGATAGAACAAATCTTGGAAATCCCCGTAAGGATGCAATGGCCATTCCTACCGCCAATTCAGCTGTTGAGTCATTGTGAATTCCTCGTCCATTACAGAGAGTGAGCCCTGGCCGAAGATATTCCAATGCATCCTCATAGCCGGCGTTTGGCATCTGTAAAACTTTGAGGTTTGGCATTGATTTCACGTACTCAAGTGCGCGACGGCCCTCCATATACGAAGGCACGTAAAAAGTGATCTTTGATAGATCGCTTATATCCAGAGGAGTGCTCGTTGGAGTGAGCCTCTCAATCCCGTCAGGAACCGCGATATCTTCCCACTGAGTCCAAACGGCATGCTTCACGCGGCCTCCAACAAATCGTAGACTTTGAGTGAAGCAAATATACTCATCTAGACCCAATATGAGCGGAAGTCATCATGGAAAAGTTCAAGATATGGACGGAAGATGATGCCCGCCGTTGTATCGCGACCCCAAAGTCAACTGACGATAAATACTCACGTGGAGTTCTGGGAGTGATTGCCGGATCTAGGCAATATCCAGGAGCGGCAGTACTGGCGTGCGAAGGAGCAATGCAGACCGGCGTAGGGATGGTTCGATATTCTGGTCCAAGAATTGCGCGAATGTTGGTACTTCGGCAAAGTCCAGAAGTGGTTATCCAATCCGGACAAGTTCAAGCATGGCTAATCGGACCAGGAATTGATTTCCATAGAATTGGACGCAGAAAAAGGCGATTCATTGAAAATGCACTAGATCAAAAAGTCCCCCTGATTTTGGATGCGGGTGCCATTTCGTTGACCTTGAGAGCCACCACTCCAACCCTCATCACGCCTCATTTTCGAGAACTCTCATCGCTCTTTGCTCTGTCAAATGTTGAGGTGAGCGCAACGGAGATTCAAGGTGCCCCCAAAAAGTGGGCTCTACTTGCAGCCAATAAATTCAATGTCTCCGTGCTTCTCAAGGGCACTCAAACTGTCGTCGCCTCGGGGCAGACTGCAATCGAATTGCCGTCGGCTCCGGCTTGGTTAGCAACTGCAGGAACTGGCGATGTTCTCAGTGGAATACTTGGGGCTCTACTTGCAACACAATCCGATCTCATAAAAGCGCGACCCGAGTTTCTTGCCGAACTTGCCGCTACTGGCTCGTGGATACATTCTCATGCCGCCCTTCTCGCCTCAAGCGGCGGGCCAATAAACGCAATTAGTGTCTCAGCGGCTATACCTGAGGCAATCCGAAAACTACTCACTAGCATTTAACTATCACCGTCAATGTGGGTTTATTCAAAGCGTAATTAATATACTTCGGCTCATGACCCATCGTGCTCTGCTTATCAATGATGATGCATTCGAACTCACTACCTTGGCCGACGCAATGCGCTTGCGTGGGATAAATGTCGTCGGTGAAGCGCATACCCTCGTGGCCGCTCAAAATCTGTTCAGCACGCTAAGGCCCGACGTTGTTGTCATTGATGCACACTTTGATGGATATGGTGGAATTAATTTGGCTCGGAAGATGCGAAAGAACAGAGAGGGGCTCGGAGTTGTCCTCACCACGGCCTGCCCCGATCTTCGGCTGCTGGGACTTTTCGAGAAAGACATACCGACTGGAACCCAAGTCGTTCTTAAAAGGTCCCTATCTGATTTAAACATACTATGCATGGCTGTCTCGGCTTCGGTGGAGGCAATCTCAAAAAACGAAAAAACTCAGTGGGTTAATCGATTCATCTCACCAAATGGAAAATCATTTCTCACCGCTACTGCACTCTTGACAGATGTTCAAGCCGAAACATTCCGTCTCGTTGCTTCAGGCATGAGCAATAGTGAAATTGGTAGACAGCGTTTCGTAAGCGAAAAATCAGTTGAGCAGATTGTGGCTCGAATCGCCTCTCAATTGAGAATCTCTCCCGATCGAAGCCGTAACTTGCGGGTGCTATTGACGAATGAATACAACAAGTGGGTCGGTTCTCCGCGACACTGATCCATGCCGTTTGATTGGCTTGAATTTGGCCGCAGCCAAGCGTATGTGGCGAATTCTAAGAATGTTCGGGTATCGTCACGAGTATGAATCTTTCCCAGCTTCGCTCACAGTGGAGTAATGTCCTCAATCTTCTTGAGAAGGAAGACCGAATTGCTTGGTTAGCATTTTTTGATGCCAGGTTGGCGCGACTCGAGAATCAAACTCTCTACTTGGATTTTTCAGATAGCCGAAAATTTTCGGGAAGCCTCGAGTACGGACAGATTCGAGATAGCCATCGCATTGCATTGCAAGAAGCTATAAAAACCACCCTCGGCGTGGCTCTAGAAGTTGTTGATCGGTGATGAAATATCTTCCAAAATTCTTCCTCATCATGTCTATCGTCGTAGGCACGTTGAGTCCATTGCCAGCCCTGGCAACCTCTTCAAAACTCACTCTTTCGATTCGACAAACGCCTAGTGTCAGCGATCCCGTAATCACGCTGTACGGGCAACTCAAACCGGCAAGAAAGTCAGTGAAAATTAATGTTCAAGTGGAACTCTCTAATAAATGGCAGAACACACTCTTTTCAACTACCACAACTTCAAAAGGAACCTGGAAAATTGAAGCCGTAGCGACTGCCCTGGACGCTCAAGTTAAGTATCGCGCAATTGCAACTCTCGGAAGCAGCAAAACATTTTCATCTGCTCGCTCCATAAGAATTTCGCAAATACCCGAAATGAGTAACTACGATCCCTCATCACTCATCCTGGAAACAGGTCCAGGAGGGCGCATCCACGGCATGGACATAAGTCGCTGGCAACATCCAGGTGGTGCACCTATAGATTTCGAAAAAATGTACGCGGCCGGTGTTCGATTTGTCATGATTAAAGCGGCGGACTCTCATGATATTGCCGACGCAGAGGCATTGAAATATCTAATCATGGATCGTAATGCCGCACAGGCCGTGGGCATTTACACTGGCTTCTACTATTACGCCACACTTCCCGATACAACTGATGAAGCGGTGATCATTGAGGATGCACAAGCGCAAGCACAAAAAGCCATCTGGAGATTAGCAAGCCTGGGAGGTTATACGGATCGAGACCTCTCATTTGCCCTAGATCTTGAGAATAATTGTGTGCGCAAGTCAACCAGCGGTTCCTGCACCAAGTACACCTCCCGAAGCGCGGTCACCCTGTGGGCAAAGACGTGGCTGGAAATATTTGCGGCGAAAACGAATCGCACACCGATTATTTACTCATACCCACAATTTCTCGAAAATGCGATGGTAAGGGACGCAAGTTTTGCAAGTTATCCATTGTGGATCGCTCACTACTCACTTAATCCTTTTGACCCGTTGTCACAGCCTGGGTTGAAAACAGCGGGATGTTTTGTCACTCCTTGGACGACAGCAAATTGCTCGTCACTTTGGGCGGTGTGGCAGTACACATCCTGCGGAATCGCAAAGAAATATGGAGTACCTGGAACGCGGGTAGATCTCAATGTATTCCGAGGAACGCCATCGAGCTTCCTCGATCTTGCAAAAGGTACGTGGGCCCCAGAGAGCGCCGATCTGATGCCGGTCCTTGAACCAACCCAAATGGTCGTTACTCCCCCAGTGGTCTCCAAGGCAAATAAACCGATTCTCTTCTCCATCGATGTGAATCGCCCAACAGGACTTCCGGTTGTCACTGGAACAGTGAAATTCGTGGCTGATAAAATTGTTCCGCCACTTGTTGGTTTTACGCAGAATGCAGTTCGCTCGTCAAGTGGTCGTTGGACATTAACCTTGAAGTCGGTGCCCGCTGGACTTTGGAGTGGACGAATTATCTACAATGATCTTTCTGGTACGCATGCAAAGAGTACGAGTGCAGTAACTTTAGAAGTTAGCCCGGGACCTACCCCATCGCCGTCGCCAACCCCTTCAACATCTGAGACAGACAGCCCTACTCCCAGCCCTACGGCAAAGCCAAAACCAACTCCGACGAAAAGATCCACCATAGATTACTGCCGGTATCAGGTTAAGAATTAATCTGCTTTTCTAGTAATTCGGTAGTTGCCTGGCGCTCTTGTCGATATATCTCACGATAACGTTCGATTGACTGAACTCGTTCTATCCGATTCCATCCCAGAATCGGAGCGATAATTTTTGCAATCTCATCAAGAAGTTCTACTGAGTTCTCTCGCGATTCGAAAGAAATTCGAGTTCGCCGAGACACGACATCATCGACCGATCGAGCTCCTTCATGGCTGGCAGCATAATGAATTTCGGCACGTAAATATGGAAGATCGTTTGCAAGTGGTTCGGCCAGAGAAGAATCCTCGGTTATAAGATCCAAAATCTCACTTATGAGTGATCCATAACGATTCAGGAGATGAAGTACCTGGCTTTCGGCCAGCCCGGTCTCGGCGGATATTAGGGTTACTTGTTGCACCAGCGCGATGTAGCCGTCGGCTCCAACGATAGGTAATTTTGATGTAATCGAGTTGGAGACTTCCTCGTTTAACTCCTTAGCTGCAAGGTCAATAACGTCCTGCGCCATCACTCGGTAAGTCGTGTACTTCCCGCCAGCAATGCTTACAAACCCCGGAGCGGGCCGATCGACAGTGTGCTCACGAGATAATTTTGTCGTGAGAGCATCGGCCTTCTTGGAAACCAGAGGTCGCAGTCCGGCATAGACGCCAATTATGTCTTCAGAGCGGATTACTGGTTCGAGGATCCTGTTTGCCTGAGCCAGTATGTAATCGACATCTTCACGGTTGGCAAGAGGTTCGTTGCGGTCTCCGGTGTACTCCGTATCGGTAGTACCAACAATCCACTTATCTTCCCAGGGGATGACAAAGAGTACCGAAACCGGCGTTTTCAATATAATTCCAGCCTCAGATTTAATTGCGGATCCGGGCAGAACAATGTGGGCACCTTTACTCATCCTGACTTCATACCCAGGTTTTAGTCCGAATTTCTCGTGTAGATCGTCACTCCAAACGCCTGCACACATAACCGTGACACCCGCCTGAACTTCGACCAGTTGATCATTTTCTAGATTACGAACTACTGCGCCCGTTACTTGTTGACCTTCACGAATCAGCGATTCACATGCCACCCCAGTTGCGATTACTGCTCCATGTCGGGCGGCAGTACGAGCCACCATCATTGTGTATCGGGCATCGTCGACTTGAGCATCAAAATATTTGATTGCCCCGGTGACAATGTCCTGGCGAAGTGAGGGAGCAATCTGCGCGATATTTTTCTGGCTTAGGTGTTTGTGCCACGGCAGTGCCCTTTGGAATCCGCGCAGAACGTCATAGAGCGCAAGTCCTGCACCGACATAGGTTCTGTCCTTCAACTTCTCGTGGAGCGGATAAAGAAATGCCACCGGTTTAACTAGGTGTGGGGCCAGCGATGTGACCATGGACTCCCGTTCTTGCAATGCTTCGCGAACTAAGCGGAAGTCATACTGTTCTAGATACCGCAGTCCGCCATGAATGAGCTTGCTTGACCTACTTGACGTACCGGAGGCGAGGTCATGTGCCTCGATGAGTGCCACCCGCAATCCACGGGACGCGGCATCTAGGGCGGCGCCAACTCCGGTTATGCCACCACCAATGACCAGGACATCAAATTTCTCGTTCGATAGAGCCACCAGGGCGTCGCGATGTTGATCTGGGTCTAATCGCGAGTCAAACATCCCTGCTCCATATCCGTCGCTACTAGAGTTGAGTCTAATGCACTAAGAAAGAGGAGCGCGCGATGTCGGTTATTGGGTCTTACATGGGGAGTTTAGACCAAGGCACTAGTAGCACGCGTTTTATGATTTTCGACCATGCAAGCAATGTGATCGCATCCCACCAAGTGGAACACCGCCAGATTGTAAGTCAGCCAGGGTGGGTCGAACATGACGCCAGTGAAATCTGGTCTAAAGCGCAAGAAGTCATCCGCGCGACATTGACGAAGGCTAATCTCATCGGGTCCGACCTCCTTGGAATTGGCATCACCAATCAGCGTGAAACTGCACTTATTTGGGACATCACCACCGGTAAACCATTGGCAAACGCCATCGTTTGGCAGGACACAAGAACTCAAGAGTCGCTTGCTTCTCTCCCGCCGCGCGTAAGTGAGCTGATCCGCGAGCGCACTGGATTACCAGTTGCTTCTTATTTTTCGGCGAGTAAATTTCGCTGGCTCATGGAGAATAGTGAGCCAGTAAGGAATGCACTCAAGGACGGCCGCGCGCGCGCCGGCACCATTGACTCGTGGTTGCTCTGGAATCTGACGGGCGGTATCGATGGTGGAGTGCACGCGACCGATGTAACCAATGCAAGTAGGACGCTTCTGATGAATCTCAAAACTCTTGATTGGGACCAGGAATTACTGGACATTTTCAACATCCCACGGATCCTGTTGCCAAAGATTCGCTCTTCATCGGAAAGATACGGTGACACCGATCCATCAGGGCCATTTGGCGTGTCAATACCCGTTGCGGGTATTTTAGGTGATCAACAATCCGCCCTCGTTGGTCAAACTTGCTTCAACCGCGGCGAGTCCAAGACAACTTATGGCACGGGCAATTTCGCGCTTCTCAACACAGGAACAGAGATAGTCAGATCCAATTCCGGGCTGCTCACCACCGTGGCATTCAAAATGGGAAACGCGCCAGTTCACTATGCACTTGAAGGTTCGGTAGCGGTGACAGGCGCAGCAATCCAATGGTTACGCGATCAAATTGGTCTGATTGAAAAAGCCAGCGATGTAGAAGCCCTCGCTGCCAGCGTTTCGGACACCGGAGATCTCTATTTCGTTCCGGCGTTCTCCGGGTTATTTGCGCCGTACTGGCACAGTAGCGCGAGGGGCCTGATGATCGGACTAACTCTTGCAACAACAAGGGCACATATTGCTCGTGCCGCCCTTGAGTCAATCTGCTACCAAACCAAGGAGATTCTGGATGCAATGATTGTCGACAGTCAAGTGCCTATGCAGGAGATGAAAGTTGATGGTGGCATTACCGCCAATGAACTTTGTATGCAATTGCAGGCCGACATTATGGGCATCAGTGTTATACGACCAGAAGTTCGCGAAACAACAGCACTAGGTGCTGCATACAGTGCTGGATTGGCCCTGGGATTTTGGAAAGATCTAGATGAGATCCGCTCTCAGGCGAAAGCATCTAAAACCTGGAAACCTCAAAGTTCGGAAGAAGCGCGTGCGCAGGGTTATGCGCGATGGAAAAATGCGGTCGAGCGGACTTTTAATTGGGCGCAATAATTATTAGACAGGGATTATTCGACTGGTATAACCCGCAGGACTTCCACACCTCCAATATCACCCAAAATATTTAACAGATCTGTTGGATCACTTCCAGGAATTGCCACGGTTATATCGTCGTAGCCGCGCCCTGCTTCACTCTTCATAACAACCAGGCCGCGAATATCACCGCCTGCGAAGCCGATAGCCGAAGCAACTGCTCCAAGAGAACCCGGGCGGTCAGGAAGTGAGACGTGGAGCCGAAAAATCGCCATGTCTCACCTTATCCCGAGCGCTCTTAAACCTGGACTAGGACATCGCCCAAAGTTCACCGAGAGGGCGTAGATCCAAGAGTGACTTTGAAAGTCTTCGAGGGTCCCGTTGGAAGATCGACTGTCACTGAGATGACCTCACCGGGTGCGTACGAAAGGATTCTGGCAATAGCGGAAACTGAATCTGCAATTCGCAGCCCATTGATGGAGCGCACGACAGATCCATTTGGGATCCCTGCCTTTTCTGCGCCTCCTCCTGGCGTAATCGCATTAATAAGCGCGCCAATGCCCTGATAAGAATTATTGAAAGAAACGCCTAAGAGTGGCCTAGTGGATGCACCCGTTGTTATAAGTTCATTGGCAATTCTCTTTGCTTCATTTATCGGAATGGAGAAGCCTAAGCCTATGCTGCCGCTTGTGCCACCAGAGGAGAGTGTGGCAATGGCTGCATTCACTCCAACCATCCTTCCCTGTCCATCCAGAAGCGCCCCGCCTGAATTGCCAGGATTAATTGCCGCATCGGTCTGAATCGCATCGATGTACGTTTCGACTCCAGTGTCCCCCGCAATTATCGCTCGATTGAGTGCTGAAACAATTCCACTCGTCACCGTACTTGCCAATCCCAAAGGCGAACCGATCGCCACTACAGGATCTCCAATGCTCAACTTAGATGAATCACCGAAGGGAATCACAGGGAGATTTCCTACAGCAACCTTGAGGACCGCTAAATCATAAATTGGATCTTGCCCCACAACGCTCGCAGAATAAGTGTCACCATTATGAAGCTCCACGTTGATACCGCCAGCGGAGGTTGCCCCATCAACAACGTGGTTGTTAGTAAGAATGTAACTTGAACTTGAGTCAGTGCGGATGATGGATCCAGAACCTGTTCCGTTTCCCGATGCCGTCGTCACGTAGATCGAAACTACGCTAGGGGTGGCAGCCGCAGCAATTGCCTTGACACTGAAACTACCGGTGCCAAGATCTACCGCGGTGCGAGTCTTCGCGCACTTACCGTCAGCGGAGTAGTACAACACTGCCGTCCTATTATCAACACAAGCTTTGATCACCGGCGAAGACGGCGTCACAGCAGTTGCCACACCGCCAGCAATCGTGACTCCCAGAAGAAAACCAACCCCAATTTTCACTCCAGCTGATCGACTTAACGTGGTCTTCAGATTCTTCAGCATCGCAGGCATATTTCTTAACCTTTCAGAAGAGTTCTATGTGAGCAATTTAGCCAATTGGAGGGAAATGTGACCAAAAAAAGGCTGATAACTTAGTGAGAGTCTACTCAAGCGACCCCTCTGCCGAATGAGTTGGCGTTGACTATGCCTGAACTATCCAGTCACCTTCTATCGCCACTTTGACCTGGGGGACAGGCGAAGGGGCTGGGCCACTGATAACTTTGGCATTGTTAAATGGATCATAGGTAGTTCCGTGGCAAGGACAGACCAATAATTTATCAGCAGGCGAATAACTGACTGTGCATCCCTGGTGCGTACATATCTCAGAATATGCAAATACACCATTGGTCGTCCGGAAAAGTATCGAAGGATTTCCATTCAGCGACACAAATTCGTGAGTCTGGCCGACTCCAAGTTTGCTCAACTTAATAACGCGCCTGGGATCGGTGGTCGACACCACTTGCGAACCTACTTCAGTTTTAGTTCTAGAGAAAAAATGCACCAGGCCCGCTGCACCTACCGCCACTACACCAATGGCGCCGACCCTCATCGCTCCACGCCTGTCGAGAGAGACATCCACTCGTCTGCGCCTGCCCACGAGCGTGAGCAAATAAGCAAGCCATAAAACTGCATAAGCACTGTCGCTTCCCAAGAAATACGGTTTTACGTGCCAGGTGGCCGCGATCCACAATCCAATGGACTGTGAAAAACCCGCGAGCGCTGCCAGCGTAGGGGCGACCCAGAAGAGGGTGGCCAGACCGATGGCGAATTCAGCGACCATGATGAAGGAGCCCACCGCAGTGGCATGTTCGATCATCCGTCTGAAGATAAAACCCAAGGGTGAAGTTGTGGCGTAGCCAGTTAATTGTCGTCCGATGTATGTCGCACCATTTGTCTGCAGAAAACCGGGATCTCTGGCCTTGTCCCATCCGGCATAAATCCACGTTACGCCTAACCAGAGGCGAATCACGCGGATTGCCGGACTTTGATTACGCCACGAAGAACGAATCGCACGAAGATTTGATCGGGGCATTAACTAAGCGTAGGGGTCAATTAAGTGTTTTGCTCCCTGACTTGGACTCGAACCAAGAACCTGCCGGTTAACAGCCGGCTGCTCTGCCAATTGAGCTATCAGGGACTACTGCAATGAATCTGGTTGGCAGTCGCAAACTCTAGCGCACCCTTACGAGTCCGCTAAATTAGCGACATTTCTCCCTATTTTTCACACGTTAATCCTGGTTTTTATGGTGGGAATTACAGATCGCCAATCGCCAAATCGTGCTGGGATCGACGAGCGGCCTCAAGGCCCACAAGTTCGGTGAAAAGTTCGGTGTATTGAGCCTCATGTGTAACGGGGTTGAGCCGTTGCAGAGTGGATTTTACCTCGGCTATTTTCCGGCTCATTGCCACCTCCCGGAGTCTGGCCACAATGCTCTCAACGTATCTCTGAGAAATCTCGCCATCAGTCCTGATGGGCTCCACCGACAATTCAGCAATCAATGCCTTCATGTATACGTCCTCTATCTGATCGAGACGTAGATCCGAATCCCCGTGCACATCAATGACATCTCTTAACTGCCGATAGAAAGGATGAGTGAATGCATCCTTCTCAATTTCTTTCCACCCTCTCACAAGGTCGGGCATTTGCAAGCGTGCCTTCAGGACTTCTCGCTCCAACGCCAATCGTGGCTCGTTTGGATCGGGTCTCCAATTTAGTTCCGGAATTTGTTCGACAGTTTCCTTGGAAGGTGCCCGGACTCCCCGACCGACTGCGGCACTTACGGTCTCCACTTCGATCCCAAGCCATCCCGCGAGCAATCGGATATATTCAGGTCGCAAGGATCTGTCGCGGATCTGCCCAATGAGCGGAGCGGCGGCATTGAGCGCATTAACGCGACCTTCTGCGGACTCTAAGTTGTGTTGCCTGAGTTCTGTTCGTATCGCGAATTCAAAAAGTGGAACTCTCCGAGCAATAAGATCACGAAGTGCAAGATCCCCTTTCTGTTGTCGCAGTTCGCTTGGGTCAAGCCCACTAGGTTCGACGGCAACAAAAGTTTGAGTAACAAACTTTTGATCGTCATTAAATGCTCGAAGTGCCGCTTTTTGTCCGGCCGCATCTCCATCAAAAGTGAAAATTACTTCGCCACGAAAAGCATCATCATCCATAAGTAACCGTCTCAAAATTCGGATGTGATCGGCACCAAAAGCCGTACCGCAAGTCGCGATCGCGGTGGGAATTCCGGCCAGGTGTGCCGCCATGACATCGGTGTACCCCTCAACAATTACTACTTGTCTTTTCTTGGCAATCTCTTTCTTAGCCTTATCCAACCCGTAAAGGACTTGACTCTTCTTGTAAATGGCGGTTTCGGGGGTATTGAGATACTTGGGACCATTATCGACTTCGTCACTGGCCAACTTGCGGGCGCCAAACCCAACCACATCCCCCGAAATATCGCGGATGGGCCACATCAGCCGATTGCGAAAACGATCAATGGGACCTCGCTGCCCCATTTTCGAAAGGCCGGCCGCTTCGAGCTCGTCGATCGAATATCCCTGCGCGCGCAGATACTTAGTGAGCACATCCCAATCATCGGGTGCATATCCCACTTCAAAAGTCGCACACGCGCCCTGATCAAACCCTCTCTTTGTGAGAAGGTCTCGCCCGAACTGGGCAAGGGGTGATTCGTTTAACTGTTGTTGATAAAACTTGGCGGCGGCGGCATTGGCTGCAATCAGGCGTGAACGCTGTCCCGCGGGAGCACTTTTAACACCGCTGCCCTCGTCGTAGCGAAGCGCATATCCGATTCGATCCGCCAGTCTCTCGACCGTCTCGGTAAATGAGAGATGATCCATCTTCATGACAAAAGCAATGACGTCACCACCAACTTGGCAGCCGAAACAGTGGAAATACCCTTTGCTGGGAGTGACGTGGAAGGAGGGGGATTTCTCATCGTGGAAAGGGCAGAGACCCTTTTTCTGACCTCCGCCGGCATTCTTTAATTGGATGTAATCCCCGACAATTTCATCAATGGGCGCGCGATCGCGGATGTATGCAACATCCTCATCCTTTATCCGCCCGCTCATGCCTATGATTCTATCTGCGAGGAGAGACGAGCATGCAGGGTGTACGCACCTGGATCCGTAAGGGATGCAACCTGATCAACAATAACTCGCAGACGCTCATCATCATCTCCGGCCTTTCCCCAATCCGCCAAGAATATAGAGTCAAGGCTCGCTGGCGCACTTGCCAAAAGCATTTCCACCAGGTCGGAAATGACTACTCTCTGTTTGGCGTAACGCTCCTTCGCAATCGGCGTGCCGATGAGATAAAGACCCGCAACGGATTTGAGCAAACCTACTTCGATTATCTGATCGCGCGGAACTTCGAGATTCGCGTTATATCGAACCAGAGCACTGGTTCCATGTATTTGACGCGTTTCAAGTTCGGCGGCCAAGACAAAGCGTCCGATTAATTGACTGGTTAAATCCTTGATTCGTGCGAGTCCCGCATGGGTGCCATCGTAAAAAGTTGGCCAACAGGATAATTTCTGTAAGCGGTGGAGCGCGGCTTCAAATTCTGCTTCACTCGCATCTCCCGCATAATCATGAATCATCACTTCGAACAAGAGGTGCAGGTCGTTATCGAAATCAGCAACACTGACTTGACCCGCAACTAAGGCATCCTCAAGGTCATGAACGGAGTATGAAACATCGTCAGACCAATCCATGATCTGTGCCTCGATACAGCGTTGAAAGCCGGGCGCTCCTTCGCGCATCCACTTGAATATCTCCAGATCCTCTTTGTAGACGCCATATTTTGGCGAACTTACTTCGCCAGACCAGGGATATTTGGTGACGGCATCAAGTGAAGCACGCGTGAGGTTAACACCGACAGAATTTCCAACTAGATCTAGGCTCTTTGCTTCCAGGCGGGTAAGCAAACGGAAACTCTGCGCATTCCCCTCAAAGCCACCCGCGCTCTGTGCGATGTGCGCAAGCGCGGCCTCGCCATTGTGCCCAAATGGTGGATGACCCAGGTCGTGGGCCAGACAAGCGGTATCGAGTAGATCAGGATCCGCACCAAGGGAGTCGCCTAATTCACGGCCAATCTGCGCAACTTCTAACGAATGCGAAAGTCGAGTTCGTTGGAAATCATTCTCCCAAGGCACAGCTACCTGCGTCTTCGCTCCCAGCCTGCGAAGGGAAGCCGAGTGGATGACTCTCGCGCGATCGCGCATGAACTCAGTGCGTCCGGACCGCTTAGCAGGCTCGGAAATAAAGCGCTCCAGGTCATGACCACTGTAGGCACTCATAAAGGGAACTCTATTACCGACTCAGGTGATCGCTCAGGTGAATCCCCCGTCGCCCAAGGGTGACGTAGGCAAGATAAGCCCCAGTTTCGCGGATGAGATAGTGGAGATTGAAATGTGCCAGGGAATTTGCTCCGGTTCGCACGGGCGAACAACTGGGTTCTGCTCCCAGATCAGTCGCCATCGTCATAGCTCTTAAGCAATGGTACGGGTCAGTCACAATGATGACGGTGTGAATTTTCTGCTTCTTCATTTCGGCGATATATGCGCGAGTACTGACAAAGGTATCCCTACCTTTTTCGGTTGCGACGATTGTCCTTTTGGGGACGCCATGATTTTCGAGCCAGAACTCTGCAGATGCCGCTTCTGTCGTGCGATCGCCAGGAGCGCCTCCTCCGACGGTGATAATTGATGGAGCAAAGCCCAAGTCATAAATTCTCTTGGCCTCAACGAGTCGCGCAAGCAGCGCACCGCTGGGTCGTCCATCAAATTGAGCCGCGCCAAGCACAACAATTACCTCTCCTGTTCGAGTTTTCGAATTGTGGGCAGCCATCCACACTCTCCCAAGTGTAAAAAGTGGGATTACCAAAGCAAGAAGAATGAGCGCGCTCAACACCCTGCGAATTAGACGAAATCCGAACATGTCACCCGCCCGAAAACGCATCTTCGAGTTCAATATGAACTAACTCATCAGGATCTTTAAGCCAACCATCTGGAAGTGTTACAGGTCGGCCGTGACTCGTGCGCCCGCGCGGCAGATTGCCAACATCAATTGGGTAAGGCTGATCGGTGAGTTGATGAAGTAGCGATCGCAGCTCCTCCAGCGAGGAGACCATTCCAAACTGACGGCGCAAATCACTTGGAACTCTAAAGCCTTTTAGATACCAGGCCATGTGCTTGCGCAAATCGCGGCATCCCCGCTCCTCTGATTGGAAGTATTCAACAATCAATTCTGCGTGACGATACATCACCACTCGAACTTCAAAGAGTGTAGGCAAGTGACGATCCTCTTGTCCGTTAAATGCATTGACGAGATCGCGAAATAGCCACGGCCGGCCCAGACACCCTCGACCGACAACAACTCCGGCGCAACCCGTCTGCTCCATCATTGCGATTCCGTCTGCTCCACTCCAAATATCGCCATTGCCGAGAACCGGAACGCCATCTGGCTTGAGGTGTTCGACCAAGCGACTAATTGCGCTCCAATCAGATTTACCTTCATACATCTGCTCGGCAGTTCTTGCATGAAGGGCAACCCAATTCACTCCAAGATCGGCAGCAGACTTGGCAGCCTCCAAATATGTGTGGTGGTCTGTATCAATACCAATTCGCATCTTGACCGTGACTGGTATACCGAACGGGGTCGCTGCTTCGACTGCAGCTCCAACAATCGCGGAGAAAAGTCTGCGCTTGTATGGAAGTGCCGCCCCGCCACCTTTTCGGGTTACTTTTGGGACAGGGCAACCGAAATTCATATCAATATGATCGGCTAGATCTTCTTTGCCAATCATTGTTACGGCAGCACCCATCACATCGGGATCCACGCTATAGAGTTGAACTGATCGCGGCCATTCGTCTTCGCCTGGGGCGATCATTCTTAATGTTTCAGGGCGGCGCTCAATGAGCGCACGTGCCGTCACCATTTCGGAGACAAAAAGTCCAGCACCTTGTTCTCGGCAGAGTGTTCTAAAGGGCGCATTTGTTATTCCGGCCATGGGCGCTAAAACAACTGGCGGATTTATTTCATAATCCCCGCTAGATAGTTTGAGCGTGAGAGGGGTTATGCCCCTAGCAGTCGTGGCGCTAGCCATGCCTCTACCTGATCGAGGGAAATACGCTCCTGCGCCATGGTGTCGCGATGGCGAATTGTCACTGCTTGATCAGCAAGGGTTTCAAAGTCAACCGTGATGCAAAACGGTGTCCCGATTTCATCTTGTCGACGATAACGACGGCCAATCGCCCCTGCATCATCAAAATCGATATTCCAGATCTTCCGCAGTTGGGTTGCTAGATCTCGGGCCTTTGGCGAGAGATCTGCATTGCGCGACAGAGGAAGTACCGCGACTTTAACTGGTGCAAGCCGGTAGTCGATCTTAAGAACCGAGCGCTTCTCCATTTCGCCCTTTGCATTGGGTGCCTCATCTTCGGTAAATGCATCCATTAAGAATGTCAAGGTTGCCCGGTCTACACCCAGCGCCGGTTCGATTACGAATGGAGTCCATCGCTCATTCTTCTCTTGATCAAACCACGAGAGATCTTTCCCCGAACTAGCAGAATGAGCTTTCAAGTCAAAATCTGTGCGGTTGGCAATACCCTCGAGTTCGCCCCATTCGGTACCGGCAAATTCAAATTTGTATTCGATGTCAACGGTCCGTTTGGAATAGTGTGACAATTTTTCTTTCGGGTGTTCGTAGAGCCTGAGTCGATCAGGATTTATTCCAAGGTCTGTGTGCCATGCATAACGCGTGTCCAACCAGTATTGGTACCAATCCTCGTCAGTGCCTGGTACAACAAAGAATTCCATTTCCATCTGCTCAAACTCACGGGTACGGAAAATGAAATTGCCTGGAGTAATCTCGTTGCGGAAAGATTTACCAATCTGGCCGATACCAAATGGCGGCTTCTTCCGTGAAGTCGTTGCGACATTGTCAAAGTTGATAAAAATGCCCTGCGCAGTTTCTGGTCGCAAGTACGCGAGCCCGGACTCGTCTTCAACTGGACCTAGGTAAGTTTTCAAAAGTCCGGAGAATTGTTTGGGCGCGGTGAATTGGCCTTTGTTGCCACACGCCGGGCAATTGATTTCGGCTAGGGATTGCGGGGCGCGTTTGTTCTTGGCTTCGAATGCCTCTTCAAGGTGATCAGCTCGATAGCGTTTATGACAGGCAGTACATTCAGTGAGCGGATCAGAGAAGGTCGCGACGTGTCCCGATGCTTCCCAGACTTCTTTCGCCAAGATCACGGATGAGTCCAGACCGACGACATCGTCGCGTCCAGTCACCATGGACTTCCACCATTGTCGTTTCACGTTGTTCTTGAGCTCTACTCCGAGAGGGCCATAATCCCAGGCCGCTCGTAGGCCTCCATAGATCTCACTGGAGGGGTAGACAAAACCCCGGCGCTTGGCCAGGCTCACTATTGTTTCTAAGCGATCGGCCATGGCGATCTCCATTCCGGCTGGCTGTCGGCGGTAAGCAACCGATTTAGTTGCATCCTGTAGCCAAACTTTACTTGCTCACGGCGCTCTCACAATGCACCCGCTCGGCCCGCCCTTCTTTGGAAATGACAATCATTTTCATTTCTGATACCCTTACCTCATGAATCTTTCGATTGCTCTGGCAGCTGTGACTGCCCTTGCAACTGCCCTCGGTGGCTCCCTTGCACTTCGATCGCGGGATCGCCTTCATCTCACGCTGGGCTTAGCTGCCGGCCTCCTCCTTGGCCTTGTTGCCTTCGACCTAATGCCCGAGGTTTTTGCCATCAATACCGACACTTTTGGCAATGTTCCAGTGGTCTCCATTGCCTTTGTAGCGGGATTCTTAGCACTCCACTTTACTGAGCAACTCTTTGGCTCTCACGAACCACTTGAGTCTGAGTACGGCCATGAGCACCAGCACAGCGCCAATGTCGCCGGAACCTTAGGCGCATTTGCGATGGGCGGTCATGTCTTCCTGGACGGCATCGCCCTTGGCTTCGCCTTTCACATTGGAAATCCGTTGGGTTTCGCAGTCTTTGTGGCGATCCTGGCACATGCATTTAGCGACGGATTAAATACCGTCTCATTTCTCATCAAAGGTGGTCGCTGGAGTCGAAAAGCAACCTATCTGCTGAGCGTGGATGCGATCATGCGAATAGCCGGTGCCGCCCTCGGTAGTTACATCACGATCAGCCTTCCCTTTCTCGGTATCTACCTGGCACTTTTCGCAGGGTTCGTGATCTATCTGGCGACATCCCACATCCTGCCCGAGGCTCACTCTCGACATCCCTCTCGATTGACCATGCTGGCCACAGTGTTGGGAGTCCTCATTATGTGGGCGGTTGTTGGGCTTGTAGGCCGAGTATGAGCAAATCATCAGGCCGAGTACTCACCACCTTGAAACGTGCAGGTGGTTTTGCAAGCGCTCAGGAGGTCCATCAACTGATGACCCGAGAAGGTGAACGGATCGGCCTGACCACAATTTATAGAGCACTGCAGCATTTGCTCGATGAGAAGACTGTGGATCTCCTTCACAGAGAAGGCGGTGAAGCGATCTATCGACTCTGCGGTGAAGAGCACCATCACCACTTGGTCTGTAAGAATTGTGGTCGCACTGTAGAAATAGCCGATAGCTCAATCGAAAAATGGGCAACAAAAGTTGCAGACGAACATGGGTTTCGCGACGTGGCTCATACCGCTGAACTTTTTGGAATCTGTTCAACGTGTTAATTCCCGACTATCCAGAATAGTCAATTTCTGGAATTAAGTATTTTGGATAACTATTTAATCTTCTGAACTTGTCCTCGCATGATTGCTGCAGCGAGAGCCTGATCTGGTCGAGGGTCAAAAATTTCTACTTGAATATCTTGACCTTTAATTCCTAGATAGACGTTCTTTGGATCCCGCGCATCGTAATAGACCGCGTTGCCATCCACGTTTACGAACCCAACTCCATTTGGAAGCGAGCCCGCTTTCTGTGTCACAGCGAATGCATTCGCTGAAACAAATGTCCCTACCTCTCGGTAGGAAAGTTGTAGATCGCTTGCAGATACTCCTGCAGGCACATATCGGAGTGAAATACTGGTTAAAACGGCTGCGTTGAGAACGTACTTAGCACCACTTTCTGGACCAACCCAATAGACATTGAGATGGTTGGTGCGAACAACCTCCCGGAGTTGTTGCGCATCTACTGCTTTGCCGCCATGCAGAATAAGGAGCACCTCCTCAGAGGCACTACGTTTGGAATTAAAATAATATTCCGCGCCAAAACTAACCGTGGAAAAGAGCAGGGCAGTAACAACGTAAGGTACAACGCGACGAAATCTCGCCTTCTTCACGGGTTCGTAAATACCCGTGACTTCCCGTATGCCGCTGTCGAGCATTGGGTCCTCCCCCACCTTAAACTTGATGTTTCGCCCCCTCCTTCCCTTTTTCGCGGACGGGTTTAGTTAGTAGGAACTCACGGTTTCTCCACTGCAATCGAACATGCATACTCATCTACCCAAGATAAGGGACGTACGCGATTGGCGAGAAATCCGATTCCGTCACCTTGCTCGTGGACAAGCGGAAGAAGCCATCTCCCCAACGTGTGATGGACTTATCAGATCCAACACATATAGTGCTCATAGCATACCAAAGCGAATGAAATCATTACTAGATAGTAAACCACATTCGGGACCGATCAAGGACTAAGCGTTATAGAAACTTTACAAATGGTAAAGTTTAAGATGACATATTAAGAAATCCTTTGGAGGAGTCTGGGCGTTCGCGCTGCAATCAGGGCAAGTCCGGAGTTGGGATCAAAAATCTCAACTTGAGAGTCTGTTCCGCTTACGCCTACATAAACGCTATTTGGGTTGAGCGTGCCGTAATACACAGCGTTTCCATCCTCATTGGTGAAGGCCACAGAATTAGCTTTCTTGGCATTACTCAAAGTGACCGAGTATGCATCCTTTGTCTGGTACGTGCCGATGACGCGATAATTGGCAGCGGTGTCATCTAGACCGTTGCCATTTGGAAGATAGCGCACGTAGTTTTGCGCAGTGCTCACCGAATCGAGTGCGTAGAGTGCGCCTTCCCGCGGGCCCAACCAATAGACAACAAGTCCTTCACCTGCGACAACATCTCGAAGTTGGGCTTCACTTAACGCAACTTTTCCATTTGTTGCCAGTAGCGCAAATTTCAAATCTAAACGCGGAGGCTCGAGATAACTAAAAAGTCCAAAGGTGAGCGCGGAAGACAGCACCACAGTAATTACATATGGCACGAACCGACGATATCTTCTCAAGTTAGGTGAAATTCGCGGCGCGTCACTGTCGGATTGTTCGACGTAAAAGACATCGGCCTCGACCTTATGTGCGGTTTTTTCGACTTTCATCCATGCCCTTTCGAAATTGGATCCGCGCTTAGGATAACCTCATTTGAAGTGGACGAGGCCACTAGGCGCTTCCAAAACGTCGATTTCGGCGGCCATACTCCTCGACCGCCCTCCAGAGTGCTCGCCTATCCACATCGGGCCAGAGAGTGTCCATGAAAATCATCTCGGCATAGACGGACTGCCACGGGAGAAAATTGCTAGTCCGCATTTCACCGGAAAAACGGAGGAAGAGATCGACATCGCGCATTTCTGGTTCATCCAAATAACTCTTAAAAACTTTCTCATTAATTGAATCGAGGTCTATATTTCCGCCCGCAACGTCACGAACGATCGCAATCGCTGCATCCACAATTTCGGCACGACCGCCATAGTTCACGCACATATTTAGCGTAAGGACTTTATTGTCAGCCGTGAGTTGTTCTGCTATTTCTAGTTCCTTAATGACACTCTTCCAGAGCTTCTTCGGTCGCCCTACCCAACGAACCCGGACTCCGAGTTCGTTCATCTCATCTCGTCGTCGACGGATGACATCTCTGTTGAACCCCATCAGAAATTTCACTTCCTCTGGAGATCGTCGCCAATTCTCCGTTGAGAATGCAAAGGCACTTATTTCTTTTATTCCAATTTCTATCGCACCTTCAATCACATCAAAGAGTGCGGCTTCACCTGCCTCATGCCCTGCAGTGCGCGGAAGGCCACGATCAGTTGCCCACCTCCCATTCCCGTCCATCACAATAGCAACATGCGCGGGAATCATTCCTGGCGAAAATGTAGGCGCACTCACACCTGATCTGTGAGCCTTTGGTCTCTTTGTCATGCGCGTTCGACCATTGGCAAACTGCGCAGTCCCCGCTCTAGGTGCCATTGGAGATAAGCAGCTATCAATCCGCTTGCCTCCCTTCGGTTTCTTCCTTCGCTCGAATCAGCCATTTCCCAATTTCCTGCTAACAGGGCTGACATCAATTCTAAAGTCTCAACTGCGGGAGTGGCACACGCAGAAGGACGGCAATCCGCACAAACGCTACCGCCTCCTACCAGCGAGAAATAGCGGTGTGGTCCAGGTTTTTCGCAACGCGAGCAAATGGTCATTGAAGGTGCATATCCTCCGATCGCCAATGATCGAAGGAGAAAAGCGTCGAGGACAAGAGAGGGGTCATGGCCATTATCAGTAAGCGCCTTCAATCCCCCAACTACGAGTAGATACTCTTGAAGCGCAGGCTCGTGCTCCTGCGAAGTGAACCTTTCTGCCGTCTCCAATATCGCAGATGCGATTGTCCAGCGTTGGTAATCTCGCGAAACAAAGTCTCCATAATTTTCAATCGCCTCTACTTGAGTTACGGTGTCGAAGGTCTTTCCTACAAAAAGTTGGATATCGACATGGCTACCAGGCTCAAGGCGTGCACCAAATTTTGACTTGGTGCGGCGCACGCCCTTTGCCACGCCCCGAATTCTTCCGTGTTCACGGGTGAGCATCGTGATGATCCGATCAGCTTCCCCTAATTTCTGGGTGCGGAGCACGACCGCTTGATCTCGGTACAGACTCATAGACTTACCGTAATGGCATTCCCCTATCGGATGGCACGATTAATAGCGGACACCACTGCCTTCAAAGATGCCGTGGTCGTATTTGGGTCGATGCCTACACCCCAGAAGACATTGCCATCGATTGCGCACTCCAGATATGCGGCAGCGCTAGCATCTCCGCCGGCAGAAAGCGCGTGCTCGTAGTAATCCAAAACGCGTACGTCCACGCCATACTCCTGCAAGATCGCACAGAACGCTGCGATTGGTCCGTTTCCTTGACCCTTGATTTCGTGCATCTCGCCACGATCAAGAATTGAAACACTCAGTTGCACGTCTTCATCGAGCACAGAGGTTTGAGAAAGACCCTTGAGCCTGAACCGACCCCACGGCGCCGAGTCCGTTGGCAAGTACTCGTCTTCAAAGATTTGCCACATCTGTGTTGGTAGAATTTCGCCACCTTCATTATCCGTCTTGGCCTGTACTACTTTGCTAAATTCAATCTGCAGTCGACGTGGCAGATCAAGATGGTGCTCATTCTTCATGATGTAGGCAACGCCACCCTTGCCCGACTGGCTATTCACGCGAATAACCGCCTCGTAGGATCGGCCGATGTCCTTGGGATCGATAGGCAAATATGGAACCTCCCAAGTGAAATCATTCATAGGCACGCCAGCGTCAGCGGCATCTTTCTCAAGATGATCCAAACCCTTCTTGATTGCGTCTTGGTGCGACCCAGAAAATGCAGTAAAAACTAGATCGCCGCCATAAGGATGGCGTTCAGGAACTCGCAACTGATTTGAATACTCGACTGTCCTGCGAATCTCATCTATGTTTGAAAAGTCGATCATTGGATCAATACCGTGGCTAAATAGATTGATCCCAAGAGTCACAAGACAGACGTTGCCCGTGCGTTCGCCGTTACCGAATAACGTACCCTCAATACGGTCGGCGCCCGCTAAATAACCCAACTCGGCAGCGGCAACACCAGTTCCGCGATCGTTATGTGGGTGCAAACTCAGTACAACACTGTCGCGATAGGCAAGATTTCGGTGCATCCACTCGATTGAGTCCGCATAGACATTTGGAGTTGCCATTTCAACAGTTGCCGGCAAGTTCAAAATCGTCTTCCAACTGGGAGTTGGGCGCCAGATGTCATTGACCGCATCGCAGACTTCCAGCGCATATTCAAGTTCGGTACCTGTGTACGACTCTGGAGAGTACTCAAAGGAAATCTCAGTACCAGGAACTGTGTCCATCATCGAAAGGCAAAATTCGGCAGCGTCGGTCGCGATCCTTTTAATTCCCTCTTTGTCCTGTCCGAAGACGACGCGGCGCTGCAGAGTCGACGTTGAGTTATACAGATGGACAATTGCTCTCTTAGCACCCTTCAATGACTCATACGTCCGCTCGATGAGTTGTTCGCGGGCCTGAGTAAGCACTTGGATAACCACGTCGTCAGGGATGAGGTCTTCTTCAATAATCTTTCGCACAAAGTCAAAGTCGGTCTGGCTCGCGCTCGGAAAGCCCACTTCAATTTCTTTGTAACCCATGGAGACGAGCAATTTGAACATGGCCAATTTGCGAGCAGTGTCCATAGGGTCAATCAACGCCTGGTTACCGTCTCGCAAATCAACAGAACACCACTGCGGCGCCTTGGTCATTTGCTTGGTTGGCCAAGTGCGATCCGGAAGGTCAATCGGGACAAATGAGGAATACCGCATATACGCCATCGAACTTGGGTTTTGCTGAGGGAAATTCATTTGGTCTGACTCCTTAATAATTCGCGGGATTTGGTTTTTTACCGGTGCAACAAAACCCCGCAACGAGGAGACCGGTTAAAGGGCCCCGCCACGGCAGCGAAGGAGGAGGCTGCGTAATTTCATGGCTACAGGGTAGCCGTGAGGTGAGAGAATCGGCAAATTATGCGTTGGATTCTGCCCCCCCGAAACCAGAGGATAGACGTGAGTATTAGAAAAGCGGTCATGAGCGATGTACCAGAGATCCTGGCACTTATCCATCAATTGGCAGAGTATGAAAAAGCACCTGAACAGGTAGTTGCCACCGAGGAAGACATCAAAAGATCCTTCTTTGGTGAAAATCCGCAAGTCTTCTGCCATGTTGCCACCCACAACGAGCAAGTTGTGGGAATTGCTATCTGGTTCCTAAATTATTCAACCTGGCTTGGTAAGCATGGTATCTACTTGGAGGACCTATTCGTCATTCCGGAGGCACGCGGACAGGGCCATGGGATTGCTCTACTTAAAACGTTAGTAAAAATCTGTGTTGAAAATGATTATGAACGTTTTCAATGGTGGGTGTTGGATTGGAATGCGCCTTCCATTAAATTCTATGAATCAATAGGGGCAGTGGCTATGGACGAATGGACCATTTTCAGAATCACAGGTGAACCATTAAGTAGACTTGCGGGTGAATCGATTCGATAACCCAACTTGCAGGGTCTAAAAAGAGATATCGCGTCTGCGAAAAACAAAGATGCTTGCAGCATATATAGCGAGCGTGACAAGAATCGAGCGGGTTGTATAAACAAAATCGAGCCCAGTAAGTAGTGCATTTTTGCCCAGTGCCCACTGAAACGGATTCAAGCCCAGAACTCTGTCAAAAGTGTGCACGAGTGGTGCCAGCGAGTAAAAGAGAAAACTAGCAAATGCTAGGGCGATCGCACCTCCGAGAGCGATGGATTTTTTTCCGAAGATCGAACCGAAGAGAGTCGCAACAGCATTAAAGATTATGCCAAGTAACGAACACGAGAAAGAAGCCGCCAGAATCTTTGCGGGGGCGATGGAGATGTCAACAAAACGAATCCCAATGAAAAGATTGAGGAAGATAATGAATACAAGTGTGGTCTGTGCGGTAATCGCAGAGAGAATTTTCGTGAATAGCACTCCTGTGCGCGATATTGGAAGAGTGAGAAGAACATCTGCAGTGCGACGCTCCTCCTCTTGTGCGATGGCATTCGCGCCCCAAGCCGCACCTACAGCGATAAACACCAGAGGAAGCATGAAACTAAATAGTTCTGCCGAAAGATAACCCGTGCCGGATGTGTAATCTTCCATTCGGAATATCTTCTGAAGAGCTTCGGGATAATTCTCAATAAAGGTGTTTAGCCCTGCTGCTGAAGATCTGACAGTTGGAAAGACGGACAGCTGGATACTAATAATTGCCATTGCACCGATGCACCACCCGATGAATCCACGGCGCTGATCCTTCAACGTCTTAAGAAAGAGTGGCATTGCCATCATTTTCACCTCCTTCGACAATTGAGAAGAAGATTTCGTCTAGGTTGGATTCGTGAGTTTGAACGCTATCCAACCCGTTCTCCACAGCGACTCTTAAGAGTTCTGCCTCCGCGCCGATAACCGTGCATGTGACTCGATTGCCAGATGCCTGTACATCTTTAATCCCGTGCACTTCGCTAAAGACATTGGCAGCAATCGGAGAACTGAAGAAAAGATCTATTGTTCTGAGGGTCCGTCTCTTCAAATTCGAAATCTCATCCACCAGCAGCTGCTTACCAGAATTGATAATCACAACACGATCTGCCAGATGTTCTACTTCGCTCAAAACGTGCGAGGACAGAAGGATGGCCGCGCCTCGAGACTGAGTTTCGTCAACGAGAGTGCCGAACTCCCTCTGCACAATCGGGTCAAGGCCAGCAGTCGGCTCATCCAGAATCAAGACCGATGGCTTGTGCATGAAAGCTTGAATTACGCCCACCTTCTGTTGATTCCCCTTCGAAAGTTCCCTTATCTTCCGATCAAGGTCAAGATCAAACCTTTGCGCCATTGACCTAATCTCTTGCGTGCAATCTTGTCCTCGCATTTTTGCCAGAAAATCCAAATGATCCCAACCCGATAAATTCTCATACAGAGTCGGCGAACCAGGAAGGTAGCCAATCTCTTTTCGCATCTGGTGTGAGTAGATGCTGACTTCCTCACCCCGTATATGAGCTTGCCCGGATGACAACTTCAAGAGCCCGACAAGCGCCCGCATCGTTGTCGTTTTTCCTGCCCCATTGGGTCCCAAGAAGCCCATAACTTCACCAGGAAATACCTCAAAGGTAACGTCCATGACACCAAGATCACGACCGTAATACTTGGTTAAACCCTTGAGAGAAATTGCCGATACTGGCATACCTTCATATTACGTGAGCGATAGGTAATGCGGAAGAGAACTAGAGCCAGTAATCCGTGATGTACTTCTCGCCTTCATCACAGAAGAAAGTAACGACGTTCTCAACTCCGTACTTCTCTTGAAGTCGCTTCGCAGCGATGAGGTGAGCACCTGAGGATGGCCCGACAAAGATTCCATGCTCGTTGGCCAGTCGACGCATCTCAACGATTGATTCTTCAGAATGAACGTCCACAAACCCATCGATCACATCTCGATGGCGCTCGATGATTCCTGGCACGAATCCATCTGCAATTCCTTCAATAAGATGTTTGGCAATCTCTCCACAAAGAATCGTGCATGACTCTGCAGGTTCCAGCGCAATGACTTTACATGCGGGGTTTGCTGCTTTGAGTGCCTGCCCCACTCCGATGATAGTTCCGCCAGTGCCAATGCCTCCAATGACCAAGTCAGGCTTTACGGGCATCTGGCGGAGTATCTCTTGGCCCAACCACTCACGGTTCTCGTCAACGTTCCACTCGTTATCAAATTGCTGTGGAGCAAAAAAACCAGGGAGCTGACCTACGCGTCTTGCCTCAGCGAGTGCATCGTTGACGTGGAAATCTCCCATCATGTGAACTTCCGCGCCGAAGGCACGCGAGATGGCGGTTCTCTCTGGACTCATTCCATCAGGCATGACGACAATCATTTTGTAACCCTTTACAGCAGCAACCATGCTCATCGCGTTTCCCGTATTGCCACTTGATGCCTCAATGATTGTGTCCCCTGGCTTAAGCAAACCTTCGGTTTCGGCTCGCTCAATAATGTACTTGGCTATACGCGCCTTGATAGAGCCAGAAGGATTGAGGTATTCCATCTTCACCCATATGCCCTCAATCTGAATGAGCGGTGTATCACCAATAGCATCCAAAATATTTTTCACGCAAGGTTCCTCTGTTCTATGTGCATCCCGTGAGAGGAGCAAATCCTAAGGGCTAACCCAGCTATTGAGAAGGAACGCGATTACGCACAGATTTCAGCATGGCCGTGAGTACAAGAAACAGGAAGGCGCCTAGAGAGATCGCAACCATCGCCCGACCTATATTTACGAAGAGATCATTGAAAAACATGAGGAGGGATGCCGGAGGAAGAAGTAAAAGCCTCCATTTCCATCCTCTGCTCAAAATCGTTTCTAACTCTCGGTTGAGCGCTGGACCGCGTCCGAGCACGACGGGCAATAAGTAGGTAAGCGCGCCTAATAGTGTTGGGAATAGGAATAAGGTGAAAAGTAAGAGTATGTGTCCTTCAAGCGCGACGAGTACCTTCTCGGGAGATTTATACGAGAATTGGAGCGCAATATCGACAAGTAGCAAAACTCCTAATCCAACTGCGCCCGTCAAAAGCATCCATGACCCAGGACGATCAGGCTGCTTCTTCTGCATCGTGAGAATTGCTGGCGTAAGCGTGATGGATGCACCGATCAAGTAAATCGCTAGCGAAATTCCAAAGAGGATCTGCCAATTTTCAATTGCTGCGAGTATCGACAGACTGGTGCCCATCAGAATAAATCTCAAACCGATGACTGCGGCTCGAATCGCCCGCTCATGCATCGGAGTCCGCAAGACGGTTGGCCAGAGTGTGACGAGAGTTCCGATAACAGTGATTCCCACCCAACCAAGAAGATTGGCATGAAGGTGAGCCAGTGCCAATCTCGGTTGCATCAAATCTTCATCAGACTTGAAAGAGTCGATGACTCCCAGGGTAATACCAACCAAAAGGAATAGGGCAGCAAATTGATAATACCTAAGCAAGTCAATGAATCGCTTATTGAGGGATCTCTTTATCGCGATCGAAATCCCCTGCAGGAAATAGATTACTGTGCAGACCATTAGTGAGGCAAAAAATAGAATGAGCCACTTCGCATGAGCCGATACTGAAATCAAAACTCCCACAATTGAAATGTTGAGTAAGAGAATGATTGCCATCTGGCGATTGTGATTTTGCGATCGCGTCCAAAGAAGCGCGCGAATGAAGTGATCGCTCCAGGTTATGATCGCGTTTGTCACGGCACCCAACAAAAGTAAGTGCACGGTCAGCCACGGAGGCTGACCGTTATGTTCACCGCGCTGGACAGCTCCCGAAATTAGAGCTGCCACAAGATAGAGAACAACGGAAGCGTTCGCACGTAAGTGCCAATCTGCTCGACCAATGCCTGAGGCCATGCCTTAAAGTATCGGAAGGTACCTGTCTAACTCGTATGCGCTTACCTGGTGTCGGTAGTCATCCCACTCCGCCCGCTTATTTCGCAGCACATATTCAAATACATGCTCGCCCAGAGTTTCACGGACTAATTCACTCCGCTCCATGGCAATAATCGCCTCATTTAGATCGCTGGGAAGGGCCGGAGAATTATCAGACTCAGAGAGCTCGTAGCCTTCAGCAACTCCTTTCAACCCCGCCGAGAGCATGACGGCGTAGGCCAAATATGGATTACAGGCAGAGTCAGGGGAACGAAATTCAATTCTTGTCGAGTTTTCTTTCTTGGGTTTGTACATGGGAACTCGGACTAGAGCACCTCGACTACTACGTCCCCAGTTTGCGAGCGCCGGGGCTTCTCCACCTCCATGCAGACGTTTATAAGAGTTAACCCACTGATTAGTGATCGCGGTTATTTCAGATGCATGCTTGAGAAGGCCGGCTATAAATGATCGGCCGACTTTGGACAAATTGTATTCGTCCTGCGGATCATAAAATGCGTTGTTCTCTCCCTCGAAAAGTGAAACGTGAGTATGCATTCCAGAGCCTGGGTGGTCAGTAAATGGTTTTGGCATAAAAGACGCATGGAATCCGTGATCCAACGCAACTTCCTTAACAACGTGACGAAATGTCATGATGTTGTCTGCGGTGCTCAAGGCATCTGCATAGCGCAAATCAATTTCCTGTTGGCCAGGTGCCCCTTCATGATGGCTGAATTCGACGCTGATTCCCATCGACTCCAGCATCGTGATCGCTTGCCGTCGAAAATCATGGCCAATAACTGCCGGGGTCTGATCGAAATATCCCCCCGAATCAATTGGAACTGGACGCTTGCCAGGTTCGGGGAGTTCTTTGAACAAGAAGAATTCAATTTCTGGGTGGGTGTAACACGTGTACCCCATCGACGCTGCTTTGTTGAGAGTCCGACGAAGGACGTGGCGCGGATCGGCAAGAGATGGAGAACCATCCGGCATCACAATGTCACAGAACATTCGGGCGGCACCGGGCACTTCAGTTCGCCACGGAAGAATTGCAAAAGTGCTCGGATCCGGCTTTGCGAGCATGTCGGACTCGCTTACCCGTGCAAAGCCTTCGATTGCAGAGCCGTCGAATCCAATCCCCTCTTCAAATGCGTTCTCAATTTCGGCTGGAGCGATGGCCACAGATTTTAGAAATCCCAGCACGTCGGTAAACCAGAGACGGACGAAACGGGTATTACGTTCTTCAAGGGTACGAAGAACAAATTCCTCTTGCTTGGTGACTTGGGCATCACTACTCATAAGCACATAGTTTCAATACTGCGTTACGGCTGTGTTAAATAACAAAAAACTCCGAGGTGTCCATGTTGGTCCGATCCCGCACATCCTTGGTAATGACCATATTTGCCCCAATCACAGCCCCGCTACCAATGCTCACATCGCCTAGGACACGGGCGCCAGCCCCAATAGTGACGCTATCTCCGAGTGTGGGATGGCGCTTACCTTTCCTATAGGAGCGCGCTCCCAGGGTGACATCGTGATAAAGCATGACATCATTGCCAATAATCGTCGTCTCGCCGATGACAACGCCCATGCCGTGGTCTATGAAGAAGCGACGCCCGATTGTTGCGCCAGGATGGATTTCAATTCCCGTCGCACTTCGGGTCAGGTTTGACCAGATTCGCGCGATTGTTTTGAGGTCATGAGTCCAGAGCCAGTGAGCCATACGGTGTCCCCAGATCGCATGCAGACCCGGATAGGCAACAAAAACCTCAAACTTATTGCGAGCAGCAGGATCGCGCGCCATAGCAGTCGCAATATCTTCTCGAATGTTTAGACCCATGAATTACTCTGCCAGATCTTGGTAGAGAGGGGTTGAAAGGTATCGCTCGCCGAATGAGGGCAAAATGACGACAATGATCTTGCCGGCAAACTCAGGACGTTTGGCAACTTGCGCTGCCGCCCACAGTGCTGCACCTGAAGATATTCCAGCGAGAATCCCCTCTTCGGCACCTGCGCGGCGCGCATAGGCAAATGCGTCTTCGGCAGAAACATCGAAGACTTCGTCGTAGATAGATCGGTCCAGATTGTTGGGGATGAAGTTCGCACCGATTCCTTGAATAGGGTGGCCGCTCGCGCTTCCACCGGTAAGCAGTGGCGAAGCCGCTGGCTCTACCGCAAAAATTTTGATGTCAGGATTTCTCTCTTTGAGAACTTGGCCGATACCCGTAATCGTTCCACCAGTGCCAACTCCCGCAACAACCGCCGCCACGGTGCCATCGGTATCACGCCAAATTTCCTCAGCCGTTGTCTTACGGTGAATTTCTGGGTTTGCGTCGTTGTCGAATTGACGCATGATGACAGCATCTTCTCCAACTCCCAATTCTTCAGCCTTCGCAATCGCACCACGCATGCCTTCGGCAGCAGGAGTCAATACGAGTTCGGCCCCAAAAGCGCGCAGGAGCATGCGTCGCTCCTTTGACATTGAATCGGGCATAGTCAAAATGACTTTGTAACCGCGAGCGGCGCCGACCATAGCAAGTGCGATTCCAGTATTTCCGGATGTCGCTTCCACAATCGTTCCACCAGGCTTTAGTGCGCCTTTTTGCTCAGCCGCATCAACCATCGAAATTCCAATACGATCCTTGACCGAAGCAGTCGGGTTATAGAACTCAAGTTTGGCGTAGACGTCTGCCGCCGCGCCATCTGTAATACGGTTGAGACGGACAAGAGGTGTGTTACCGACGACCTCAGTGATGTTCTTGTAAACCTTCATGATTTCTCCAATGCCATAGATATGTCATATTCAAGTTAAATATTTTTTGTTAGAGGATTGTGCTAAAAGTTAAAATTTAAAAAGGCGAAGAAAGCAATTAAGAACGGCAGGCGCAGGTACTTGCGCGCCCAAAATCAATTACGCGTCTACGCGTAAAGAGCCAATTGCTTATTTCTTGCATGGGACAATGTTAGCAATGTAATACGAATACGCCACTTGCGAACGGCTCGCATCAAGGGCCGATTAATAACCTTGCTCGAACCATCTTGATGTAATTGGCAAGCGACGATCCTTACCAAATGCCCTGGTAGAGACCTTTGTGCCCGGTGGATACTGGCGGCGCTTGTACTCCGCACGATCCACCAGCGAAATAACGCGCGAAACTAGTGCAGGATCAAAGCCAGCAGCAATCAACGAGGATCCGCTTTCATCGCCCTCGACATAGCGAAGCAAAATGGAATCAAGTAGGTGGTATTCGGGTAGCGAATCAGAGTCCTTCTGTCCGGGTCGCAATTCCGCACTCGGCTCCTTCGCGATGGAGTTGCTGGGAATCGGAGCAATCTCTCCACGCACGAGAGCCTGCTCATTTCGCCACTTTGAAAGTGCCCATACATCCGTCTTGTAAATATCCTTAATGGGTGCGAAGGCACCAACTGCATCGCCATAGAGCGTGGAATATCCAACCGCTAGCTCGCTCTTATTTCCCGTAGCAAGAACGAGGTGACCTTCCTGGTTGGAAAGACCCATCAATACAACGCCGCGGACTCTTGCCTGCAGATTCTCTTGCGCGATGCCCTCAAGTTTGACTGACTCGAGAAAAGCACTAACCATAGGTTCGATTTCAATAACTCGAAAGTGGAGCCCAGTGTTCTGGGCTATGGCATGAGCATCATTCAGGGAGTGATCGGAAGAGTACTTACTGGGGAGCCCGACGCCATAAACATTCTCCGCGCCAATCGCATCAACTGCGATAGCTGCAACCAGGGCTGAATCTATCCCGCCCGAGAGGGCGATGATCACTGTCTTGAAATTATTCTTATGCACGTAATCGCGAACTCCAACTACCAGTGCTTGCCAGACTTCGGCGAGATCATCCAATCGAGGGGCGATCTCATTCAAAGATGTACTGCGACCTTGGATAACTTCATTGTGAATAACCAGATCAGGCTTTGAGGTATGGGGCTCCAATCCCAGATCAACGATGAGCAGATGATCTACAAAACGTGGTGCTCGTGCCAGAACCTTCCCGTGGTGGTCTACAACAATACTGTCGCCATCAAAGACCAGATCATCCTGGCCGCCAGTCATATTCACATACGCCAGAGGAGCCCCGACCTCAATCGCCCGCTGCTTCACAAGAGCGAGTCGGACGTCATCCTTATTCCGCTCGAATGGGCTTCCGTTTGGAACTACTAGAAGTCCAGGAGTTCGTGAAGCTAATTCCGCGACTGGGCCACCCTCTTGCCAGATGTCCTCGCAGATCGCAATACCAACGTCAATTCCGTGCACGCGAACCACAAGAGATGAATCGCCAGGAACAAAATTCCGAAACTCATCAAAAACGCCGTAGTTAGGGAGATGGTGTTTTACATATCGAGCGCGGACTTTTCCACCCTGAATGATTGCCACCGCATTTTGTGGCGCACCCTCAGGTTGCCCCAATCGATTCGCCGCATTCGTCGCCTCATCTAGGTAGCCAAGAATGAGAGTTAAATCCTCGAACCCCTCATCTGCGCATTTCTGAGCGATCTCATCAATAACTCTCTTGCTCGCTGCTCGGAATGCTGGCCGCAACGCTAGATCTTCCACTGGGTATCCAGTCACGGTCATCTCAGGGAAAACGACAACGTCGGCTCCGGATTGGTGGGCTCGGCCGACGTAATTCAGTACCAGATCGGAATTGCCACTCAAGTCCCCCACAGTGGGATTAATCTGCGCAAGTGCCAATCTGAGTTGGGACATGACTTAAGAGTAACGGTGGCGATAGAGTAAACCTGAATTCCCAGGGACCTGATTCGCAGGCCTTGAGGTAGGAGGTCTCATATGTCTAATCAGAACCGCGTATTCGGAGATGGATCCCGTCGCATCACCATCCGAGATCTGGCAGAGGCAAAAAAATGCGGCAAAAAATGGCCAATGCTCACCGCCTACGAACAGATGAGCGCCGATATCTTTGATGAGGCGGGAATTCCGGTACTCCTTGTCGGAGATAGCGCAGGCAATAACTTTCTGGGTGAAGAGAACACCATCCCGGTTACCGTTGATGAAATGATTCCCCTCGTACGGGCGGTGGTCCGAGCCTCACGTCGAGCCCTCGTTATTGCCGATCTCCCCTTTGGATCCTATGAGGCATCTCCCGAGCAGGCGCTTGCAACATCGGTGCGATTTTTTAAAGAGGGCGGCGCACATGCGGTGAAATTGGAAGGCGCTCAAATAGAACAAATTGCCAAACTCACCCAATCTGGGATTCCAGTAATGGGCCACTTGGGACTAACGCCACAGTCTCTCCATCAACTTGGCGGATACCGAGTCCAGGGACGCGATGATGGAGAAACCATTCTTGAAGCAGCTCTTGCGCTCCAAAATGCGGGTGCATTTGCCATCGTCCTAGAACTGATCCCGGCGGATCTTGCAACCAGAATCACAAAAGCTCTCTCGATTCCAACGATTGGGATCGGAGCAGGAAATACTTGTGATGCGCAAGTACTCGTGTGGACGGATCTGATGGGACTCACAAAGAAACCACCTCGCCTTGCAAAGGCATACCTCAATTTGCGGGAAGAAATGCTGGCGGCAACTCGGGAGTGGGCTAATGACGTCATTCATGGAACTTTCCCGGGTCCCGAGCAGACATTCCTTTAAAGGAGATGACTCACTCCTACCTGGCTGTGCTGTGCATGCCATCCAAGAAATAGAGAAGTGAAAATTCGAGAAATAAATGCACTAATCCGACAAAAGATTTCCGTAGGATCTACAAAAATGAAATCGAATATTTTCCGTGAAAGCACAAAAAAGTAAAAAAGTAATTCGCGACACGCACTTAAATATTTCTCACACAATGCTGGCAATATGCACCAACTACTGACACGCTTATCCCTGAACAGGTCCGGTGACGGATCGGACCATTCCGATTGGAGAAGTACGTGGCTGCAGCTAAGAAATCTGCTCCAAAGCGCAAGAAGGCCGCTGTGAAAGTAGCAGCGCCAAAGCGTCGCAAGAAGGCCGCTGCTAAGAAAGTAGCAGCACCAAAGCGCAAGAAGGCCGCCGTTAAGAAGGCAGCACCAAAGCGCAAGAAGGCCGCTGCTAAGAAGGTTGTTGCCAAGAAGGCAGCACCAAAGCGCAAGAAGGCCGCTAAGAAGGTTGTTGCCAAGAAGGCAGCACCAAAGCGCAAGAAGGCCGCTAAGAAGGCTGTTGCCAAGAAGGCAGCACCAAAGCGCAAGAAGGCTGTTGCCAAGAAGGCAGCACCAAAGCGCAAGAAGGCCGCTAAGAAGGCTGTTGCTGCTCCTGCAGCTGCACCAAAGAAGCGTCGTCGCAAGAAGGCAGTTGCTGCCAAGTAACGACATTAAAAAAGACCCGCCACTTGTGGCGGGTCTTTTTTTGTCTACTTTTTTGTCGGTCTATCTCGTAATATTTTTACTCTTCTGGATTTGCCCGCAGGGCAATCCCAACCTTTTCAAATATTTGGGCCAGGGCAATTTGATCGGCTTTGGTTAGGTGGTCAACGAACCGAGTACGGACACTTTCGACATGATCTGGAGCCGCCGCAACTATGGCTTTCCATCCTTTCGGGGTCATGACTGCGAAATATCCTCGTCTATCGGCGGGACAAGCTTCGCGCCTTATCCACCCGGCCTGCTCCATCACCTTCATGCGATGAGAAAGGCGAGAGCGAGAGAGCATGGCGATATCGGCCAATTCACTCATCCGCATTTTTCGCCCCGGCGCATCGCTGAGTTGGGCGAGGATTTCATAGTCGGGCAAAGATAGGTCGTGGCCGGCAAGATCGATATCTAGGGCTTCCAGAAGTCGTCGACTAGCGACGATGTAACTCCGCCACGCTCTCATTTCGACTGGATTGAGCCAGCGAGGAGGCGTTGACGTAGCGTTTTGACGTACCATGTGGCAAGTGTAGCAAATAAGTTGAAATTTCAACTAGTTTTCTTCAAGATATGCGCGAGCCCTGCTGACCTATTAGTGACTTAAGTTTGACGAAAGAGATGTGTTCATGAAAAGTGGAATTGATACCGCCTTTGTAGATTCAACCGTCCGGGTTCAAGATGATCTTTTCCGTCATCTCAACGGCACCTGGCTCAAAACGCATGAGATACCAGATGATCGTGCATCAGATGGAGTCGGGTACAAACTCTACGAAGAGGCTGAAGCGCACGTTCGAGCAATTATTGAAGGTCCTGCCAGCGGAACTGATAGCCAGAAAATTAGCGACCTTTATTCCAGTTTCATAAATGCCGAACGTATCGAATCACTAGGCGCATCCCCCATCGCTTCCTACCTAGCAAAGGTCGATCAAATCGAATCGTGCTCGGATTTTCTACGGACTCTGGGTGAGTTAGAACTGGATGGTTTCGGGGGTATCTTCGCCGCCGAAATTTCGACTGACCATATGGACTCTCTTTCAAACATTATCTATCTAAGTCAAGGCGGTCTCAGTCTGCCGGATGAGGCCTACTACCGAGAGGATCAATACGAACCAATCCGAGTCGCCTTCCTCGATCACGTAACGAAGATGTTTGGACTGATCGGAATAGAGAACGGACAGGAGCACGCGAACCGAATCCTTGCCCTGGAAACCGAAATCGCACGTCACCACTGGGACCAGGTGCGAGATCGTGATGCCACCCTTACCTATAACAAATTCACTCGCTCCGAACTGGACTCCCTCTCCCCTGGGTTCGACTGGAAAGTTTGGATGGATGGCTGTGAAATGCCAACCTCCGGATTTGAAACCACGATTGTCCGAGAGCCAGATTTCTTTACCGGAATCGGTCAGCTGCTCTCCGTTTTCGACCGCGAATCCTGGTGCTCCTGGCTCAAGTGGCAAGTGATCAGCGGAGCTGCTCCCTATTTGCACGATTGCCTCGTTCAACAAAATTTCTCGTTCTACGGAACCACCCTCTCTGGAACAGTTCAGATCCGTGCTCGATGGAAGCGGGCAGTCTCTGTCGTCGAAAGTGCTTTAGGTGATGGCGTTGGTCGGATCTATGTGGAACGCCACTTCCCACCGCAAGCAAAAACCGAAATGGAGGCCCTGGTCGCCAACTTAGTGATCGCATATAGCGAAAGCATCACCAACCTTTCCTGGATGAGTGAACCCACCAAGAAAAAGGCGCTGGAAAAGCTGGCCAAGTTCACTCCCAAAATCGGATACCCGGAGAAATGGCGCGATTACGCGAAGTTGGTTATCTCCCCCGTTGATCTCATGGGGAATATGGCACGGATTGCTAGGTTCGCGCGCGATTACGAGTTGGCAAAAATCGGGGCACCAGTAGATCGGACCGAGTGGTACATGACCCCTCAAACGGTCAACGCCTATTACAACCCAGGAATGAATGAGATTGTCTTCCCTGCCGCCATTTTGCAGCCGCCATTTTTCGATATGGATGCGGATGATGCAGTCAATTACGGCGGAATAGGTGCAGTGATTGGCCACGAAATCGGACATGGCTTCGATGACCAGGGCTCTAAATACGACGGCGATGGGAATCTCAATGACTGGTGGACGCAGGCTGATCGAGATGAATTCGAAAAGCGGGCAAACGTATTAATTGCTCAATACAACGCATTAGCGCCCGCAGAGGCCCCTGATATAACCGTAAATGGGGCTCTCACGGTAGGAGAGAACATCGGTGACCTCGGAGGGCTCAGCATCGCCTATAAAGCCTACAAATTGGCTTTAAAGGGTGAACCAGCCCCAGTGTTAGACGGATTCACAGGTGATCAACGCTTTTTTCTTGCCTGGGCACAAGCATGGAGAGGTAAAACTCGACCTGAGGCAGTTCGGCGGGAGATCGCTACAGATCCCCACTCTCCCCATGAATTCCGGACCAATCAGATCGTGCGAAATATGGCCGAGTTCTACACCGCATTTGGGGTTGTTGAAGGCGATGCTCTCTATTTAGCTCCACACGAAAGAGTGCAAATCTGGTAAAGGGAGTTGCCGCTATTCGCTGTTAAGATTTATACATTCGCAATGCCCGACCCATTCCACAATAGAAGCCAGACGAGACCGAAAAACGGTCGGAAGAACTAAAGGAGTTTGTATGAATAAGACCCTGATCGCGGTCACTGTGATCGCCGGCCTCGCCCTGACCGGTTGCGGCAATACATCTGAACCAGTCGCCACCCCGACCGAGAGCGCCACTCCCTCTGCTACTCCCACAGTAAGCAACGCCTTTGGGTCCCCAATCACAGTAGGCGAGGGAATAACGGTAACCATTTCTAAGCCAACAACTTTTGTTCCGGGCACGTTCGCCTCAAATTACCTCCCCGGCCAAGCCGCGAATGTCTTCACTGCGACCTTGAAAAACGAGAGTGGGTCAGAAATTGATCCATCAACCTTCTCACTCGTTGCCAGTTCAGGAGCAAATACCTGTACTGACGTACTCGACGGAGATAACGGCATTAGCGGTGCGCCTACTGAGCCGATCGCCACTGCCAGTGAGGTTAGCTTCAAGTTTGCCATCGGCTGTGATGCAAAAAGTGGTCAACCTCTGCATATTGATGTCACCATCGGCTCCAACACCGCTGCTCTAGATGGGACAGTCGCCTAAATCTAAGTAGTAAAAAGCCGGCCCTGGAAAATCCAGGGCCGGCTTTTATATTGAATTAGAAATTATTATGCGGGTTCAGGAAAGTGACAGGCCAGGCGATGATTTGGTGCGATCTGAATGAGGGCGGGGACTTCTGTGCGGCACTTGTCCTGAACTTTCCAGCAGCGGGTGTTAAAGACGCACCCGGAGGGCGGATTCATCGGGCTGGGCAAATCGCCAGAAAGAATAATCCGCTCTCGCGAGCGACCCTTAATCGGATCCGGCACCGGAACGGCAGAGAGCAATGCCTTTGTATACGGGTGACGCGGACTTAAGAAGAGATCTTTCTTATCCGCTTGCTCCATCACCTTGCCTAAATACATAACGACTACTCGATCTGAAATGTGCTGCACAACCGATAGATCATGGGCAACGAAGAGGTACGCCAACCCAAATTCTTCCTGCAGGTCATCAAGGAGATTTACCACTTGCGCCTGAATCGAAACATCCAAGGCCGAAACGGGTTCGTCAGCCACGATTAATTTCGGCTTGAGGGCGATGGCGCGCGCGACTCCAATGCGCTGGCGTTGTCCACCCGAAAACTCATGCGGATAGCGGTTGACGTGTTCTGGGTTGAGACCCACTCGCTCCATGAGGCGCTCGACTTCTTTTTTGACACCCCCTGCAGGTTTAATTCCTTGAATATCAAAAGTGGCACCGATCAGAGTGCCCACTGTTTGACGCGGGTTGAGGGAGGCAAAGGGGTCCTGGAAAATCATCTGCATCTGCGCGCGCAGCGGTTTCATCTGCCGTCGGCTCAGATTGGTGATGTCCTGACCCTGGAAAATGATCTTTCCTTCGGTTGGTTCGTACAATTTAAGAACAGTTCGTCCTGCCGTCGTTTTGCCGCAGCCGGACTCGCCAACCAGGCCCACAGTCTCACCGGGGAGAATCTCCAGATCAATGCCGTCAACCGCCTTGACAGTGCCTTTCTTCTTATTAAAAAATCCACCAGAGGTAGAGTCGAAGTGCTTTTTCAAACCTTCTAGTTTGAGAATTGGCTCGGTCACCCTTGGCCTCCCGCGGAAGTACGCGCCTTCACTAATTGCGCTTCGGTTAAGTGGCAACGGGAGAAATGTCCCGAAAGCTTCTCATCTAGGTCTGGCACCTGCGTCGCACACTTATTGTTGGGGACAAGTTCTGAATAGGTACAGCGCGTGCGGAAAGCACAACCGCGTGGAAGGGAAATCAATGATGGCGGTTGACCGGGAATCGCTTGTAAGCGCTTGCCCTCCAACTGATCGACACGAGGAATCGAATTGAGCAGTCCGATTGTGTACGGGTGATCAGGCAGGTAATAAATATCGTCAATGGCGGATTGCTCGACAATCTTTCCTGCATACATAACACAGGCGCGATCGGCGACTTCTGCCACCACTCCTAAGTCGTGCGTAATCAGAATGACCGCCATATTGAACTCTGCTTGCATATCCTTGAGAAGTTTGAGGATCTGCGATTGAACGGTCACATCAAGGGCGGTTGTTGGCTCATCCGCAATGAGCAAAGACGGATTATTAACCAGAGCCATTGCGATCATGACCCTCTGACGCATACCTCCCGAGAATTGATGCGGGAATTCTTTGACTCGCTTTGCGGCTCCCGGGATTCCGACCAAATCAAGCATCTCTACTGCTCGCTTGATTCCATCGGCTTTCGAGCCTTCATTATAAAGACCCCAGGCCTCGGCAATCTGATCGCCAATGGAGTAGTAAGGGTGAAGCGCCGACATGGGATCTTGGAAAATCATTGCCATCGACTTGCCACGAAGTTTACGAACAACTTCCGGATTGGCAGAAATCGTGTCGATGGGTCCGGTCTCTAAATTCAAAATCGCCTGCCCTGAAATGTTGGTTGCATTGCGGTTGTGCAGTCCCATGACCGCCAAACTAGTCACCGACTTACCGGATCCGGATTCACCGACAACTGCCAGTGTCTCACCGCGGGCCACGGTGAACGAGATGTCGTTGGAGGCTTTGACCAAGCCATCCTGGGTCGGAAAGGAGACGGAGAGATTCTTTACCTCTAGAAAGGGCTTCATCCAACACGCACCCTGGGGTCGATGTATGCGTATAAAATATCAACTACTAAGTTCATAACGACGACGAAAGTCGCCGCCAAAATTGTGGTCGAGACGATCACCGGCAGGTCATAATCAATGAGCACGGCACGAAGTGAGAGCCGACCAAGGCCAGGAAGGTTGAAGATCTGCTCGGTAATGATCGCACCGCCAAGAAGTCCAGCGAAGTCCAGCCCAGCGATTGTCACAATTGGTGCCAGTGCGGCACGGAGTGTGTGCTTACGAAGGATCACCTTCTCGCTCAATCCTTTGGCACGTGCGGTGCGGATGTAATCTTCACTTGAGGTTTCAATGACATTAGAACGAGTAAACCGCGTATAAGTGGCGGCAAATGCGAGAGCCAGAACGATCCACGGGAGATAGAAATTCTTGACCCAGCCGATCGGGTTGGTGAAGGGCGATACCCAACGCCCAGACTCAATTGGATTAATCATGCCCAGTCGTAGCGCTAGCAGGTAAATCAAAAGACCTGAGATAAAGGTTGGCAGTGAAATGCCGACGAGAACAAAAACAGTGCTTGCCTTGTCCTGCCATTTTCCCTGCCGCCGCGCCGCCAGAACACCAAGCGAGATTCCAAGTAAAAGCCAGAGAACAAATGCCCCAATAGCAAGACTGAAAGTGACTGGGAATGCCGACCTAATTAATGTCGTGACGCACTCATGCTTGTTAAACGAATATCCAAAAGCTGGCGCCGAACATTCAATCTTGGCCGCACCATCTCCATATTCCCGCCCCACAAAAAGGCCCTTGACAAATCGACCGTACTGAACTTGCACCGGAACATCTAAGCCCAGGCGATGGCGATTGGCCTCAACGACGGGAACGGAGCAACCCTTTCCGCAGGTTAAACGGGCGGGGTCCATCGGGAGAAAAGCGAAAATTAAGAATACCGACATACTCACGAGAGTGATGACGACGACGGTTGCCGTCAATCGCTTAAGTACGAATTTAAACATTCTCACCCTCTCGCTTAACCGTAGAACTTCTCAATAATACTTTGGCGTAGTTGAGGGTGGCTCTTAATGGAGCCACCCTCAACCAACGTTACCTAACTTTTCCTAACGATCCGACTTAGGCCTTTACGAAGAGAGAGCCGAACCCGAAGGTTCCCTGTGGCTCCCAGTAGAAGACGCCGCCAACTTCAGAGCCCCATACACCCTGGCCCTTACCGAATACTGGACGGATAATCCAATACTGGTCCATTGCGTACTGCGCGAGCTCTTTCCACATCGCAGCTTGCTTAGCGCGGTTGGTCTCATTCAAAGCCTTATCTGACTTGGCCTTAAATGCTGCGTAGGCAGGATCATCCCAGTTCTGCGACAAGTTAAATCCTGCATCCTTGACGAAGAGCGGAGGAATAACCGTTGACGCATTTGCCCAGTCAGCACCCCAGCCACCATAGGAAAGGTCATTCTGCTTGGTGATGTCCATGACTGTGGAGTAGTACTGACCAGATGGGATGAAGTTGAACTTCATCACAATTCCGGCCGCGTCCATAGCAGTCTTGATTAGAACGGAAGCTTTCTCGTTGGTTGCTGTTTTGGGAAGGTCATAAACTAGTCCCTTGGCCGGATTTGTTGCTCTGTCATAAGCGGCCGGGCAAGAACTCTTGGCTGTGGCCAGAAGTGCTTTTGCCTTGGCTGGAGCTCCGTTGATGTTCCAGGCTGGGTCATGGATATTTCCCTTGGTCTTGGCATAGTCAAGACCAAGTACTGGCTTGACTGGACTATCTCCTGGAACGCCGTAGAAAACGGTGCCACCGGAGAGGTCAATGAGTGCCTGCGAGTCGAAGGCAAAGAAGACAGCTTTACGTATGTCAAGGCAATCCAACTTGCCAGCAGAGACGTTGGCCGCTGCATAGCGAACATATGGATCAAATACGTTGTAGCGCTGTTTTGCCTTTGATGAGTCAGCAAAGAATGCCCGCAAGTTGGTTGGCTGTAGAGCATCTAGATCGACAGTGTTTGGAATGCTGTCGTCCAACATGATCTGGTCAGCAACGTCCTGTGAAAGTCCAAAGCGGACGACAATATTATCTGGATAAGGAGTACGTACCTTGTCGCTGGATTGCTTCCACTTTGCGTTACGGACCAATTCCATAGTGTCGCCGATCTTGTAACGGGCAATCTTGTATGGTCCGTCTGAATATGGACGCAGGTCGTACTTGTCACCGGTGTCCTTTGAAGCCTTCACTGGCGCACCTGCTGGATAAGTAAGTGCGTAGTTGAAGTCAGCAAATGAGCGGTTCAAATTGAATGTGACAGTCTTTCCCTTACAGGTAACTGCCTTGTTGTACAGAGCCTGTCCGGTCTTCTTGTATGGACCCTTGTATACAGAACTTCCATCGGCTGCCTTAGGAATCCGCAAGGCGCCTACCAAGTACTGCGGGCCATCTGTGATGACGTCAGAAGCAAAGGCTCGCGAAACGCCGTATTTCACATCGGCACAAGTAACTGCAGAGCCATCTTCCCAGGTGCTGCCCTCACGCAAAGTGAACTTCCAGGTCTTTGCGTTATTGCTAGGCACACCAGTATTGGTCGCTAGGTCGGCTACAAGTGATGAGCCTGCCGCACCCGGAACTGGCTTATATGAAACCAGGTTGCGATATAGGTATGAGTTGAAGAACGCGATGTCGCGACCAGTATAAATACGGGCTGGATCTACGTGATCAAACTGTTCTGCGTGGGTAATGAAGTACAGAGTGCCACCTTTTTTGGATGTAGCAGCGCTCGCACTAGTCGTCGTTCCTACTAGCGCGACGGCAGCGATTAATGCAGTGGCTGCGGTCGTAGCTATGAGGCGACGGTTTAAATGGCGCTTTGCCATTTTTGAACCGGACATGTGTCCTCCTTGTGGATAGTTCATTCCAGTTCGCGGCCGCGGACTGGACTTTTGCCCAATAACTGCGAAGTTGGTGAACTACTGCGCAGAGGTAGATATGGGTCATTACTTCCCGTATCGCTACGGAAACCTGGTTTTCTTATCATGACGGACCCGCTTTCGGGTCAAGCGCATCACGCAGCGCATCACCAAATAAGTTAAGCGAGAGCACAATAGTTACGAGATAAAGCGAGGGAATGATGAGATAGGCAGGATCGCTGCGCCAGTAAGTCACTGCATCAGCCAGAACTAGACCGAAGGTCGAAGCCGGCGCCTGCACGCCTACCCCTAGAAATGAGTAGACCGCTTCGGCTGCTAGATATCCGGGCAACGAGATCGACAAGAAAACAATGGCCGTGGGCCATAAATTTGGAAGTAATTCCTTGGTGATAATTCGGAAACTGGAAGCCCCTAGTGCCTGTGCCGCCATCACGAAGTCGCGCTCACGCATGCTAAATGCTTGCGACCGGATCAAGCGAGCAAAGCCCATCCAGCCAAAAAATAGAAAGAAGAGAATCAGAACCACGATTCGAGCGCCGTTATCTTTAGCAATTCCTAGTGCCTCAATCCGTTGAGTCATGGGAAGAATCAGCGCAAGAATCATGAAGGTGGCAGGGAAAGAGAGCATGAAGTCTGAAATGCGACCAACAATTGCATCGACCTTGCCACGGAAATATCCAGTCGATATTCCAATCAACATTCCCAAGCCGATGGAAGCCACACTCGTGATAATCGCAACGGTAAATGAAATGCGAGAGCCATAGAGCATGAGTGAAAGAAGGTCGCGTCCTGCTCCCGGCTCGACACCAAGTGGGTGTGCCAGTGAGATGCCACCTGAAGCACCGATTGGCATGGCAAACTCGTTAAGAGTTTCTGGATAAGTTTTTGTGTTACTTAGACTAAGAATGCGGGTAATGACAGGCGCAAGGTAGGCGATGAGAATGAAAAATAAAGCGACGCTTGCAGCGACCACGCCGACTTTGTTCTTCTTAAATCTCATCCATGCGATCTGGCGGGGCG
This sequence comes from Candidatus Paceibacterota bacterium, assembly GCA_035530615.1. Classification (NCBI taxonomy): domain Bacteria; kingdom Bacillati; phylum Minisyncoccota; species Minisyncoccota bacterium. The sequence continues at coordinate 1,007,744 of DATKUL010000002.1, forward strand.
TGCGTTGGATAATGGGCGCATCAATCAACAGATCATCAATGATGGCTTCATCTAGGAGGGCTTCTTCTGACATCGCCGTTACCTCCGTTCCACACGCGTATGAGGCCCATCAAAAAATGAAGAGCCTGGATTAGTACCGAACGGTAGCCAAGATAGAGCCAAATGAAAACCCCATTCGTACCTTTTAAGCCTTTTCACCAACATGGCCTTTCTATACGCCTAAAAAAACTTTCAATTGCGTAACGATGTCATAACGATGCTTGACACCTAATGAAATATGGCCCTCTCTCTTCATGAATTTCACTTCTGCACCAGGAATTTTCGAGGCTAGCCAGCGCGAATGTGAATGTGGAACCATGAAATCGTCATCGCCTTGCCAGAGTTGCACAGGGACAGATATGTGATGTAAATCAAACCCCCACGGTTGCACAAATGCTAAATCATCGTCAATCCATCCATCGAAACCATGGCTCAAACCGCGACGCATCGCAGCGGCCATATCGTCAGCAAAACTCCCGTTCAATACCTCCTTATCCGCCTCCCTTATGAGCCCTCCAAAAGCCTCCCGCAAACCATCTCCATCAACATGTTGCATCGCGGCAGCATTTGCCTGCATCCACTCGCCAAGTGCTACCTCTCCCTTGAGTGCAACTCCAAACTCATCATGGTTTTCAGGTCCCATCCCCTCGAGAAAATCCAGATCACTCTGCCCGAATTGCCCAACCCCAGCCAGAGAAATCACGCCACGACATCTCGGATCCAGAGAAGTTGCAAGTGCATGCGGGCCTCCCCCTGACCATCCAATGGATACGAAGTTCTCGATTTCGAATTGATCCAGGATTTCCTTGTGATCTTTGTATGCGTCTACAACTCGACGCCCTCTGTTTCGATCGCTAAGTGAGTAGCCTGGACGGCTTACGGAAATTGTGCGGATAGATGTCGAAGCCAATTCATCATGCCAGTCGCGCCACATCGTGGCATCACCAGGGGTGCCGTGATGAAAGAGAATCGCAAATGTGGAATCGTGGTGGTTATCTAACAGATCGAGGGTGCGGCCATCCTTCAAGAGAAATTGACTCATACCAAACCCTAACTCGGCGGAATTACTTTTGCGATAGATGGTTCAATACCCACGTGAACAGTTCGGGATACTCCTTCGAGATAACGACTTCCGCGCAGGGGTTGGCGCGTGCCGGAACCATCGCGACGCCCCATGGACCTATTCAGACTCCCTGCTTTACCCCAGTAGGTACCAAAGCAACCGTGAAATCTGTTTTACCTGAATCCATGAAGGATCTGGGTGCACAAGTTCTTCTCGCCAATGCCTACCACCTCTATCTACAACCCGGCGCAGAGATCCTGGACGAAGCCGGAGGACTGGGGAAATTCATGAACTGGTCCGGCCCCACGATTACGGATAGCGGAGGGTTTCAGGTCCTCTCTCTTGGTGTTGGATTTAAAAAGATTCTGGCAATGGACGCCAAGACTTTTCGATCAGATGACGTGATCGCTCATAAGAAAGATCGCCTAGCCCACGTGGACCAAGATGGGGTGACCTTTAAGTCCCATATTGACGGCTCAATGCACCGGTTTACTCCTGAAGTTTCGATGCAGGTGCAACATCAAATTGGGGCAGACATCATCTTTGCTTTTGATGAATGCACGACCCTGCACAACACACGAAAGTATCAAGAAGCAGCGGTTGAGCGAACCTCCGCTTGGGCAATTCGGTGCCTCGATGAGCACAAGCGTCTCACCGACCTACGCGAGGATCATCCTTACCAGGCCCTATTCGGTGTCATTCAAGGTGCTCAGTACGAGGACCTGCGACGATCGGCAGCTAAAGATTTAGGTTCCATGACCTCTTCGGGAATCTCCTTCGATGGTTTTGGCATCGGCGGAGCCTTGGATAAACACGAGCTCGGAACGATTGTCTCCTGGGTCAATCAAGAACTTCCTGAAGATAAGCCAAAACATCTCTTAGGGATCGGTGCGCCGGAAGATCTTTTCGTCGGCGTTGAAAATGGAGTCGACATGTTCGACTGTGTCTTACCTTCTCGAATCGCACGAACAAGTGCGGTCTACACAATGACTGGGCGTTTCAATGTTTCCAACGCCCCCTATCGCCAACAGTTTGTTCCCATCGATGAAGAGTGCGACTGCTACACCTGTGCAAATTACACACGCGCGTATTTACATCACCTATTCCGTAGCAAAGAGATTCTCGCGGCAACACTCGCCACCATTCACAATGAACGCTTCATCATCCGATTGGTAGAGAAAATGAGGCTAGCGCTCATTGATGGGACCTTCTCAGACCTAAAGGAAGAATTCCTCGGTCGATATGCAATAAGGAACCAGTCCTCACATTAAGAATTGAGGTGGGTGCGACTTTTTCCCTATGAGATTCCAGCCTCCAACCGCCAGATCTAAAGATTCTTCGGGCCCCCAGGTGTTGGCGAAGTATGGATGCAATTTTGTCGGGGACTTCAAAACTTTATCCAGGATTTTCCATGCTTGAAGAACCGAATCAATTCGTGTAAATCTAAAGTGATCTCCATCCAACGCCGCATCTAGGAGTCGCTCGTACGCCTCTTTGCGCTCACCAAGTGCGGCTGAAAATTCAACAGTGAGTTCGACGGGGTATGTAATTAACCGTGAGCCGGGCGCCTTTGCTTGGAGAGAGATATCAACTCCGTCTCCTGCACCAAGTCGAAAACGAACAATATTCGGAAGTGGATGCGGCGCATTCGGGGACATAAAAAGGAGCCGGGGCGGTTGATTAAATTCGATGACGGCTTCCATCGTCGTCTCTGCCATTTTCTTGCCGGTTCGTAAATAGAAAGGTACTCCCGCCCAGCGCCAGTTATCTATAAATAGGCGCATTGCGACAAAGGTCTCGGTATCAGAATGATCTGCCACGCCCTGTTCATTGAGATATCCAACGTACTGGCCGCGTATGACATCCTCAGGCAGCAGTTCTCGCACTGATGAAAGAACTTTCATCTTTTCATCCTGCATCGATTTCGAGGTGAGGTCGATCGGCGGCTCCATGGCAAGCATGGAAAGCACTTGGAGGAGATGGTTTTGAAGCACATCCCTCGTTGCGCCAACTCCATCGTAGAAAGAACCCCGCCCTTCTACCCCAAAATTCTCAGAGAGAGTTATCTGAACACTTGATATGTAATTTCTGTTCCAAACCGGCTCGAAAAGAGTATTTGCAAACCGAAATACGAGAAGATCTTCCACCGCCTCTTTCCCCAAATAGTGATCAATCCGATAAATTTGATCCTCCGGCAATATCTTCTTAAGGCAATCATCTAGATTTATGGCGCTTTGTAAATCGCGTCCAAAAGGTTTTTCGACGACAACCCTCGCTGAATTTGTTATTCCTGCTTTTGCCAGGCCCTGGGATACCGTCTCGAACATGTCCGGCGCAATCGCTAATAAGATGACCGGAAGCTTGAAATCTGTCAGTTGCTTTCGAAGTAATTCAAAGGTCTCTGGACTTCTATAGTCGCCCGCTACTAGGTAAAGCTCATCCAATAATCTTTTCAGTATTTCTTCATCCACATTTTTAATTCGATCGCGGATCGCACGCTCTGCATTTGCCCGAAATTCAATTTGAGTCCACTTTGAAGACGCCACTCCAATGACTGGCATTTCCAGTTCTTTTGCTTCTTCCATCTCATACAGAGCAGGGAAAATCTTTTTTCTAGCTAAATCACCAGTCCCGCCAAATAATACGAGTGCGTCTGAACGCATTTCATGAATCCTTTTGTGGTGACTCATTGTGTCCGCCAAATTGATATCTCATCGCGCTCAATACTCGGTTAGAAAAGTCGTCATTACCGCGTGAGGCAAACCTAGAGAAGAGTGACGTTGCTAGAACTGGCGCAGGTACGCCCAATTCAATTGCAGCGTTTACTGTCCACCGCCCTTCGCCACTATCACTTACATTTGTCGAATACTCAGTGAGTGCAGGGTCCTGGTGCAGCGCCTGCGCGGTTAAGTCCAGTAGCCAAGAAGCAACCACGCTACCTCGACGCCAAACTTCCGCTATTTCTGCCACATCCAGGTCGTAAGAAGGTGTCCCGCTCTTGGACGCATCAAAAATCGCCAGACCCTCAGCAAGGGCCGCCATCATCCCGTACTCGATTCCGTTATGAATCATTTTCACGTAATGGCCCGCTCCTACTGGACCACAATGTAGATACCCCATTTCGCTGGAACTCGGCTGACCGGAGCGCCCTGCAGTCCGCGCCGCCGTCTCAACGCCAGGAGCAAGCGCTTTAAAAATCGGTTCAAGCATCTGCACAACGGCGTCTTCGCCACCAATCATCAGGCTATATCCGCGCTCAAGACCATAAACACCGCCACTCGTTCCAACATCGACGAATTTGACCCCTTGAAGCGCAAGGTGGTCAGCGATTACGAGATCGTTCCTGTAAAAACTATTACCCCCATCGATGATTGTGTCCCCAGGAGATAAATACTCCGCGATAGATTTAATCGTTGAACCTGTGACGCTCGCAGGCACCATCACCCAGATAATGCGCGGGGTCGAAAGTTTATTGGCTAAATCATGATAATCGGTGGCCCCGATTGAACCTTCTTCAACTAACTCCGCAATGAAAGCCGGATTTAGATCATAGACAACCGATGAGATGCCCTGCCCGGCGAGTCTACGAACAATATTGGCCCCCATCTTCCCGAGGCCCACCATTCCAAAATTCATTTCTAGAGACTCTGACATCCGTGATTCTCCATTTCGCTTTCTTGAATCTTACTCACTTGCAAAAGAATCACGATCTACAAAAAGAAGTGTCTCTTCTTGGCCGTGAACAAGTGTGGCAGGGATCGAGGTATCGTCGAGAAGTATCTTGGCTACCGTATCCCGCTTGTTAAAACCGGAGGCAAGGAGCCAGACCGAAGCAGATTCATTGATCTTCTCCATCGAGAACGAAACTCTCATAGGCGGCGATTTAGGAGCGTTCCTCACGGCAATAGCATCGCCGCCCTCTTTCAAAGATGAAGCACCTGGAAAAATTGAAGCAACATGACCATCGGCTCCCACTCCAAGCAACGTCAAATCCATGGCGATGCCAGCGAGGTCGAATGCATATCTCGACGCAGCCACTTCTAGACTTACGCCAGAATCAGAGGCTAGAACATGGTGTATATGAATTCCCGAATCCGATCGTAAATGCGTGAGTAGCGCATGTGCATTTCTTTCGCCATTCCCAACTTCCACAAACCGTTCATCCGACCACCAAATATGTAGCCCAAGAAACTTTTGGGGTTCTGCATTCCAGCGATCTATCAACTGTTCGGTCACCAATCCGCCAGCGATACCTCCGGTGAGCGCCAAGTGAAATTTACCCTTTACGGCAAGCGCTTCCAGAATCCGGGCTATAACTAAATCACTTACTGAAGAGATCAACTCGTCTACAGACGAGGAAATCTTCATCTCTCGATTCCCGTTCATTCCTTATCGATTTTCTTGACACCTGGGTCCGAGAAATTCGCAAGAAACTCATCGCGAGGTATTTCGTAAATGCTCTCGGGGCCATCAATCTCGTCCATCTGCTCGCCTTTGTATCCAAATCCAAAAGAATTTATTACCCGAATTGATGGAAGATTTGTCGGCGAAACCGTATAGCGCAGAATCTTGACCTCCGGAAATTGAAGAGCCCAGAGCCAAAATCCTCGCAATGCTTCTCGCGCAAATCCTTGATTTCGAAAATTCTCTTGAATCCCAAGACCAACTTCGATCATTCCGCTTGAATCAGGCGCCCCGTGAAAGCTCGTACTGCCGATTATTTCCTTACTCTCTTTCAGAACAATCCAACGAACAAACCACTTATTGAGTGATGGATCCACTCTCACCTGTGGAACTCTCCATGCGAGAGGGCCACTTTCGTCCATCAAGTGGCGATGAGGATTTGTATACGGCTTTCCTTCATAGATCACCAAGTTCTCTGGCTCTTCAAAAAGCGTAATTAAATCGTAGGCACAAATGTGGTGAAGGAGGAGGCGAGGCGTTTCAATGGCATATTGCTCAAGCGTCCAATGGTTCACGACCCCCACGATAGCCAACCGACCAGCCACGATGTTTCGAATTTGTGATGCCCAGGCGATATGGTTTTGCTCTTATGAGGCCCTCATTTCGACTTGTTCTGGCTGTTACCTCGGCTACCGCGTTTCTGGAAGTAAACAAAACTCCTAGTGCGATCAGAGCCATCCATGGGCTCCAAGAATTCTGGCCCACCCTCCCCCTCACAATTGCCGTGGATATGGAGCACTCCCCTTTAATCACGGACCTACTTGAGAAAAATCGGATTTCCCACGAATTACTTATCTGCAATCCATGCGATCCACATGCACTCGCAGCAGCACTTGCGCCGGAGAGCAAAATCTGCGAAGCCTTCATAATCCATGATGCCTCTCGACCACTTACAAGTCCCGACCAATTCTCACGAATTGTTGAGGGTTTCAGTGATTTAGTCGATGCAGTCAGACCCGCAATTGCATTTACCGAAACTTTGAAAATTATTGAATCTGATTCCATAATTAAAGAAACCTTGGATCGAACTTCGGTCAGACGAATATCGACTCCAGAACTCATCCGTACTTCAGCCATTGATTCAAACAGTCGGGACAGCGGATGGTTCCTACCCCTCAAAAAAGATGCTCGAACTGCACATGTCGAAGGAACTCCTGAGGCACTGCGAATTAACTCCGTCGGAGAGCGGGATCTACTTGAGTCATTCCTACATTGGCGCCAGACCAGCGTCTAAAAACCAATTTTATGAGTTAGCGGAAAAGCGACTTGATCTCTCGCCAGAACTTTTTTGGTTGCTGCAACACTTTTTTCGGCGTACTCCACATGACTCCCGCCGGTGACTTCCAAAATCTTCTCCAAAGTCGAGCCGGTTTTGTGGCAATCCTGTTTTCGAGATCTTTGATGTAATGAAGGCGAAGGTCCCCTGGCTCGTGTTTGACTTGGGTGTGGCAAGTCTGACAAGTACTGGAAACAATCAGCCGACCGGCATAAATAAGCGCGTGCAGAGTTTCTTGGTCACAATGCGCGCAATGCAATTCTGCATACATCACTTCATCGCTCATTCGGCATACCCCCGCATTTCAAGCACATGTTCGGCGATCACGAGATCTTGCGGATAGGTAATTTTAACATTCTGCGTCTCTCCTAGCACAGCAATATTTTCAATATCTGGGAAATATTCCTCCATGCAAGCTGCAGTATCGGTGCCCACAAAATTATCGCGGTGTGCTTGCTGGTAGGCAGACAGAAGCTCCATCGCTCTAAACCCCTGTGGGGTCTGAACGCGGACAATTTTGTTTTCACTCATAAAATCGATTTCAAAAGGGTCCACGGTGATCGCAGGAAGTGCGCCTCCGTGATGATGCGCCATCCGTGCGACCTCATCAAAGAGTAGAGCGGTAGCAAGTGGACGCGCTCCATCGTGAATCAGAACGACATTGATGCTGCCATCTAGAATTGACGGAGCCAAGTGCATCAGTGCGTTGTACTCGGAATCATGACGAGTCTGGCCGCCTTCAACAAGTTCGATCACCAAGTCAGGAGCTTCGCGTTCGAGAACTTGGTTTGCTAGTGCCGCGTCCTGCGGGCTTATTACGAGCACTGTTCGGCAACCTGGGAAACTCTTCACGGCATTGAGCAGCGAGCGCGAAATTATGCGCCGTCCACCCAGCGGCAGCCAGACCTTATTAGTTGCACTGCCAAAACGAGATCCGCTTCCTGCTGCGAGGACGATCACCGCGATTCGCATAGGTGCAAGTATTGGTGCGGCCATACGCACATCCTCTCACCTGAGTCGCCTCACTATGTCGGGAGTGCCGTATATGGCAGACTTCAAATATGTCCCTTTCTCGCTGGATTGCCCGAAAATCCTTCGATGAGGTGATGCTCAAAGCCGAGCAACTCAAGATGGCAGCTGCTGCAAAGGAGCGACGCAATTCGGGCCTGTTTACTCAAGCCCAGCAAAATCTGCGGAGAGAACTGCAACTACATGACCGTGACAAGTCCTCGGAGGCGGTCCAGACGTGTCAACATTGTCACGGTGAACAACTCTCCAGTCATACGCGAATCAAACCCTCACGATCTATGACGAGGGTGCGTATTACGCGTAGGTGAGACCCAAGTTGTCCTGCATACGGCGCAACTGAACAATCAAACTCGACTCATTGAGCTCGACCTGATCGTATGAAATAAGGTCCCCCACTTTGATCGGCTTTTGAACAATCGCGCCTTGTACAAGTCCGATGGGCACCAGATTGTCACGACGGGCATCGGAGGCGATATCAGAATATCCACGGACGGTATACCCACCAATGCCATCAATTTTATCGCCAGGATTGAGATCCTTCTTAGCCATAGTGCAGACCTCCGCCTGCAGGTGCGGCGCGAAGAGTGAAGATTCCCGATCCAGAACTGCTCGCGCAACGGAGAGAGGAGCCTCTACCGATGCCAGGTGGAACGGGCGATAAAGCGCGAAATACGGGCCAGAACCCATTCCTAAGTAGGTAAGTTCGTGATTTATATAAGGTGTGTCAGACCTAACGATAACGAACACGCCAGGTGCAACATCACCGGTGCAGTAGTCAACTACACCAGGGCGATCAAGTACTCCGCCGTCAGTTTGCAGAGCAAAAACATTCTGCAAAGTCTTGACTGTGGCCGCCGGTCCATACATGCCCCGCTTGGATAATTCCAAACCTGTTGTATTGGCTAATGCCGCCATTTCAACCATGGTTTTTGTTCCGTCCGTAAACGAACAGAGCATCTTCGGATTCATCTGCTTGGCATTAGCACGATCTTTGACGGTATCTGGGTTACTAAGCGGTTCGAAAGGATTGTTCTTGCCTTTTCCGGCAGCAACAACTTCTAATTGAAGGTCACGCGCAAAGTCGACAAGCACTTTAGCCTCCACTGGTTCGTCACCATGGCAAACCGTGTAAACAGATCCGCCAAGTAGTGCGGTCTTGTGAAGAAGTGGACCAATTGTTACGTCCATTTCAACATTAAGAACCGCGACATCCTTCTTGGCGAGAAGACTCTGGTATGTAACCCGTGCACCAATGTCTGGAACTCCAGTCGCTTCCACAACAATGTCATATGGGAGTTCGGAAATGAATTCTGTAGTCGTGGTTCCGGCAGCCTTGCCAGATAGAAGCGCATCAGTAACGACCTTCGGGTCGGTGCTAATGATGACGTCATTAATTCCGATGTCTTTAAATAATGCGTGGATCCGCGCTGGGTCAATATCAACAACGAGTGTGAGTGAAAGTCCAGGCATGCGCGCTATTTGGCAGCCAAAACCGTGCCCCATTTGCCCGGCGCCGACAAGGGCAACTCGGACATCTCTTCCTAATGTTTTTGCGTGATCTTGAAGTCGCTTTGTGTATGCCATGCTGCCAACACTCGATTCATTTTTTAGTTTTGCGCTATGACTTGAAGTCTATCCCCGACTTTTACCATCGGCAATTCTCTTGCTTCGACGTTTACGTCACCTGGCAACTCGGCTTCCGTAAGTCCGTTCGCTTTCAAATCTAGATGACCCAGATTCATAAGATTTTCACTTGCAACGGATCCGACTGCGAGCACTGTGAACAAATCATCATTAAGCGCAATCGTGTCACCAACAATCGGAGCACGTTTGTGATTATCAACTTTGTGCAAAATAGAAAATTCATGAAGTTCTTCTGGTGCGTTCTCCCCAAACCACACCAGAAGACCCTGATCCCGAAAATCAGAAACCAATGCACCCACGGCAGTTACCGTGGATGAATAGACAACTTCAGACAAGATAATTCAAACTTCTTTGATGTTGTCGGCTTTTACACCCGAGACAAATAGATCGGCAGTAATAAACATGGATAGAGGACCCGCTGGGCTCGCACCGTGAATATCCACTGTTGGAACCTTCTTCATTGGGTACACGCCGACACGCGCGGTTCCGCCACAGTCAATGACGGCAACTGCAATCTTGTCGAATGGAACACTGCTCTTAAAGCCATCGAAAGGTATTCCGCCCGTTAGTTCGGCGATCCTGGCAGCGACCGCATGGATTCCACCGCCAGTCACTGAATAGATGTAGGGACGTTCATCAGTCGGTGTAATGGTGAGCGGTCCACCCCAGCCGCCTTTGCCTGCTTCGATCCGTACGCTCTTGTATTCTGCCATTGTCGCCGACTCCTTATTCGATGATGATATGAATTTTTCAACTAAAGGTACTTGATACGTGTGCGGGGAGATCACTCCCCGCACACGTATACAAGATTTATTTGCTTGTGCTGTAGAGGCCGAAGGATGCGAAGTACGCAATCACAACCGCCAGTGGACCGGTGATAAGACGAGAGAAGAGCACGGCAGGTACACCGATTTCTACTGTCTGCGGCTCGGCTTCCCCAAGGGCCAAACCAACCGGAATAAAGTCGCAACCAACCTGTGGATTGATGGCGAAGAGAGCTGGAAGTGAGTACTGAGCAGGAATATTTCCCTTCCCAATTTCAACTCCTAGAAGGGTTCCCACGATCTGTGCGATAACTGCGCCTGGTCCAAGCAACGGAGACAGGATTGGGATCGCACAAACGATGGAGATGAGCAATAGGCCAGGAAGAGATGAAGCCGACCCCTTGATGCCCTTGGCAATCCAGTCGCCGATACCGGTGGTAAGAACCAAACCAATAATGAACGAAATGAAAGCCATGAACGGGATGATGTTTCTAATGACTGTGTCGACAGAGTCACGTCCGGCTTGGTACAGAATGCCGACTACGCCACCGACTCCACGGCCGATTTTGACGATAAGGCTTGTGAAACTTGCCATGGCTTATGCCTCTCTTTCGGCTTTGGTCATCATTCGCGCGGTAATTGCTTCCGTCACAATTCCGCGGATGAAGATAACGACCAAACCAACTAGTAGGTAACGAACGGCAAGGTCTCCTAGGCCGTATCCCAATTGCTGAATACCGGTTGCGATTCCTAGGTAAACGAAGAGTTCACCCGGATTCGCGTGCGGAAAGATTCCCAGAATTGGGTGTACAAATGAAACCGCTGAGTCGTAGAACGCTGGCTTTAAGCGCTCGGGTAAGAAACGACCCATCGTGTAAGCCATCGGGTTGGTGAGCATAAAGACCGAAACAAATGGAAGAATTATGTAACGCACTGGGTACCACTGGAATCCAGGACGTGCAGCGGCTCTTCCGAGATTTTCGATCTTCTCTACACCAATTAGTCGTACGAGAGCATTCACTGCAGTCAGAAGGACTATCAGTGTTGGAAGAATTCCCCCCATTAGGCCAAGGAGAACCTCTCCGCCTTTATTGAAGACTTTTATAAAGTCTTCAGCGGCTGTAGCCAACGTGCCCAGAAAGCCCGTTGGTTTATCAACCGTGACCGCGGCTGCGTATGCAACCAATCCACTTAATGCCACTTCACCCTCCTCAAGGATAAAGGCCGCACGAGCGGCGATTGAAAAGGTCCGGTTGGATTAATTTTCCCGGCCCATTTTTTCCCCTTGGTCCGAACGCGATAAATAATCCTTAATGTGTTGCGCGGACATAACAGCTGCTTCACGCACCTTATTAGGATCATCTACCCCCTCTCGCTTTCCCGAGAGAATGTCGTCCAGTGAGAAACCTATGTAGTTATTTAACTTGCGTGAATTAGCAAAAACTGTAAAGCCTTTGAGTACCAACCCGTCTTGCACAATTTCATTTCCATCAACCGTGAGCGCTACAAAGGCACGACCGCCGCGATATCGCCGGCCCCCCATACCAACCGCGACTGTTCCTAATTTCCGAAGTGCCGAAAGGTCTGCCTGAAAACGCTTTGCCTGCATAAAGGCCAGAGCCACCTGTGCGGCCCACATCGCGGCGATGACCAAGAGAATTCGAGTTAAGTTGGTCATGCGCTTCGGACCGCCTTTGCTGGGGTGATGAGTTTGAGGATCTCAGTTGCGCAAGCAACATCAGTGACCAGACTGTCTATGAGACCAGCGCGAGCTGCACCCAAAACTCCCAGTGCTTTCTCGCCACCAGCCGCGACCCCAATAACTAAAGGAATATCTGCGATCTCTTCCAGCGTAAGACCGACGACTCGATTGTCCATCTCAGCGCTAACCGCACGGCCCTGGCTGTCATAAAAACGCGCCGAAATATCGCCTGCATAATTCCTGGCAACCAAATTATAGAGAGTCTTGTTCAAATTAAATTGTCTGAGCACGTCTTCGCTCGACGGTGAACCGCGTGAACCAATGCCTACCAATGCAATATTTGATTCACGAGAAATCTCGAGTACTTGCGCTATAGACGATTCGTTCAGGAGTGTATTGCGCGTCTTTGAGTTACTGACTACGGCTGGTGACAGGAGAGGGACGAATTGCGCGTGTAAGTTTTGTGCCAACGTCCGTCCCAACTCTTCAGCACTGACCGAGGAAGAAATGGATGCAAGGCCTCCCATCAATTGAGTGACTCGCAAGCCAGGGACAGTCTCATTTTGGGTCTCCACTATGGTGGCCTCAACGCCTCGTCCCCAAGAAATCGCAATTGTCATATTGGGTTGTAGCGCACGTGTGAGTGCCATCGCGGCAGCCCGTCCAACGGATGTCAATGTGGTTTCTGAACGATCAGTACCTACTACCTGAACTTCACCAACGCCTAGAGCTTTCTTCAACTGGTAAGAGAGTGAGTCATGGCGAGTTATAGGTGCGACAATTTTTATCTGCACAAAACCCATTCGTTTGGCATCGGAAAGCATCCGCGAAATATTGGAACGAGACGTGCCCATGGCGCGTGCAACTTGATCCTGTGACTGCCCCTTCTCGTAATAGAGGCGTGCCACACGAAGAATTAACTCCGTGTCCCGCGGTTTCACTATCGTCACATCCGTTCAGTAGTTGAACAATAGAGTCAGTGTGCTGCCCGCCACAGCATTAAGCAAGCATTTAGCGCCGAAATGTCGGAAACTTTTTTGAGTATTTTTAACCTACAAGCCCAGAGAAACCAGAGTGGGAAGGTGTCTCCTTGCGAAATCTTTTGCATCTTTTGCATTGCGAGCGCGTAAGGCTGCACTGGCCGCCTCTCGCATTTCGAGATGGGAAAGATTGGTCATGGCGATTGCAACGTCTTCAATGGTGCTGACATTGCACGACAAAGAAGTCACCCCCAACCCGACAAGTACGGCCGCCAGAGTTGGATCCGATGCTGCTTCCCCGCACACTCCAACCGGACAATTGTTGGCACTGCCGGAAGTTGCAACCCGATGTACTGCGTTCAGCAGCGCGGGTTGCCACGGGTCATTGAAGTGGGCCAATGCCGCAGATTCTCTATCTGCAGCATGCAGATACTGTCCAAGATCATTGGTGCCAATGGACACGAAGTTAGAGACGGAGGTTATTTCATCGGCCAAGAGAACTGCAGATGGAACCTCGATCATTACGCCCGCCGTTTTGATTCCCATACTTTTTGCCAGCGCAACGAAGCTTTCGGCCTCCTCAGGCAATGTGATCATAGGAGCCATAACCCATACATCCGCTTCCGTAACTTTGATAGCGTCGGCAATGGCCTGCAGTTGCGTCGTCAATAATTCCTTGTTTATTGCAATCGTGCGGTATCCCCGCACTCCTAGCGCAGGATTTGGTTCATCCGCAAAAGTTATAAATGCCATTGGTTTGTCGGCGCCCGCATCCAGGGTCCTGATGACCACCTTCTTACCCGCAAAAGGCGTAAATGCCTTTATATAGATATCACGCTGCTCATCAAGTGTCGGCGGTGTCTGTCGATCCAAATACAGAAGTTCAGTGCGGAGAAGCCCCACACCGTCTGCTCCAGCATTGATCGCTACCTCAATATCGGAGAGACGTCCGACATTTGCATAAATCGGGATTGAGATTCCGTCAGTGGTTTCGTACCCATTGCGCCCGCGCACCGCTCTTTTAGAGCGGCGCACAGTTATAGATGCAGTCAGCGCTGCCAATTCGGTTTCCAGTTCGACGGTTGGATCGAAGGTGACCAGTCCCCTTTGGGCATCAACACCAACCTTTCCACTCGTATCTTTCTTCGCAGCCTCGACCACGCCTTTGCATGCAACAACTGCAGGGATCGCTAACGTCCGCGCAATAATCGCGGTGTGGCTTGTCGGGCCGCCTTCTTCGGTAACAATGGCCAAAATCTGACCGAGCTTCAAATCGCTGGTATCGGCGGGCGAAAGATCACGCGCAATAAGTACAAATGGATACTCGAGGTGAGGAATTTCCGGATAGCCCACACCGGAGATGACGCAGATAATCCGATCCCTTATATTTCCCACATCGCTTGCGCGTTCGGCCAGGTAGCCTCCGGCTTCAATAAGAAGTTGCGTGAAAACCTCGCTCGCTTCCCACATTGCATATGCGGCTCCATACCCTTTGTCGATCAAGGATTCAGCTGTAGATAGCAGGGCGCTGTCCTGGGCGATCTCGCTAGATGCCTCCAAGATTTCCTGCGCTTCGCCACTCGTTCTAGCCGCACGACTGGCTAATTCATCAGAAATTGTCTTCACTGCATGGTGCAAATTCTCGCGCTCTTGCACGGGAGTCAGCGTCGATTTAATTGAAGAGGGCTTTGGTAGTGCAGCAGCCATCACCTGAAATGGACCCAATGCCGCTCCCGTACTCGCGGAAATCCCTTGGAGTGCGTCCAACGTACCCTCCTCTATATGTGTCTAGTTATATCTAGATATTGAGTGTTATGGATGGGGATTTACAGCGCGTCGATGAGTTGGTCGAGCAAACTGGCCGCCTCTAAAGCATCACAGTAACGCAGGTCAACCGTGAGATTGATTTCTGATTCACCAAAAGATGCGTGCGGTGCTCCAACAGACAAGGCAGTTGTATGCGTGGGAAGTAGCATAGGAATTGCTGAAGCAATCTTTGTGTGGGAAATGTCGAAAATCGAAGTGGTCGCACCACTCAACATCTGCACGGGGACCTTGCCATCTGCTGCCTGCACTCGTGTGGTTTGAATCCACTCTTGCAAGTGGAGCCCTGGAGAAAGATCAGGGTCCCTAAAAACCGGAATCGCCAGTCCGTACTTCGATTCCATAATCAATCCCACTCCGATGAAGTCGTGAGTGGATTCATCATGTGTCGAAACATTAACGTGCGCATTATTTCTGATAATGCGTGCCCACGTGGAAACTAAATGGGCGCTGCCTTGATCCAAAGAAGACGTGGTGTGAGAGCTAAATCGCGAGAGAGTTATTTGAGGAACTCCGCGGGTTACTGAGAGGGCTTCGGCTACCTTCTTGCGGTTTGCGACTTTACGAGTCTCAATCACGGACACTGCATGTGGAGCACTCCCCGATGACTTGTTGACATCTTCATAAGTAATCGTGCCAAAAGGTCCGGTTGGGTGGACGCTCTGGAGGTTTATGCCCCGACTTTCCGCGACCGCCCGGGCTTTAGGCACAGCCATCACAGTCTTTTCAACAACCGGAATAACCTCCGGCTCTGGAACAACTACCGCCTCTAGCGGCGTCACTGCTTCTGCCACCTCAGGTACTGCAGGGGTATTGAAATCGAAACTCATCACCTGAGTATCGGTAAGCAGTACGAGCACCGGAGCCCCAACCAACATGGTTGATCCGACCTGACCAACAATCTCTTTCACAACCCCGTCCGCGGGCGACTCTACTTCCATATCAATTTTGTCAGTGGCCACATCAAAGAGAATGTCGCCGGATTTCACGGCATCACCCACATTGACTCGAATACCTAAGAGTTCGCCCTCCTCCATTGTCATGCTCATCTTCGGCATAATCACTGCGTACTCAAATTTGCTCATCTCCAGTTTGCCACCACTTCGCGGGCGGCTTTCACGATGTCTGGAATCTGCGGTACTGCGGCCTTTTCCAATTGGGGAGCATACGGAATTGGAATGTTCATTCCTGCCAACCTCGAGACTGGAGCAATGAGATGGCCAAGGGAAGGACCAGTCGCGACTCTTGCGATAACTTCATTCAAGAATCCTCCATGCTCCGGTGCTTCCTGCACAACCATGAGTCGGCCGGTTTTTTCAAGGGACGCATAAACAGGATCCATGTCCAACGGAGAGATTGTTCGTGGGTCGATGATGGTAAGGGTTACTCCATCTTTATCTAGTTCCTCTGCTGCTGCCATCGCGCGCGAAACCATAATCCCCGTTGCCACAACTGTGAGATCTTTGCCTTCTCGCAGAACCCGCGAAACGCCCAGGGGAATTCTGTAAGCCTCTTCTGGAACAGGCTCACGACCTGGAATCTTGTAGAGCAGCTTGTGCTCTAAGAAGATGACTGGGTTTGGATCATCGATTGAAGATAGGAGAAGCCCCTTCGCCTCGTATGGAGAAGATGGAATAACAACTTTCAAGCCGGGAACATTTGCGAACCATCCCTCAAGACTCTGTGAGTGTTGCGCCGCTGCACCTGTTCCCGAACCTCCGGCGGCGCGAAGCACGAGCGGAACGTGCAGTCCTCCACCGACCATGAAGTGAATCTTGGCTGCTTGATTGACTATCTGATCCATCGCTTGTGCCGTGAAATCGGAGAATTGAATCTCCACGATTGGCCGCATCCCGGAGAGTGCCGCACCAACTGCCGCTCCAACGATTCCAAGTTCAGAAATCGGAGTATCGCGGACCCGCTCACTGCCAAAACGGTGGTACAAATCGCCAGTTACGCCAAAAGCACCACCGTAGATTCCAATGTCCTCACCGAGAATAAAGACTTCAGGACGCTCTTCCATGGCGATGGACATCGCTTCACGAAGTGCCTCTGACATTGTCAGCATGCGATCGGTCATGAGTTCACCTGCTTAAACACTGCATCAAGTAAGGTCGCAGGATCTGCAGGTTTGCCCTTCGTTGCTTCATTTACCGCGGCAATAACTTGCGAGGTGGCTTGCGCGTGAACCTCTGCAATCTCGTCCTCAGTAAGGAGTCCCTTACCTCTTACGACATGTTCGAAGAAGAGAATCGGATCCTTCTTTTTCCACTCATCGATTTCCTCTTTCGTTCTGTAGAGATTCTTATCGGAGCGAGAGTGGCCTTTCCAGCGATAGGTAACAAATTCAAGAAGCGTCGGACCTTCACCCGCCTTGGCACGTTTAACTGCCGCTTCAGTCGCTTCGTAAACCGCGACCACATCATTGCCGTCAACGGTGTAACCAGGAATTCCATACCCAAGTCCACGTTCTGAAAGATGATCAATTGCGAAAGCCAACTCTGTTGACGAACTCATTCCGTATTTATTATTTTCGCAGACCAGGACTACTGGCAACTTCCAAATGGCGGCTAGATTGGCCGCTTCATGGAATGCTCCTTCATTCATTGCACCATCTCCGAAGAATGAAACTGCGATAGTTCCTTTCTTCATCATCTTCGATGCAAGTGCGGCACCGATGGCAATGGGAATTCCACCGCCCACAATTCCATTTGCCCCAAGATTCCCAGTTTCGACATCGGCGATATGCATTGACCCGCCGCGACCACCACAATATCCATTTTCTTTTCCCAGAAGTTCAGCGACCATCCGCATCAAATCGGCGCCCTTCGCGACGCAATGGCCGTGACCGCGGTGAGTTGAAGTAATTTGATCAGTAATATCAAGAGCCATACACACGCCGGTAGGCGAAGCTTCTTGGCCTATCGATAAATGCATCGTGCCGTGCATCATCCCACGACCGAAAAGATCCTCAACCGCCTCTTCCAGTTTTCTGATGCGCGACATGGTGAGAAGTGCATATCGCGCATTCACACTTGATTCGAGTGGATGGCCGGTAAGAAGTTCTAAAGTAGTCATTTTCCTACTTTCACATATGTGCGAGTGTCTGGATGGATGTGTATATTAAACACCACAACCCCTCGTTATACGATCTCTCCACTCAAAAAAGATTGGTCAATCATGGAAGAATTTCGAACCACCGTGGCATCCCCTGTGGGATTGCACGCTCGGCCCGCCTCCCTTTTCTCGCGCAGCGCGAAGGAATCCGGATGTGTCGTCCGATTGGCCAAAGTTACAGATGGAGTGATCTCTGAATTTGTCGATGGCTCTAGCATTCTGCGGGTTATGACTCTCGGAGTGAAATGCGGAGATGAAATCGTGGTGCAAGTTGAGGGTGAAAATGAAGTGGCGACAGCTGGTGCACTGCGCACACTCGCAGAGAGCGCTGCGCACTAAAAATTGACAGGCTTTTGACAGGATCAAAACCCTTAAAAAGGGAGGTGCTAGATGAGAGTGGCACCACTTAGGTCTATTCTTAAAGTAGTGAGGGCCAATAACGCAGGTCTACTCTAAAGATTGAGAGACATCGAGCCTCGATGTCGAACAAGAGAAAATAACAGAATCGAAATAGCATGAAAAAAGTAAATAAATTAAGAATTCTTACGGCAGTTGTAGCTCTGCCACTGTTGGCAATTTTCACAATTCCAGCATCAGTCTCGGCTGCCGTCCCAACCATAACTCCAGGTAGCACTACGAATTTTGCGGTCCTAGGTGGAACAACGATCACAAACACCGGTCCGACCACAATAAGTGGCTCAGCCGGCGGAGACATTGGACTCTTTCCTGGTTCTTCATTCACCGGCAGTACAACTGTCACAACGTCGGGAGTGCAGCACATTGCAGATACCATCGCAAATACTGCGCAAACGGATTTGGTGACCGCTTATGACAGTATCAGCGCGCCAACTCCCGTAATTCTTGCCTCCCCCGAATTGGCATCCAAAGTTATTACGCCAGGTACCTACTCAACGACAGAGGGGAGCCTTACCAACTCCGGCGCACTCACACTTGATGCGCAAGGCGATGCAACTGCTGTCTTTATTTTTCAGGCAGCATCAACTCTGATTACATCCGCAGGAAGCACGATGACACTCATCAATGGGGCGCAAGCCTGTAACGTTTATTGGAAAGTCGGAAGTTCGGCAACCCTCGGAACTAATTCCACATTCATTGGACGGATCTATGCTCTGACAACAATTACGGCAGAATCTGGCGCCAACATTCGCGGACAGTTATTGGCGCGGACGGGCGCGGTCAATCTCAATGCCAACGTGATTACCAATGATGCTTGCGTTGTTGCTACTCCGACTCCAACGCCTACACCAACGCCTACACCAACGGCTACAGTCACGCCGACCCCAACGCCGACTCCAACGCCGACCCCAACGCCTACACCAACGGCTACAGTCACGCCGACCCCAACGCCTACACCAGTTGCTAGTGTCACTCCAACTCCCAGACCAACCACAGTTGCTGGTGGCAAGTTGCCTAAAACCAGTTCACCTTGGTTCAATCTCTTGGCTATTTCAGGAGGAATGATTCTCCTGGGTGCATTGGGAATGAGATCAAGGAAATTGATCGGCAATAGGTAACACACTCATATGTAGTAGGCGTGAGCCCTGATAGCGATATCGGGGCTCACGCCTTTTTTATCTACCTTTAAACTGTTGTTTTTGCGACTCTGAAACTGTGAGAAACTGCCCCACGTGATTGCAACCCAGAGTCTCGAACTTCGTGCTGGTGCGCGCCTTTTGGTGAGCGGGGTTACCGTGAGAATTAATCACGGCGACCGAATCGGATTTGTCGGTCGCAACGGTTCAGGCAAAAGCACCCTTGCCAGAGCCCTGGCCGGGGAGACCATGCCGGCGGGCGGGCAGGTCTTACGTAGTGGTGCCATCGGCTATCTTCCCCAAGATCCCCGAACGGGTGATGAAGAGGGCACGGTTGTAGAGCGCATCCTCTCGGTGCGTGGGCTGGACCTGATCGTGGCTCGCATGCGCCAAGCCGAAGAAGCGATGGCGACCGCGACCGGGGAAGAGTTAGAGACTGTAATGAATAGGTATACCCGGGCCGACAATGAGTTCAATGTGGCTGGTGGGTATAGCGCGACCGCAGAGGCTGAGGCGATCGCAACCAGTCTGGGAATTCCCGAACGACTCTTCGACCAACCCTTGGACTCTCTGAGCGGAGGTCAGCGCCGCCGCATCGAACTAGCGAGAATCCTCTTTAGCGGCGCAGAGACCCTGCTTCTCGACGAACCCACCAACCACCTGGATGCCGACTCGGTCGTGTGGCTGCGAGATTATCTGCTGAAATATTCGGGTGGTTTGGTAATTATCAGCCACGACGTCAATCTGATCGATACTGTCGTCAATAAGGTTTTCTATTTGGATGCCAATCGAAACGTCATCGACGTTTACAACATGGGGTGGAAGAAGTACTTACTCCAACGTGAACAAGATGAGCATCGCCGCAAGATCGAGCGCGCAAACGCCGAGAAGAAAGCCGCCATACTGGAGAAACAAGCTGAGAAAATGCGGGCCAAAGCAACTAAGGCCAAGGCCGCGCAGGGAATGTTTCGCCGGGCAGAGAAATTGCTCTCCGACCTGGAAGAAGTCCGCAAGGTCGACCGCGTGGCGAAGTTGCGCTTCCCCACTCCTGCCCCGTGTGGAAAGACTCCGCTCTCAGCTACCGGTCTCAGTAAGTCGTATGGGTCTCTTGAGGTATTCACTGACGTGGATCTTGCGATTGATAAGGGATCAAGAGTGGTCATCTTGGGTCTTAACGGCGCCGGTAAGACCACTCTATTAAGAATGCTGGCGGGCGATCTCGAGCCCGATACTGGGGAAGTCGTCAAAGGTCATGGGCTGAAAATCGGGTACTACACCCAGGAGCACGAGTCGTTGGACTTCGAACGAACCATCTTGGAGAACATGACAAGCGCGCATTCTGATTTGCGTGAGCCTGAGGCCCGAAATGTTCTCGGCTCGTTCTTGTTTACCGGCGATGATGTTCACAAACCTGTCAAAGTACTAAGTGGCGGCGAAAAAACTCGTCTGGCACTCGCGGTGCTAGTAGTGAGCGCAGCAAACGTCCTTCTTCTCGATGAGCCAACCAACAACCTGGACCCTGCCTCCCGCCATGAAATCCTTGGTGCACTTGGCGGCTATCAAGGGGCCGTGATTCTGGTTTCGCACGATGAAGGCGCAGTAAGAGCTCTCAAACCTGACCGAGTTCTGTTACTTCCAGACGGCGATGAAGATCTATGGAATGAGAGTTATCTCGATCTTGTCGAGATTGACTAACCGACGATTTCGGTTACTGGTCGATCTGGCAATTTAAGACGAAGTGCGAAGAAACTGAGCACTACCAATCCACCAAACAGTAGTGATATCCAAAGTGCCCAGAGTCCCGCACCTAGTAGGACGCCAGCTGCCGCCGGCCCCATGATCATTCCTATCTGCCACGTATTCGTGGATGCGGAGTTGTAACGACCGCGTAGGTGATCGGGTGCAAGTTGGTTGACGACCGCCGGAAGTATCGGGGACCAGACCATCTCGCCGATAGCAAATATAAACTGACAAACAATTATCGCTGGAACCGCAAATCCATGAGAAATTCCGGCCATTGCCAACGCTGCCCAAGCCAAAGCCCAAAATGCCATTGCTATCGCCAGACCCTTGGCCCGTGGCAATTTCTCAAGTTTCTTGATGACCCAGAGTTGGAAAATCGCGATCATCGCAGTATTGACCGCATAAGCCCATGCCAGACGCGATGGTTTGACATCAGCCACTGTGGTCGCAAAGGAAGTGAATCCAACCTCCAATTGGCTGTAACTCAAGAATATTGCAAAGAGGGCGACGACCCATACTTTTCGGAAGGTCTTGTCCTGCAAGACATCGCTCCAACTGCCTTCAAGTGATGCGTGATAATCCCGTTGCTCTTTTGTACGGTTGCCCGTCTTCTTCAAAGAGAGTACAACAAAGAGGTAAACAATGTATGAGAGTCCGTCCCCGATATAGAGCAACTCAAAAGTTATGGGCTTGTCCAAGGACACAATAAGAGAGGAGACAATGCCACCTATTCCAAGACCCAGATTTAGAAGCGCAAACTGGGAACCATATATTCTCTCGCGTAAATGGTCCGGAGTGAGTTCGGTATTGAGCGCACCTTGACTTGGCCACATCGCAGATTGCCCGATCGAACAGATAGTAATTACAAGAAAGGCATCTGACGCAGATCGAATAAGAGAAAGGGATGAATATCCGGCTGCGGAAATCAAAAGTGAAATGATCAAAATCGGTTTTGGGCCCCACTTGTCAATCAAAGTGCCGATTCCTGGCGCGGCGATGAGAGAGATTAAAGCACCATAACTAAATATCAACCCCGCAGTCGAAGTTGGGATATCTCTTATTGAATGAAAATACACAAATGCAAAAGGGAGAACCAACCCATTGCCAAGTGCGCTTAATGTGATCCCCAATAACATACGGCGCACGTGAGGAGGCAATCGATCATTCGAGTCTGCGGACATTGAGCAATTCTAGTGGTGACACTCATCCACCTCGCTACTTAATTATAGAATGACGGGTATCGCCATCACTCCTGAAGGAGGAAGAGATGTTGCAAAGCAAGAAGTTGAACGCATTTAAGGTCTTACTGTCAGGAGTAATTCTCACTTCGCTTCTCACGCCGCTAATGAGCGCGAATGCGGATGCAACTGAATCGAATTGGACCAAGAGAGATCCAAGTTGTTCATGTCAGGCGATTTCCTCCTCTGCTGATGGTTCTAAACTTTTCGGCGCCGTCAATGGTGGACGACTTGTGATTTCTTCAGACTTTGGTGCTACCTGGGTCGCTCGTGAATCAGCTCGCAATTGGAGCGCAGTCGCATCCTCAAGTGATGGAACGAAACTTGTCGCAACTGTTGAAGGTGGACAGATATACACATCGACCGATTCCGGTGCGACATGGGTTGCACGAGAATCAGTGCGGCCTTGGTTTGGGGTCACCTCATCTAGCGATGGAACCAAACTCGCGGCGATCGTGAATCCGGGCCAGATCTACACTTCAGCGGATTCCGGTGCGACATGGACGGCTCATGAATCGCCACGGGCGTGGAGATCAATCGCGTCCTCCTCGGACGGAACGAAGTTGGTGGCTGGCGTTCGCGATGGGCAAATCTACACTTCAGCGGATTCCGGTGCGACATGGATCGCGCGCGATAGCAATCGACTCTGGTTCTGGGTCGCATCCTCCGCAGACGGAACACGGTTGGCAGCAGTTGTTTATGGCAACCCCGGAAATATTTATACCTCATCCGACTCGGGTGCCACGTGGACGGTGCGCTCTCCCGAACTGAATAAGTATTGGCAGGGAATTGCAATGTCTAGCGACGGATCGCGGCTCGTTGCCAGCGCCTACATGGGCACCGTCTACACATCTCAAGATTTCGGCGTGACCTGGATAACCGACAACTCAATTCAAAATTCGTACGGCGTGGCCTCATCTGCTGATGGCTCAAAGTTCGTCGCCACGAGCCAGAGTTATATATACACCTCTGGCACGAGCGCGACGCCCACTCCAACTCCAACAGCGTCATCCAGTCCCACCACGCTCACGTGGACGAAACTCGATCCAAGTTGTCAATGCCAATCTATTGCATCATCGGGCAACGGTCAGAAACTCGTCGCCGCGTCCTCCAACGGAAGAATTTTTACCTCTACCGACTATGGGGCAACATGGGTTGCAAGGGAATCTGTACGAAGTTGGAGCGATGTCGCATCATCGAGCGATGGCACAAAATTGGTAGCCACCGCTGAGGCAGGACGTATCTACACTTCTACTGACTCTGGCATCACGTGGACGGCCCGCGAATCAGATCGTCCATGGTTTGGTGTTGCATCTTCATCAGATGGCACACAGTTAGTGGCAATCGTTAATCCCGGTCAGATCTACACCTCTGCCGATTCCGGTGCAACGTGGACTGCTCGGGAAAACACTCGCCAATGGCGCGCAGTTGCCTCCTCCAGCGATGGCACAAAACTTGTAGCCGTGGTTCGCGATGGACAGATTTATACCTCTAGCGATTCCGGTGTCACATGGACTGCTCGTGAATCCAATCGTCTCTGGTACGGGGTCGACTCTTCCAGTGATGGCTCAAAGTTGGCCGCCGTCCTCTATCCAGGAAGTATCTACATCTCGCAGGATTACGGTGTCACATGGACCGCGCGCGCAACCGACACAGTTAGATATTGGCAAGGTATCGCAATGTCGAGTGACGGATCCAAAATGGCGGCTTCGACTTTCATGGGTAACGAATATGTGAGTCAAGACGGCGGACTCACTTGGTCCTCAACTAATTCGGTTCGTGATGGTTATGGTGTGGCAAGTTCGAGTGATGGATCCAAGATGGTCATTGCGGTCCCTAGCGGATATATCTACACAACAGCCACCGTGGTCAAAATTGTCAAAGGAAGCGTACGCGTCAAGAAGGAGAGCGCTAAGCAGTATCTTCTCACCGTCCGGGCAAATGGTTCCAAAACGAAGTTCGTGATAACCGCGCTGAAATCTGGGGGCAAGATCTACACATTTACTGGAAGAACATCTGCTAGTGGTAATGCCACAGTTCGTGTGAAGATGAACCTGGCGGGCTATAAATTCTCCATCAAATTCATTTAACCCAGATGATATTCATCTCCTGAACCACCTGGTCATTGATCAGCCATCTGTAATGTCGAACTCCAGGAGTATCGACCGTGACCGTCTTCCAGGGATTGGTGTACCCGGGGTTGTTGCATTTCCACTTGGCGAGTTCACCGCCCCAAAAATCTGTGTAATGCCCACCTGCGCCTAGCGATCTCCACACTCCGTCAACAAACTCATCAAGGGAGATTGATGAGACGTTATTCCAGCACATTGTAAGCGCCCCAATAGCACGGGTACCAGTGGGGCAGTATGCATAAGGGAATCCGTCTGCTCTTGGAACTAGATCGGTCAAGCAATCGGCTGCGAGATCCATGTTCGCCGTATATCCATCCCACACGCGAAGTTTCAAGATGTCTACGCCTTGGACCGCACTCCCCACATACCGCGTGCGCTCCTTGTCCAATGTGTATTTCATGGTCGATGCGCAGGTCCCCAGAGTCTCCGGCGTGCCCGCCATTAAGTCGCAAGGATCATCGACTGTGTGCCCGACACCAAAATTATGGAACAACTCATGCACCCACGTCTTCGAAACGTAATCATCAAAAAATGGAGATGATTTCCCCGTGCAGATCTTGTCTGGCGCAATGTTTTGGATTGCGACGACTGCAACCATCCCCGGGCGGTCGGCAAAACCGCAATAACTACCACCGAGTCCTGGAACCTCCAGAAAGAATATGTAATCCTTCCGGTTCTCCCCTGGATTTTCCATGGCCTTGATCTCGTTGAGAAGCACATATGCATCGCTCGTCTGCTTTGGGTTGGCATCAGCGTGAGTGGCCAGGTACTCAGTTGAATATGACGACTTGAGATACTGGATGTCATAGCCAATGGGACTTCGATCGATGGGGACGGTTAAATTCAATTGCCCCTTGAGGTATGTGCTCCCTCCGTCAAGAACACTGGTCAAGTAGCCATTGGTATCCTTAAAGTTATCAACTCCATCAGATGGGACCACGTAAATTGCCTTGAGTTGGAATCCAGAGATTGTGTCAGGTAAATCTGCCACTACTCGATCCGCAGAGATTTCAGTTGTGGCGCTCACTTCTACGGCAGAGGGGATGAAGCCCTCCCCCAGTTGAGTCGCAACAATCGTGCATGGACCGAGTTTGAGAAAAATCAGGACGGAGTCCGAAACTGTGCACGTGTCGGGTGTCGAACTTGCAAGCGAAACGGTTAGACCTGAACTGCTTGTCGCAGAGAACGCATAAGTTCCCTGACTGAGCAAGAGTGCTCCTGGGAGGGTGAAATCAATCAGGTTTGTTCCCATGAAAGTCACCGTGAATTGCGCAAATCTTGCGGCTCGGAAATATGCATTCCCTCTCTGGCTAAGCGATATGGTGCACAATCCCGGAGTACCCGTTGGCTTGAGTTCCCGAACGCCCAAGGTGCATATAGACGGGGTGAAGTTCTTGACAGCGACCTTCAATTTTGACGATGACGAGTAATTGAATTTTATGGAGGTATCAGCGATGGTCGCCACGTTTGGAGCTACATAGGAAATAGTCTGTGATTTCTTGAGGATCTTCCATCTCAATTTTCCAGCAACTTTGACGCATATCAACGATCCAGACTTCAGTCCTGC
Source organism: Candidatus Paceibacterota bacterium (assembly GCA_035530615.1). Classification (NCBI taxonomy): domain Bacteria; kingdom Bacillati; phylum Minisyncoccota; species Minisyncoccota bacterium. The sequence goes on from DATKUL010000002.1 coordinate 1,033,879, forward strand.
TTTTGTGCAAGGCACACTGACTTTCGGCGTAGCAGCGAATGCTTGATTTGATCCAAGCGCGAGAAAAAGAACCAAGCAAATCGTCGCCACGCGTACCTTCATCACATAACTCGTTCTCTCTCCGCCAGTATTTCTTCCATAAATTTCATCAAAAAGAAGCATCCAGTTGCCATGAACATTGAGCCAATTACATCTGTAAACCAGTGTGCTCCTAGCAACAGACGATCAAAAGCCGTGAACACTGTAACGAGCATGACAAGTAAAACGGTAAGCGCCCTTTTACGTGAATAGATGAGAAGAAGACAGCCACCCGACACGGCCACAAAGGCCACATGGCCGGAAGGAAAGCCCGGCTCCAAATCAATTTGAGTTGCCAGGTCAAGACCCGGACGTACGCGGTCAAAAAAGTGTTTCGCCAATGTAGCTACGCCTGCAGCACCCAGCATGAGAGAAAGGGGAACGAAGTCAATCAAATACCAAGCACGGGTCCAATATTGTCGAAATAGGAGAATGATGCAGACCACCACAAGAATGACCACCGGTGCCGTCAGCGCACTATAGATCTGCGCAAAATGAACCTCGCCAGGAGTGCGGTGCGATTTAAACCATTCCGCGACCGTGGAATCAAATGCTGTCGGCTCACTTTTTACAAAGTACCCAAGCTCCACAAAGATAATCATGTTGAGAAGACCTAAGAGTAGGTAGGTGTACCGTCTCACGGCGATACTTCACTTCTCGACAGCAAGATCCAGTTCTGCCGCTTCGACACTCCCTGCCGAAAATAAAACTCGTGAACCATCTGGAATCTCCCCGCTCAGCAACTTGGTTGCCATCGAATCGCCAATCGCTTTCTGGATAAGTCTACGCATCGGTCTAGCGCCGAAAGCAGGATCGTACCCGTGATGCGAGAGCCATTTCTGGGCACTAGCATCGACTTCCACTTTTATCCGCCTGTCAGCGAGTCTGGACTGCATATCCTGTACAAGCAAAGTCATAATTTTGGTAATTTCACTGGTACCAAGCGGATTGAAGATCAAGACGTCATCAATTCGATTGAGGAACTCTGGCTTAAAGGCACCATGAACCGCTTCCATCACCCCCGCCCGCCTCGCCTTCTCATCGAGTGAAGTATCCATGAGGAAATGTGACCCCAGGTTCGAGGTCATGATGATGATGGTGTTCTTGAAATCAACGGTCCGACCTTGTCCATCTGTGAGACGCCCATCATCGAAGACTTGGAGGAGAAGGTCGAAGACTTCGACATGTGCCTTCTCCACCTCATCAAGTAGTAGAACCGAATACGGGCGTCGCCGGACTGCCTCAGTGAGTTGGCCACCTTCTTCATAGCCGACGTACCCAGGGGGTGCACCTACCAGTCGAGAGACTGAAAATTTCTCGCCGTACTCACTCATATCGATTCGCACCATGGCGTGCTCGTCGTCAAATAGAAAATTCGCCAGCGCCTTCGCAAGTTCGGTCTTACCAACGCCGGTTGGACCTAGAAACAAGAAAGTCCCCGTTGGACGGTCTGGATCTGATATCCCGGCCCTTGATCTTCTAATTGCATTGGCAACCGCCACTATGGCGTCATTCTGACCAATGACTCGATTGGAGAGTTCCTCTTCCAGGGACAGTAATCGATCACTATCGGCCTGCAAGAGTCTTCCAACTGGAATCTTGGTCCAAGCCGCCACGATCTCAGCAATGTCATCTTCGGTCACCTCTTCTTTGACCATGGCAGCGTGACCATTGACAGCGGTGCGCGCTGAATTCAATTCATTTTCGATTTCGCGCATTCTCCCGTACATCAATCGAGCGGCCTTCTCCAACTCCCCTTCTCGCTGTGCGCGTTCGGCCTGCCCACGAACGTAATCAAGTTCTTCCGTAAGGGCACCAATTCGGTCCAGCAGGTTCTTCTCTTTTTCCCAACGAGACGAGAGCACCCCAAGTTTCTCCTCCTGATTCTTTATTTCTTCCCGCAACACAATAAGACGTTCTTTGGAAACCGCATCTTTCTCCTTCGACAGTCCAAACTCCTCCATCCGCAGTCGGTCCACTGAGCGTTGAAGTTGGTCAATTTCTTCAGGGGATGAATCAATTTCCATTCGAAGGCGCGAAGCAGCCTCATCCATGAGGTCGATCGCCTTATCCGGTAAGTACCGATGAGTTATGTACCGATTAGAAAGTTTTACTGCCGCAATTAAAGCGCCATCGCTAATTGTCACCTTATGATGCGCTTCGTATTTCTCCCGAAGTCCTCTAAGAATTGCAATCGCTTCCTCAACGCTTGGCTCTCCCACCAAAACCTGCTGAAACCTTCTCTCGAGCGCGGCATCTTTCTCGATGTATTGTCGGTACTCGTTGAGAGTTGTGGCACCAATCATGTGCAATTCACCTCTAGCAAGAAGCGGCTTAAGCATATTTCCAGCATCCATTGAACCGGCCATCCCGCCTGCACCTACAACAGTGTGAAGTTCATCAATAAAAGTAATGATTTCACCACTACTTTCGACTATCTCGTCAAGTACAGCCTTAAGTCTCTCCTCAAACTCACCTCGATATTTTGCCCCAGCTATCAGCGCCCCTAAATCCAAAGAGATGACTCTCTTATCTCTCAAACCAATTGGTACATCTTTAGCCGCAATACGAAGGGCTAGCCCTTCTACGATCGCAGTCTTACCCGTCCCCGGCTCGCCAATCAATACCGGATTATTTTTGGTTCGTCTGGAAAGAACTTGGATCACGCGCCTAACTTCGTTATCGCGACCAATGACTGGGTCTAACTTTCCGTCCCGAGCTCTCTGTGTTAAATCAACGCCATACTGCTCGAGCGCCGATTTTTGATCTGCGTCCTGTGTAGTCATTTTATAAACTCCTCACATTGAGAATAGCCCAGTTCTCTGGAAAAATCATAGGCGGAGTGAGATATATTCAGCATGCTAATTTCAGCGTAGACTCACTTGAGGTTCCATCAAGAGCAAAAGACGTGGAGATTGACGATGAACACGCGAGCACCTCTCACTGAACGAGGACTAAACACTGGAAAGAAAGCACGACTTCACCGAATCCTGCATCAATTTGGTTTACGAAACGGAACGGCTCTGTTCCTTCCTTATGACCAGGGTTTAGAACACGGCCCCCGCGACTTCTTTGCCAATCCAAAATCATCGGATCCTAAATACATTATTCGACTGGCACTCGAAGGTGGTTTTAATGGGATTGCCATTCAAATTGGTCTTGCCGAAAAATTTTACTGGGAGTTTGCGGGCGAGTTGCCCCTCATTCTCAAACTCAATGGAAAGACAGACATCCCTTCCGATGCGCGTGCTCTCTCACCGGTGCATGCGAGTGTTGAGGATGCGGTTCGACTCGGCGCCGATGCGGTTGGTTACACGCTCTACGTCGGCTCACCATCACAAGAGGCAGATTTCGCTCAGTATCGTGAAGTGCGATCTCAAGCCGAAAAATTTGGTATGCCCCTGATTGTCTGGTCATACCCACGCGGTGAAGCAGTTGACGCTAAGGGAGGCAACAACTCTTTCTACGCAACCGACTATGCGGCACGGGTTGCCAGTGAGCTTGGTGCAGACATTGTGAAGGTTAACTTTCCGCACCCCGATCTTCGGACAAACGTGAAGAAGGAATATGACTCAGAATTTACCTCTCAACAAGCTATTGACGCCGTGGTCAGGTCAGCGAATAAAACACTTGTCCTGGTTTCGGGTGGCGAAAAATCGGGTGACGAAACGATGTTTGAAAAAGCGCGGGAGTCCATGGAAGCAGGCGCAACCGGTCTCATATTTGGACGCAATGTCTGGCAGCGGGAGCATGACGCGTCACTGAAGTTCGTTGATTCGCTGAGGCAGATTCTAGAAAAGTACCCAAGCTCTTGACCTTGAACCCACGTAGCGCCATGCAAAAACAAGAACTACGCGACGTTGCGCCGCTGTTGGATTCATACCTCTCTTATTTAGAGTCCTTCGAGGAAGGTGCTCGACAACCTTTTACAACTCCTGGTCATAAACAAAGGGCACACCTCCTGGATGAGGGGCTGGGCCAAGTGGTCGACAGGGATGTTCCGCTTTTTGGTGGACTAGATGACGTGAAACTCACGCATGGAGTTCTGTTGGAAGCCGAGGCACTCGCGGCTCGTCTATGGGGCGGAGACTGGGCAAGATTTTCTACGGGCGGTTCCACTCACGCAAATCAGGCAATTCTTCTTTCACTCGGAAAACCTGGCGATAAAGTCGCCATGACACGAACCGCACACCGCTCCCAACTCACCGCGCTCGTCCTCGCCGGACTCGAGCCCCTCTGGCTCTCTCCTGACATAGATGTCGCAACGGGTGTCCCAACTGGAATTTCGCTCAGTGAATTTGAAAGAGTGTTACCCCAGAAACCTATTGCGCTTCTGCTCACCGAACCTGGTTACCTCGGAACGCTTTCTGACATTCCGCCACTGATTAAGAGCGCCCATGACCGCGGAATTCCTGTCATTCTCGATGCTGCCTGGGGTGGACATTTTGGTTTTCATCCCGCGCTACCAAAGAATCCAATGCAACTAGGAGCCGATGCTTTTGTTACCAGTATTCACAAAGCACTGCCAGGGTATAGCGCATCAGCCATTGCGGTTGCGCGAACTCGCCTTCTCAACCGTGCTCGCTTAGAGCAAGGGTTCGAATCAACGCATACAACTTCTCCCGCGGGCGCTCCGTTAGCCTCGATCGACGCAGTGCGTGCGCTTATGGAACATCACGGAAGTGAGTTGCTGGAGAGATTGCTTGCGAATGTTGATCTTTTCCGACGACGGCTCACCGAAGAATTTGGAGATGAAATTCTCCTAAGTCCGTCGAACTTCGCCAGCGGTCGATTTGACCCCGCAAAAATTGTGGTGAGAGCCGATGTTCTCGGAGCAAACGGTCTAACTATCGAAAGGGATCTCGCCAGTCTTGGAGTCACGGTTGAGATGGCTGATAGAGACAACTTAGTTATTCACGTCACTATTGCCGATGACATTCACACTCTTACTCGGTTAGCGGAGGGCTTAATTCCAATATTGAAAAGGAATTCCGGGCCGCGTAGAAAGAGCCACTCAGCACTAAGTTGGTCTATTAAACCAACAATCGCGATGTCATTGCGAGAGGCGTATTTTGCAGAGAGTGAAATGGTCTCCGCACGCGATGCCATCGGACGAATTAGTGCCGACCTGATTGCTCCATACCCACCTGGAGTCGCGGTATTGGCACCGGGTGAAATCATTACGCAGACTATTTCGGAGGGCTTGATCTCTGCGAGATCTGATGGGGTCCGCATCGCGTACGCGTCTGATCCGTCCCTGCGCACATTTAGAGTCCTCACCTCGCAGAGCGAGAGAGCGACTTCCTGAGTAAACTTGTGGTCATCTGATATTCACCTAGTAGTTGTTGGAGTGTCCTATGTCTGAGCAGAACTGGAAAGCCACCGGATTGACCTGTGATCATTGCGCGCAATCTGTCACCAAGAATTTAATGTTGATCGATGGCATGTCAAGCGTTAATGTTGAAGTGAAACCCAATGAGGTCAGTTCGATTCAAACAGTTGGCGCTCGAGAATTCACGCCCGAAGAGATTTCAAGGGCGATGGCTCAAGCTGGAAAGTACTTTCTTTCTTCATAACTTTCCCATGAGCGTCTAGCACCGTCACGATATCACCTGCACTCAAGGGCGCAGAGTAGGCAAAATCAAAACTATTGAGCGATCGCAATCCAATCGAGATCGCGCGTACACAATCGGCCAAGTCTTGAAACTGGGACTAGTTTCGCTTTTACATCACCAGCATTCTGGGTCGAAAGATAAATGGGGCCGAATCTGGAATCGACATCGCCTCCAGGAAGTAATGCAGGCTTATCATAAAGAACAGTCAACGTATGACGACCGGCAGCAAGTTTGACCTTCGTGAGCGTATTAGTGAGGAATGAATTTTGTTCAACCATTGATCTTCCAGAGTAAACCTGAACGCCATCCACTAAAATCTTGAGCAGGCCTGGGAACGAACCAGCTATCGACAGATCGTAATTGTGTGTGTCATCTACCGTGATTGATCGTGAGAATCCGCCTGAACCCACTCGATCAACTCCACCCGTGAAAGGATTTGTTGGAAACCACGTCGCAGGAAGATCTCCATCGGCAAAATTGACGACGTAAACCTTCTTTCTATCGGCAACAAATACTTTGTCTCCCTCTACCATCGTCGAGAGAAAAGCCGAAACCTGATCACAGGTGGGAGATTGCCCGGGGTAGAAATTGTTTCCTAGAGGAAGAGTCGATTTGATGAGAATATTCCTGTCTACGCGTCTCCACACTTCGTAGTGTTGCCCAGACCAAACTAATTCGTAGTTCAACGGTGGACGGCTAGCGGTTGGTGACTTCCTCAACACCAGTATTTTGAAATAATCAATCGTCGAGTTATCAAAGAGATCAATGTCAGCAGCGAACCCCTTGGGAACTTGATTGCCGTCCCGTGTTGGAATCACATGTACTCGAAGCTCGCTCACTGCCTCAGCATCCATATCTCTTAAGAAGTATCTGGAGCCGAAGACTGAGTACTCTGTCATGAGTGTGGGACCTTCTCCGGCAAATTGATGACCAATCTTGCGCAGTTCATCAACTTGCGAGAATGGCGCCAGCCAGACATTTTTGTATGTCATGAGATCCGATATAAAGACCCCCGAACCAAGGAGCAAGACTAGAAGGGTCACCACGTATTTAAGTTTGGCCTTGCCCCAAGCAGGCCTTTGGCTCGAATTAAAGAATCGCCAAAGTTCAATTGCTCCTACTGCCGAACAAAGGAGGAATATTGGGGAAGCAACAGCAATTGCTTTACCGGTGAGCCATATTCCGCCCCAAAAAAAGGAATTAGCTACCACCGCAAGTACTGCGATTAATAGGGATGGCACGATCCATAACGATCCCTTGATCGAAAAATAGAGACCGGCCAGCACAAATACGGCCGCAGTGACAATCATGAGCGAAGTCAAGAGTGGATGCATTGGATCCATCCGGAAATCCTGGGCGGGCCATATGCCAGCGACCTGGGTGAGTTTAAGCGCTCTGGAAAGATTGCCCGTGTCGCCGATGATCGGGATCAGAATATTGGCAATTGCGTTATTCCCGGCCCTGAGAAAATAAGTAACTACAACCAAAATGGCGACAAGCCCACCCATCGCGGTATATGCGAGTATTCGACTCCTAGAAAACAATTTCACCAATACAGCGATAAAGAGTATGGGCAGGATGAAGCCAAATCCTGCGGCTCCCCCAATGAAATACATGCCTAGGGCGGATACGAATGCATATAGATAATTTTGTTTGCTCGTTGAAGCCTTATGGGGCTCAAAAATCATGAGCGCAAAAAGCACAATCGGAATCAGAATTACAATTTCTTTGATTGCCCCCCACATAACGTAGGAATAAATCGTTGAAGCCAGTGACGCAAAGGTGGCAAAAAGTACCTGATAAGTTTTCTTGCTGGTGTAACTTCTGAGAATATAAACAAAAAGCATTGCCACCAACGCCGCAGAAATCGACATGTAGGGCTGGAAAAACCAAGCGCTTTCCACTCGGGTCAATTTCGCAGTCACGCCAAACGGCATGAACGATCCGACAGGGTAACTAAAGTGCCCCGCTCCGACTGGGTCAAAGATGGTCTGGATAACACGCGAATAGGTTGATGTGACAAATTCAGGAGTAGTTCTGCCTACGGACATGAGCCGATCAGTGATCGCGAGAAATGTCCCTGGGTCATCGAGTTTGACCCAACCCGCCCACGTTGGAGTTCCAGATGCAATTATAGGAAGTCCAAATGCCAGATAAGTAAGCACTCCGGCCCACATTGCAGCGAAGTCAAAGTGGATCAATGAGCGAAGCCGCGCATACCCAAGGGTTAAGCCGGCAAGACTGAGTACCCCGATGATCAGTGCAGTGTGTGGAGCGGTAAAGGTACTTATGGTGAGCAAACTTCCAAGGATTGCAATAAGCAAGAAACCCAACGCTGTCGCGACTACAAAATTAATAGGTCTTCGAGCGAACAAAGCGAGCAGTAGCCCGACGCCGAAAGAAAGTACCAGGAGAAAGATTGGCGCGACTATCCAGACTAGGACCATTTCGGTCATGGGCACCTAAACCTCTTCATCCCAAATATGGGACTGTGCGTATCCAGGATCTCAGAACGACCGAGAACAGGTTGTGACATGGCGCAAACTTACTCCCCAAATGAGAAGTCGCACAGCGTGCAAATCCCACATCCACCTATTGATGTTGGGCAGACCGACTACCTCGTAACTGTCTGACAAAACCACATACTTCTCTTCGCTCGCATGGAATTTCCGTGCGCCAGCGACTAAATAAAGAGAAGTTGAGCCCCTTCAGTCATTTCAATGAAATCAGAAGCACTGATGATCGCCTCGACGTCATCCCGCAGATCGCCTGCCTCCAATTTATTCATGTCAGCCGAAAGGCGACATGCCCACAAGTGCCCGCCTGCGGCAACAATTTGATCCAGAAACTCTGGTACTTCCGGAATGTCAAGGTCAGCCAATGACTTCTTTAGCATCTTTGTGGCCATACCTGTCATCCCGGGTGCCATAAATTGCGGAATATGCGCATCGCCCCCCGGCATATGCAGTGCCGTATTGCCAGCGGGACTGAATTGAAGATCATTCATCCGAGACTTCGTAATTATGTCAAAACCCCAGAAGGTGAAAAAGAGGTGGACTTCTACGCCTTCTCCGAGCGCGGCATTTCCAAGAATCAAACCTGGGTATGCCATGTCCAAATTTCCCTTTGAACAGATGATGGCGAGTTTACGATCAGAGTTATCTGAACCAAAATTCGGAACTATAGATGGTGTTGTCATTTCATTCTCCTCACACACAGCCCTTGGGCTTTGGTAGTCCTGCTATGTAAGCCATCTTCTTAGCTGGCTTCTTTGGGAAAAGTGCAAACTGCTCTTTTACTGGGATGCCGCCCACGGTCTGCACCCGGCGCGATGTTGCAGTCTCGCCTTCAGTCTTGTAATCCTCGCGAAGGAATCTGATGGCCTTCCAATGTTCATCCGTAAGGTCGATTTCTATCTGTACGGCAAGAGCCTTGGCGATCTCTTCATCCCACTCGTCATACTTGGTAAGAAAGCCCTCTTCATTGACATTGACTTGCTTGCCTGCGATCTCGATAACTGGCATTTCGTTCTCTCCTTAGAGTTGTTACTTCTTGGAAACCTGATTTTTCCCTGCCATGGACATATGAGACGAGATCGGGATTTTCCTACCTTTAATCAACATATTCCAATAGATCCATCTGAAGGCTAATTTGCCCAAGTGGTTGAGGCGACTCTCCTTCAACAACGGAAGTGGTCCGATTACCGGAATTGGGAACTTTCCAGTGAGTGGCTCAGTCGTGTAATTGAAGTCGATGAGCAATCCCTTGCCATTTCCAGATTCGATAAAGCAGTTGGCGTGCCCATCAAAGAGTTCCTTCATTTTCCGCCCGTTGACGTGTTCAATAAAATTGTCCGCAAACATATCGACGGCAAAGTGCGCGACCGATCCGGCCTTTGAAGCTGGAATATCGGAAGCATCACCAAGGGCAAATATATTCGGATACTTCTTTGACAAAAAGGTCTCTTTATCTACAGGGACAAAATTCAATTCGTTGCCCATACCTGATCTCGCTATGAACTCCTGCCCCATGTTTACGGGAATGGTGACGAGTAGGTCGAAAGGTATTTCCCGTTCGTCCATCGAAACCAAAGTCTTCGTCTCTGGATCAACATGCTCGATCATAAAATCTGGTTCGAGGGCGATGTCCCGTTTGGTAAGCATCAGACCCAATTTCTCTGAAGAAACCGGTTTGGTAAAGGCTCCTTCGAGTGGGGTTACATAAACGATCTCCACTTTGTCGCGCATATTCCGCTTTGCAAAGTATGCATCGGCAAGAAAAGCGAACTCAAGCGGAGCCACTGGACACTTGATTGGCATCTCCGAAATATGTACAACCATCCGACCGCCTTGCCAAGTGTCCAAAGCCTTTGCAAGTGCTTCGGATCCTTCTAGCGTGTAGAAATCAAAGGCGCTTTTGTACCAAATAGCCGGATCCAGCAAACCAGGTGTTTGGTCAGGACGAGGAGATGCGCCGGTGGCTATGACAAGTTGGTCATATTCAAGCGTCCTGCCGTCGGCAAGTTTAACCCGATTGTTTTCCGGCTCTACTACGTCAATCTCCGCTTGAATGTAATCTACGCCACTCGGCAAAAAAGAGTCCCGCTTCTTAACGAGTTCTTCTGCTTTATACCCTCCAAACGGAAGGAACAACAACCCTGGTTGATAAAGGTGATTGTTATCACGGTCTACGATGGTTATGGACCATTCATCGCTTTTCAATTTCTTGCGAAGCTTGTTAACAATCATGCTTCCCGCAGTACCGCCACCCAGAACAAGTAATCTCTTCATTATCTCTCCTTTAGTAGGCACACTACTATCAACTCTTCATCAATAAAACAGATACGCGATGTGACAAAGTTTCCAAAAAGAGGAGAGCCCGCCCTAAGGACATATTTGTGCGTAAAAGTCGCATTTAAAGGGAGGAATCCTGCGCGAGAGAGTATGAATTGTGTCTCTATTCTTGAGTTTGCCTCTATAGACTTCACAAATGCCTAAGAGACTTTTACTGTTACGCAACGAGCTACTTAAGTTTGGTAGCGTCGGCGCGATTGCCTATGTGGTTGGTGTAGGCGGTTTTAATCTTCTTGTCCATATTCCTAGTGCTCCTCTTGCGGACAAGCCAATTACTGCCTCGCTTATTTCAGGAGTTTTCGCGGTTCTGGTCGCATACATCGGAAACCGATATTGGACATGGCGACATCGCCCAAAAAACTCTCTCAGACGCGAAGTGATCATCTTCTTTGCGGTTAATGCCGTTGGCTTAGGCTTTAGTGCACTAAGCCTTGGTATTTCACGTTACGTTTTCGATCTCCACTCAGCCCTGAGCGACAATATCTCTGCAAATATTATTGGGGTCGGTCTCGGCACAATCTTCCGATTCATTGGCTACCGGACGTGGGTTTTCCCAAACCAATCAACCTGAACAAATTAATTCTGGCGAATAAACTGAATATGCCATTTCTCGGGACCTTCATTTAAGAAAGTGACCTCGAAAGCACCAGGAGATCGATCTTCCAACTGGGCTAGAAGTGGAACCGGTTTGTGTGGCGCCAACAAAATCATTCCGGCGCCAACCTTAAGAGAATCGAGCGCTCCAAAAATCGCTGCATGCCGAACTTCATGCGGGATCAACGTAGCATCGAGCTCTGGGTAGTTTGAGGCACTCTCGGCACCGCAATTGCAAGTGTGAGCCTCATTATTCTTTGAAATTTCCGTTATTTCTATAGATTCCATGCCATTAATTTACTACACTTTGGTTCCGTGGAAAATACTAAATTAGGCCCAAAGGGCTGTGAAGACCAACACATTAATCAGACTCTCTCTATGGAGAGGCGGCTCATTCTCACTCTCCTACGCCGCAAGAAGAGCGCGATCCGAGTGCAGGAAATGGCAAACGAACTCAGGTTGCATGAAAACACAGTCCGGGAACATCTCGACGGTTTAGTTCTTTCCCACCACGCTCGTAGAATTTCAATCCCTTCGATTGGCCGCGGACGTCCTTCTTATGGATATGAAGCACTCAATGATTTTATTTCACAAGTTGAGCCCGCAGCCAGGGAGTATGCATCCCTAGCGATGGCTCTGGCGAAACAGCTTGCGTTTACAAAGGGGAATACAAAAGCCAATGCTGTATCTGCTGGGGAAGAATGGGCAAAAGTATTTCGAAATTCTGACATACATTCTTCACTCAGGCCGCAACAAGTAAGAAAGCGCCTCATCGAGGTTCTTACTTCGCTTGGATTTTCACCTAAACCACATCCCAAGAAGAATCTCATCCGGCTCGAAACGTGTCCCCTATTGGCCGCAGCCCGTGAAGAACCCGAGGTTATCTGTTCGGTTCATCTTGGGTTGATCCGAGGACTCGTATCCCATTCGGGAATGAACGTAAATAAGGTGAAACTCACTCAATTTGCCGAACGAGGAAGTTGCCATCTGACTCTGCCTTAATTCGTTACTAACCAGAAGGCAAGCGCGCACCGGTCTATATTCCCTTAACTTCATACTGGGCGGGCCTCAAGCGTCATTCTCTTAACTCAGCAGCAACTTGCTGAATCCGTTGAGCAGCAGGCTTCCGAGTCAGTCGAACACGCACATACAGTGGCATCCGAACAACAATCCTCTTTGGTTTCAATCTTTATATCAGCCATTCGATTCTCCTATCGAAGTTTGTCGATGTATAGTTGGGCATATGATCCAGTCGCTCTTCCTCCAGAAATCACCCCAGGCAACCGCGCGCTTAGCAGAGCAGTACAAAGCTCTGGGCGATGCCACGCGACTCTCCCTCCTCATGGCGGTGGCTCAAGGTGAGAATGCGCGAGCCTGTGTCTGCGATCTGACCCCGGATACAGGTCTGGCCCAGAGCACGGTAAGCCACCACCTCAAGATCTTGGTTGAGGCAGGACTCTTGAGCAGAACACAGAAAGGCAAGTGGGCCTTTTATGAAGTGACCAATGAGGCGAAGAAGTTACTCAAGTAGAAAAAAGAGAGTTCTGGTTAGACTCCAAGAATGCTCGAAAGATGGACGCGCGCGGTAATACGCCATCGATTGGTAATTACTGCGGGATGGCTGATTCTGATCGTCCTTGGGCTCATCGCGGCATCCAATCTTGGTCCTCATCTCACGACATCGCTTTCAGTCCCCGGTAGCCAGTCGGAAAAAGCCGATCAAATACTTTCCAGACATTTTCAAGAAAATATTGAAGGCACCTTCACGGTAGTTTTCAAATTCAAGAATGCATCAAAAGATGAAATTGAAGGATTTAAGGCAAAAATTAGATCAGCGACATCGACAATTCCTACGGCGACCGTAACTCTTGAGAAGGCGTTAGGTGGCATTCTTTACGCAAATGTTGGAACATCTTTCAAGTTGACTGATGCCGCTTACTACACCGATGAACTCCGAAGCGCTCTATCAGAACAAGGATTAGAGGGCGCACTCGTAACCGGCCCTCCTGCGATTTATCGAGATGTCACGCCCGTTCTTGCCTCCGATTTACATCGCGGTCAAGGGGTGGCGATTCTGCTCGCCTTGTTGCTGCTGTTCTTAGTTCTTGGAGCGTGTTGGGCTATCGCAGTTCCTTTCATATTTGCCGCTGCCACAATTTCATTGACGCTCGGAGTCGTTTACTTATTGGCGCAAAAATTCTTGATGGTCCTATATATTCCAAATATCGTCGAGCTCATCGGTCTCGGCCTCGCTATCGACTACTCCTTACTCATCGTCCATCGCTTCCGGCGAGAACTCCTTGAAAAGGATGAGACCGCTACAGTCGATGCGGTTGTCAAGACAATGCAGACTGCGGGTCGCACGGTCATACTCTCGGGCGTAAGCGTCGCGATCGGTCTGGCTACATTGCTACTCGTGCCCGTACCATTCGTGCGCTCCCTAGGTGCGGCAGGGCTACTGGTTCCGATCGCATCGATTACCGCTGCCCTTACCCTCCAACCGGCCTTGCTCTCTTACCTTGGCAAAGGTGGAACCAGCCCGAGAGGTTTCGCAGGACTCCTGGCGAAGAAGGATGTTATGAATGGGATATTCGCCAGAGTTGCCCACTTCGTCATTCGTCGTCCAGTATCTGTCCTGCTTTCTTCAATGGCAATTCTTGGAATATTCACTTCCGCGCTCTTCTGGCTACAAGCAACTCCTAGTTCGTTGACCGCAATACCTGCCGAACTTGAGTCAGCGCGCGCACTCTCGGTGGTGGAAGGCAACTTGGGATCCGGAATTATCACTCCCATTGAAATCGCCTTTGATCTTGGTGCACCAGGAAAAGCGACTCTTGAACGGGTTGTCGACGCTCGAATCTCTCTGGCAGAACGAATTCTTAAAGACCCCGAGGTTTTCACTGTTGCAATCGGCGAAAAGGCACCATTTGTTGATCCCACCGGACGCTACCTGCGAATGTTTGTGATCGGAAGTCACGCCTTGGGAGCCGAAGCGTCTCAAAAATTAGTGGGCAATTTGCGCAAAGTGTACATCCCTCAATCTGACTTCCCAGACGGTACGAGAATATTTATCGGTGGAGCCCCCGCCCAGGGAGCAGATCTACTTGAAAGAATCTTTACATCATTCCCGTGGATAGTTCTGCTCATACTCCTGCTTGTCTACGCAGTTCTGCTTCGCGCATTCCGTTCAGTCATTCTCCCGCTGAAAGCCATCTTGATGGATTTGATTTCAATCGCGGTCGCATACGGATCATTGGTACTCGTCTTCAGATTTGGGGCAGGATCCTCGATTCTTGGCACCTATCGACTTGATCAAATTGAAGCATGGGTCCTTATCTTTCTCTTTGCAGCTCTCTTCGGACTCTCAATGGATTACGAAGTCTTCATCGTTTCAAGAATGCGAGAAGCCCGCAGTCGTGGAGCGACAAATACTGAGGCAATTGTTGAGGGTATGGCACATACCGGCGGCGTTGTTACCGCAGCGGCCGTCATTCTCGTGGGTGCACTCAGCGGTCTGGTCTTTGGCCACTTCGCCGGTTTACAGCAACTCGGTATCGGCCTCTCCTTGGGAGTCCTTGTTGATGCGACGATTATTCGTGGACTCCTACTACCAAGTGCGATGGTTCTACTGGGCCGATGGAATTGGTGGCTTCCAGCGTCAGTAGCCAAAATTGTAAAGACTAAAGCCTCGCCTCTCGGAGAGCGAGAGGCGAGGCTTTAGAACGATTGCTTGCGAACTACTTTACGATTGTTATTGCGAAGTGGTACGCAGGGATCTGATAGCCAAGAGCTAAACCGACATAGTCGCGGTCAGCCGATAACACCGGCACCATTCCGTATGGAGTATTGGCAAATGACGGCTGCTGTGTGTACAGAATTGGGTGAAGATCAATGATGTGAGTACCTGGGGCTCCTGTAGCCCTGATGTGCACCACCATGTACCCATTTGAATTGAATCCACAGCCATACCCAATGTAACTATTGTCATAGGTGACGGCCAGAGTGTTATCTAGTTGCGTCCAACCAACTCCCTTAATGCTTATAGTGATTTCTTCACCGGCTTTAAACTTCGTGGTTGGCTTGCCGGTACCACCTGTAGCAAAGGCTTCTGGGGTTCCAGAGTTATCGGCCTTTGCGATACCCATTCCGATAACTTTGCCTGCTTTATCGTAGAAAGGTACGATGCTCTGCTTTACATAGAATGGAACCTGAGCTTCAATTACGTCACCTTGCTTTACTTGAATGACGTGCCATCCACCTAGGTGATCTGGAATTGTAACTTCTTTGCTCATCGTGTTTCCCGTGACATCAACGCTTGCTAATGGCAAGGAGTTATAGACCCAGCAAGTTCCAGTGCAATTGACACGGTTACCGACGACGGTAGCCCACACGATTTGGTGCGTGCCCTTTGTAGTCAATCCGGTGACATTAACGGTGGTCTTCGTGTTGATAGGACCGCTCGTAGCTGACAATGTTGCTACAGCAGTGGTGTTCGGATCTAACCCGACAGTCGACAACGTGGTTCGTTGAGTCAAAGTTGGTTCAACTTTCGCTGGCCAAGTGATTGACGCCTTAGGGGCCCCGTTGTCCTTCGTGACCTTGAAAGCGGCTACGGCACCATTTGCATAAGGAACTGGTGATTGCAAGATATTGAGGTAGGCAAAAGTAATGGCATCCTTTACTTCTACATAGTGAGTTCCGATTGGTCCTGCGGCACGAATAACAACCTTACCGGTTCCACGTGTCCACAGAGCCTGCATTTCACCTGCATAACTGCTATCCCAGTGGACTGCCGCACCCGCGGTGTAAAGGCTTGCACCAAGACCCGTATATGTGATGGTGATCGGTGTTCCAATTGGGCCGCTCTTGGGCGAGATAGTCAGGGTGCGTGTCATCTGGAAACCACCGTGGCCCACGGCGACACCATTTTGAACTGCAAAAATATCATGAATGCCACCGAAGTCTGATGGGACTTTGGTCGGATAGGTAAAAGCTCCGCTGGCATCTGTGGTGACAGATGCGATATCTACGTTGTACTTGGTGTACTTAGTGCCCAAATAATTGACGCTATTTGGCTGAACATCTGCGACCCAGGTTCCATCTGCTGTCGACCAAGTCAACATCAGAGCAGTGCTGGCAGGAAGTCCTTTTCCGGAAATCACCATCGGCTTTCCGACTGTGCTCTGATCGGGAGTGACGGTTAAATTGAGCATATTTTCTGGAGTGGTGAAAGCTGCGGACTTCACTCCTGTAAATGGAAGTGGTGCCACGTCTGGCAGACCAGATGGTACGACCAGTGGAATTGGAACGACTGGATTAGTGTCGGCGCCGCTAGCTGGACTCATCATCGCTATCGGAAGTATTGAAACTACTAACGCGCGAAGAACCAAGGTTCGTCTTCGTTCTGATAAGAATTTTGATCTCATGATCTTCTCTTCTCTCCGTTAAAAACTAAGAGTTTCTTAGTTTAAGGATTCGGGACAAAATTTTTTTATCCTGATTCTTGAAGTCCGAGACTTCGATCCTTGTGATCGTCAACTCGGACTCCAAGAGTCATCAGTTGGCTTGGATTAAGCCTTTGGAACTGCGTACAGCGTGAGCTGGGAGGAAGGAGTGAAGTTTGACTTCCAGGTTCCAACTGCGCCTGCGAGAGGAGGGTCTACCGCCAAGGTTCGGAAGAATGGAACGCGCTCATAAACGTATCTTCCATCTACTTTCACAGCAACGCCGTTGACCATCTTGCGTGACAACCTGGTTGTAAGGACTTTCACCGAAGTCTGCTCCTTAGCAATCATCGTTACCTTGAAGTTGATGACACCCAAGGTGCTGTACTGACCTACAGCTGTTCCAGTCCTAATAACGGCGGTCCAAAATGCAACGCCACTGTGGTTTCCATAAGAGAGAGGAATTGGATCAGCAATGCCAGCAACTTCAATGTATGCCTTCTCCGTATTTGTTGGATCCATTACCGCTCCAGCCAAATCAGCGTTATTGGCGTAGACGCGGAACACGATTCCTTGTCCAACGATGAACTCACTCGTGATCGCGCAACTTACGCCAAATCGTGGTGCAAGTGGACCAGAAGTTCCGCTCGCGAGGACGGTATCAACGTACATGTGAATCGGTGAAACTACCCCTTGAACTGGTACACCAACTTTTACGGTGAAGGCAGCGGCATCAATTGGAGTGAAGGCAGCGGCATCAGTTGGCGTAAATGATCCATTAAGAACAGTGGCGCCACTTGCTGCCGGCATCCATGAACATTGTGCTACAAATGGTGTAACTGTGGTGGTAGCAACTGCTTCGCAACCCTTAATTACTACCCCGGCTGCTGAGAACTTCACAGTTCCTGCGTTATTTGCGGTGGCTTTGATAATCGCTGGAGTAAGTCCAAACACCGCACTTCCTCCAGAAAGCACGAGCGTTGAGGGAGCAGCCACTGCAAAAGCAGGGGCACCTCCCACAACTGCGCCACCGACTGCTGCAAGAGCACTGATGACAATGCTCGAGATAAATCGTTTCATATCCCTACTCCTTTTTTCTCTATTTATACGCGTCTGTTTGAGAACTATTTGGTGGTGATGTTGCCGGTGAGAGTCAAAGTCAGTGCCGTGCTCTCGCTAAAACCGGCGTCTTTAGACTTAATAGCAAAGGATCCCGTCACTTTGAGAGTTCCAGTAGCCCCCGCATATTTTCCACTTCCACCAGTGACAGTGGCGTTGCCTGTAATTGTGATTGTGGTTGGTGCGGCGCCTTCAGCTGCACATGCCTTAGCGGTTGAATCGAAGGCAACCTTCAAGGTGTTTCCGCCCCCACTAAGAACTCCAGTACCATCAAATGCGTCACATTGATTTTGTGGCGCAGCTGATCCGGTTCCTGTTAACTCATCCAAGCCAAGGACGTTTCCGGTTCCAGCTGCCGTTACTGAAGTGGCGCGGACGTCACTGTCGCTCCAAAGAATGGACATCTTTCCTTTGTATGTTCCAGAAAAGGCGACCGTTCCCGCAGTGGTTTTCGCCGGAGTCGCTGTTGGCTTTGGCGTTACTTTCACCACTGGTTTCTTCGTTGTATAACCCTTTGGACATTTTGGACTAACAGCAGTTACCTTCTTTACGATCTTTCCCTTGTAACACTTGATCGTCTTTTTAGTTACCGCATTTGCAACCGTTGTATTCGCGGTGACTAGACCAAATACCGCAATGACAATTAATGCTTTTGCTAATGTTGATTTACGTACGTTTTTCACTTTAATTCCTCATCTCTCCCTGAGTTACAGCCTCTTTTTCTTATGCCTGAATCCTTTCACCCCATCCTTGATCGAGGTAATTCTAGTTGAGGGCTAGCACTTCGCAAAGTATTCCATTAGTCACACACTGTTTTTTTTAACTATTCCCTACGTCACATATGTATTTCGCAAAGTATTCGCTACATCACACTTTTTGAAAACGACATACTCCATGCGTCACACAATAACTTTCTTAAACCTTTCGCTGGGATCGTGCAAGTCAAGGATAGCTGGAAACGTCCCGCAAATACCTGATCCGCAGTAAAAGAATGGTTTATTTGCCTCTTGCAGCCAATATCGCATTGCAAATTTGTGACGATCGAACTATTCGTTGAGACCTGCAGAACCTCCATATCCTAAACATCAGCAATCACGACTTTCTTTCTCAAATCTTTACGCAAAATGCGTCGTACTCGAGATAGTCAGCCGCCAGAATCAACTCCTGCATACCCTGCTTATCGCACATAGGAGATGAAATGAAGAAATTTGGCAAGATTGCGGCTGCATTAATAGCCGTGGGTGGGGTTGCACTTTTAAGCATCCAACTCACTAGGGACTCGACTTCGATCAATCCAATCGTTTCCTCTGAGATCTTTGTGGGAGGTGACCTACACACGCTGACCGTGGCAGGTTCACAAAT
Organism: Candidatus Paceibacterota bacterium; assembly: GCA_035530615.1. Classification (NCBI taxonomy): domain Bacteria; kingdom Bacillati; phylum Minisyncoccota; species Minisyncoccota bacterium. The sequence continues at coordinate 1,052,944 of DATKUL010000002.1, forward strand.
CGTCGTCACAGGTCATGAGAGCGCAGCGATCTCCACAGATGGAGGAAGCAACTGGAAAGCCCTCAAGACTCTTGCAGGTGCCGATGTCATGGGGTGGGCCTCCGGTACCAATACAGTCTTTGCAGGAGGGCACATCGGCCTTTTCAGATCTCAAGGCAATAATGATGATTTTGCTCGGGTTAAATTCTACGAGGGATTATCAGATGTTCACTCTGTGGGTGCGTCCGGACAATTTGTATACCTAGCCTCACCCGATATCGGACTCATGGCTTCGGTGGATGATGGCAAGACATGGACTCTTCGAAATTCCCAAATGGGAAAGGGATTCATGGGTTCGATATTGGTCGATTCAAAAAATCCTATGAAAATTCTCGCCGCTGACATGCAACAAGGATCGCTCTCGAGTATGGACGGCGGGAAGAGTTGGAAAAGCTTGGGTGGTCCCGATGGCCCAATGGCGATGGCGTGGAATCCATCCAATAATTCAGAGATAGTAGTTATAGGTATGACCGGCGCAGGAATGAGCCTGGACGGCGGAAAGACATGGTCAAGTATTGCTGTTCCGAGTGGAGCAGCGGCAATCTCGTTTTCCAAGAATGGAAAACGAATATACGCCGCATCCTTGCAGGCTCCATTTGCTCGCATATTCATAAGTTCTGATCGTGGAAAAAGTTGGTCTCCACTCAAGGCCGCAAGCAATTCCCTCAATTCGGACGTTGCTGCAGATCAACCAACGAGTGACATGGATCCAAACATGCCTGGGATGGACCACTCAGCCTCATCTGATGAACATAACGAGGAGCCAAAACGCCCACTCGCCGCTGTTCTCGGAGTCTTCGGACTAGCCTCGTCCGTAGTGATTTCAACTGCGGGGGTATTGAAACGAAAAGACCGAGTCGCGCGTGAAAAGAAGTTAGCGCAAAGAAAAACACGCGGTGACCAGAAATGAAAACTACAGACAATTTAACGGAATTGGAAGTTGAAGACCAAACCATCGAGTCTCGTGGAGTCGATCTACTTAAATTTCGACCAGTAAAAGCCTTTATGACGAGCCGATATTTTCCCAAAATATTTCAAATTCCCGTCGCAGCCGTCTTCGGTTTAATCGGATACCAACTTCTTGCCGGCCCATCTAGCGCACATGAAAATCCCGGAACGGCCCTCATGTGGGTTCTGTGGTGGCCGCTCATTCCGATCGTTTTTCTCTTCTTAGGCAGGTTCTGGTGCGCTATTTGCCCATTTGCCACGCTTTCGGATTTTGTCCAAAAATTGGTTGGCGTTAACCGACCAGTTCCAGCGTTTCTAAAGCGTTATGGGATCTGGATTATCGACGCCACTTTTATCGCGATCACGTGGGCTGATCATGTATTCGGAATCGTTTCGTCCCCATGGGGCTCTGGGATCCTGCTTTTGCTCATAACTTTCGCAGTAATAGTCTCTGGCGCTTTCTTCCAACGCCGCACCTTCTGTCGCTACCTCTGTTTTCTGGGTGGCCTCTCCGGAAACTATGCACGAACTGGAATGATCGCCTTAAGGGCAAATACTGATATCTGCGAAACATGCTCCTCTAAGGCGGCGTGTTTTAACGGCACCGAAAAAGCTCCAGCTTGTCCGCTATTCACTTTTCCGAGGACGATGGACTCGAACTCGAACTGCGTTCTGTGCGCAAACTGCATAAAGAACTGCCCAAATGATGCGATTACATTGACACTACGGAAACCAACGAAAGAACTTTGGTTTATTCGCAGTCCAAAAGTTGAAGAGTCATTTTTGGCGATGGCAATTATGGGAATTGTCCTTATCCAAAACATAACGATGTTGGAGGTTTGGGATCAAATACTTTCCTCCGTGCATCGGATAACTGGGATAACAAACAGTGCAATCATTTTCACAGGAGTATTTGCCCTGGGTGTCATGCTTCCAGTTGCATTACTCTCCCTTGTCGCCCGAATCGCTTCGCGGAGTAACTTAGAGAGCACATTCCAAAATTTTGCACGATTTGGATATGCGCTCATCCCCCTAGATGTTGCCGGCCATGTCGCCCATAACCTCTTTCATCTTCTAGCCGAGGGCAAGTCGGTCTACTATTCCGTGGGATCATTATTTGGAAGCCAGGCCACTGGCTCCGCTGCTCTCGTGAGTAACGGGACAATTCGAATCCTTCAGTTCTTCATCTTGGCACTTGGACTCTGGGGTTCAATGTACACAGTTCGTCGAATCACCTATCGCCGTTACTCGAGTGCCAGAATGCGCAAGTCAACGTTGATTCCTTATACGGCACTCGTCGGAATCCTCATGGCTCTAAATGTGGCGATGTTTCTCTTCCCTATGGCACACCGCATGTAAAAAAATCAAATAATCGGTAGGGCGAGAGTGAATATCGATCCTAAGTGACGGCCATCGCTAGTCGCGGTGAGCGTTCCGCCATGACCTTGGGCGATGCTTCGGGCAATGGTTAGGCCAAGCCCAGAACCAGAATCTCCCGACGTCCGAGCGCTATCCCCTCGGTAGAGGCGGTCGAAAATGTGTGGAAGTTGGTGTGCCTCCATCCCTTCTCCACTGTCTTGGACTATGAACTGCACAAGACTCTTCACTGCTTTGACCTCTAAAGTCACCTCGTCGCCACGAGAAGTATGTCGGAGGGCATTTTCCAAAAGATTGGAGAGAACTTGTCCAATGCGCTGGGCGTCAACATGCAGCATCGGCAACTGGTCTGCTACTTGAAATTTAAGTCTCACATCCTTGTTCTCATATCTTGGCCGCCACGCGGCAAAGGCCGAGATGACAATCGCGCTGGGATCAACAGGATAAATGACTTTGCTGAGCGATTGATCAAGATTTTGGGATACATCCCGAACGTCGTGGGATAAACGGTTAAGTTTTCCAAGTTGATCACGAATTGTCTTCCACGAATGTGCATCGCCACGAACAACCCCGTCCTCAATACCATCAATGATTGCGCCAACGGTAGCGATCGGAGTACGAAGTTCGTGTGCAAGATCGCTTAACATGCGCTCTTGATTTTCTTTACTAAGCGCCAAGTCCGCCGACATCCCTGCCAACGCGGTGGCCAGTCGATCGAGTTCTGACGATGACCTATCAAAATTCGGTTGCACTCCCGAATTGCCCGCAGCGAGCGTTTCGGCGAATAAAGTCACCCTCTCTATTGGTTTTACGATCCTACGCATAAATACCCAAGCTATTAACCCAGAAAGTATCAGTGAAGTGAGTGCCGAGATAATGAGTGCAAGATTAAATGAGGCAGTAAAAGCCTCGGTTACGTGTGCATGAGCCTCTTCGGAGGTGATCCCCGCTTCTTCCAGGTGCTTGTGAAATATTGAAGGCGCGATATATGACGCGGTGCCGATAAGTATCAATCCAGATAACAAAATAAGAAGTGTCTGCCCGACTAGCATCTGAGTCATGAGACTCCGCTTGCGATGGATTCTCACTTCAATTCCATTCCATAACCAATTCCACGGACAGTTCGAATTAAATCCTCTGAAGCCCCCGCATCAGTGAGCTTCTTTCGCAGGTGGCCAATATGTACGTCCACGACGTGAACCTCACCGAACCACTCGCCTCCCCATACTGACTCAAGAAGAGACTTACGAGAAAAGACATTCTTAGGGTGTTCAATCATGGTTTCCAAGAGATCGAACTCTGTCCTTGTGAGCTCTACTGACGCCTGCCCGACCATAACCGTCCTCGAACTCGCATTTAAGGTGACGGATTCAAAAAGAAAGACATTTGAAAGTGATTCATCATCGCCTTCACTCGATTTCGTTCGAGGCCTACGCAAGATTGCTCTAGAGCGTGCAATGAGCTCTCGCGGCGAAAATGGTTTCACCACATAGTCATCTGCGCCTACCGCAAAGCCAACCACTTTATCTACTTCTTCATCGCGAGCGGTCAGCATCAAGATGTATGCATCAGAAAATGTTCGAACCTGCCTGCACACTTCAATACCGTCAAAGCCTGGCAGCATCACATCTAGAATTATGAGGTCGGGCGGTGCTAAGCGAGCTTTCTCCACCGCGCTTGGACCATCAAGTGCCTGATCGACGATATAACCTTCACGTTCAAAATAACTCACGATCACAGCCGCAAGCTCTGCTTCATCCTCGACTACAAGGACACGAAGTGGATTACTCATGCATGCCTACCTCGAAGTCTCAAAGCGTTGGCGATCACGGAGGTAGAACTTAGACTCATTGCCAGCGCTGCAATCATGGGCGAAAGGATCAATCCAGTAAAGGGATACAGGACTCCGGCCGCAATTGGCACCCCTAGAGAGTTGTAGACGAAGGCAAAAAATAGATTCTGGCGCATATTTGCGACCGTATCCTTCGAAAGTCTCCTTGCCGCTGCAATTGAACGTAAGTCCCCCTTTACCAATGTAACTTGCCCACTGTGCATCGCAACATCGGTGCCAGTACCCATTGAGATTCCGATATTAGCCTGAGCAAGTGCCGGTGCATCGTTCACACCATCTCCAGCCATTGCCACAAATTTTCCTTGGTTCTGAAATTTGCGAACTAACTCCAGTTTGTCGGATGGTTTCACATCGCCATAAACCTCTGTAATATTTAATTTTGAGGCAATACTCCTGGCACTACTCAAGTTATCTCCGGAAGCCATAACCAAATGGATGCCTGAACTCATGAGATCAGCAACTGCTTCAGGGGATGTCTGCTTTATCTTGTCGTTGAGAGAGATCAATCCCAATATCGCATCATCTTCTGAGACAAACATGATGCTTGATCCATGGGAACTAACTTCAGTGGCTTCGAGTCGCATCGGTTCGATATCAATCTTTGAATTGACCAAGAACTGAGCGTTTCCAACCAGTACGCGTTTTCCATCCAACTTTCCCTCTACTCCGAAGCCGGGGTGAGATTTGAATTCAATCACTTTTCCCACGTGCAGATTTTCCTTGGCTGCTTCCCGAACAATTGCGGTCGCCAGAGGGTGTTCACTTAGACTTTCGAGAGTCGCTGCAACAGATAGAACACGACTTTCTTCGATTCCAGAAACCGCGATGACACTCTCCACATATGGCCGTCCCTCCGTCAAGGTGCCAGTTTTATCAACGATCAAAGTATCGATTTTGTGAAAATTCTCAATTGCAGCGGCGTCTTTAAAGAGGATCCCAGAAGTTGCTCCTCTACCCGATGCGACCATGATAGACATCGGTGTTGCCAAGCCGAGGGCACAAGGGCAAGCAATGATGAGTACGGCTACCGCATTTATTACCCCATACGTCCAAGAAGATTCGCCACCGAGTAAACCCCAGACTATAAAGGTCAGTATTGCCACGGCAATTACAGTTAAGACGAAGTAGCGGGAGACCGTATCCGCCATCCTCTGCATGGGCGCTTTGGACCGTTGCGCCTGAGAGACCAGACTTACAATCTGCGAAAGGACGGAAGCGGATCCAACCTTCTCGGCCCTAATGTGAAGTGAACCATCGGAATTTATCGTCCCTCCAATAACTTTATTGGTTACTTCTTTTAGTACTGGCAAAGGTTCACCGGTAAGCATGGACTCGTCAACGCTACTCATACCTTCTATCACTTCCCCATCGACAGGAATCGTCTCTCCAGGGCGGACAATCAATATATCTTTGACCATGACCTGCGTAAGCAGAACCTCCTCATCTGACCCGTCAGCTTTGCGTCGGCGGGCAGTCTTAGGGGCCAATTTCAAAAGAGCCTTAATTGCCGAAGATGTCTCTGCCCTCGCCTTAAGCTCAATGACCTGCCCCAGCAAGGTCAAGGAAATGATTACTGAGGCAGCCTCGAAATAGACGCCTACCTTCCCATCCGTCCGGAACGAAGCGGGAAAAATGTCTGGGACTGCTGTGGCGGCGAAGCTATACACGTACGCCGCCCCGGTGCCCAAACCAATGAGGGTCCACATATTTGGACTCCTATATATGAACGACATCCACGCACGCTGGAAGAATGGTTTCCCAGCCCAGAGAATCACTGGTGTCGCAATTAGTAGAGACAACCACTCTCCACGGTCCGCAAGCGCACCCGGAAGACCAGATCCAACAATGGCGACGAAAATCGCTAGCACAGTAAGTGGTAATGACCAGAGAAAACGCTTCTTGAGATCAAGGAGCTCAACATTCTCGACCTCGGTCTCGAAATCCGCTTTTGGTTCAAGCGACATTCCGCATTTGGGACAATTCCCTGGCTCAAATCTCACAATTTCCGGATGCATCGGACACGTGTACTCGATTACATTGTTATTCATTTAGCTCTCCTATCTCAAAAAAGACTACCTCCCCGCCTACTTTCCTAATTTGATAATCATTTTCTTCATGGCTGCAATTTCTGTGCTCTGAGCTTTCTTGATATTGGCCGCCAAAACTTTCACATCACTTCTTGTCGAGGCGGAAATCCACGAAACCATCTGCAAGGCTCCGGCGTGGTGCTCAACCATCGCCATCAAAAAGCTCTTGTCGAACGCTCTTCCTTTGAGGCTCTTCAATTGGGCAAGTTGAGTTGGGCTTAGCATTCCGGACGCTCCCATGGAGTGACTCGACGTCATAGATTGGCCAGAGCTCTTGATCCAGGAAGTCATTTGAGCGATTTCACCTTTCTGAGCAGCAATAATTTTCTTAGCAAGTCCAATAACATTGGCATTGCTTGAATTCTTCAACGTGTACCAAGACATGGTTATTGCCTGCCGGTGATGTGGAATCATCGCCTGGGCGAACATGATCTCCATATCACCGTAAGCCATAGTGGAGGCACTCGAAAGCCGTGGCGGCAGAGCGCTGGCTGGGAAAATAGCAAATGAACTAAACATGACAGATACAACTGCTGGTAAGAAAATTCGACGAAACATTATTGGACCTCTCTCAATTTGTGGACATGGAAAATACATTTGAGGGGTCAGAATTATGTTCTTGAAACTCCTATGCGTGAAAGAACGAGTGTGGGTGACAGGGCTCCGCTTAGATAGAATTTTGAGAATACGAAGAGATCCCGCCCAACAAGCTCATCACGCCACTTTTGCGACTTCGCGTAAAGTTTACGACTCCAAGTAAGTAGAACAATCAAGGCAATGCTCACGCATACTTCGGCACTGGTTCCGGATACACCGAACGAACTTGAGTCGCCAGAAGAAATACCGTGGTGCCCCGCCGCTGAAGTCAGTCCCGTTCCGTGGACCGATTGAGACGCCATGCATTGATAATGCACGATGGCGACTCCAGAAAAAATGAGAATAATGCCCATCAACCAGAAGCTCAGTTTGCGAATATTGCTCGGCGATGACAGCACTTGATGAGAGTACCAGCGCCAGCAATTATGGGCATTTTATCGATCAACCCAAAGCTGACTTATACTCAAGATTTACTGTGAGAGGCTAGGTGACATGAAACTCAGTAGCGACGTAACTACGCTGGTCGCACTTTTTGCGATCGTCAGCCCTATTACTTCGATCCCCGTCTTTCTTAGTTTGACCGAAACCGTCTCTAAGGAGAAGAGGCGAATCATCGCCCTGCAAACCGCCCTCGTTTCGGGGTTGACGCTCTTCGTTGCCTACTTCGTCGGTGATGTCATTCTTAAATTACTTAGCATCCAGATGGATGCTTTTCGAATTGCGGGCGCGCTAATCATCGGAGCCATCGGGTGGAGCATGGTCATGGGTCGGAAAAATTCCATCCTCGAAGCCTCTCCTATGGGGGCTGCCATTGTCCCCCTCGCTATCCCGATGATGGCCGGACCTGGCGCGATTGCAACAGTGATAGCAATTGGCAATTCTGACGTCGGAATAGTCCGTATCGCGGATGTGATAATAATTCTCGTTCTTTCGATTCTAACCGGCATCTTGCTACTTGCAGCAGAGCCCATCGAACGAATTCTGGGAGAGCAAGGACTCATGGTGGTTACACGAATTTTTGGCTTGCTACTACTCGCAATTGCAGTCTCCACCGTGATGTCAGCTATCGCTTCAGCATTCCCTGGTCTCACGCAATAAGCGGTAATAATTCAGTAAATATTTGGCTAGCCAGTTCTTTAAGCGGAGTTTCAAAGGCTTGGCCATAAGTTGGAAAAGCGTGAACGACATCGCACCAGAGTGATAATTGAATTTCCGCCCGAATAGCCAGCGATGCTTCGGCCATCCACTCATCAGCGTGCGGACCAATAGCAGAAGCGCCAATGAGCACGCCGCGGACGGGATCGGCCGTCAGAACGAGTAGACCGCCTGCTTCCCCATCGGTAACCGTTCGAGAGACGTCCTTCAGATCGATGCTAGCCGTTAGATATCCCTCCCGGTTCATCGAATTGGCCATTTTCCCAACGCTTGCAACTGGTGGATCTGTATATATTGCTCGTGGAATCGCCACATAATTCGCGACCTGTTCCATACCTAGCAGGTTAGAAGTAACAATGTGCCCTTGATAACTTGCCGTGTGGGTGAATGGAGCAATACCTGTTACATCTCCGGCTGCCCAAACATGCCTTTGGCCGACGACCCGGCAATGTTCATCAATAAGCACGGTCCCTTTCTTGTCGAGCTCGATCCCCAGAATTCCCAAGCCAAGATTCGTCGTATCTGGATGGCGGCCGGAGGCAATAATAATTTTCTCCACGATGCAATAAGAACCGCTTGAGAGATGAACCAGAATCTGGTTTTCGGTTGCAAGTTCGACTTTAAGCACTTCTGTATTGAGCAGAATAGTTACGCCATCATCCTCTAAATTCTCCGCAAGTCTGGCGGCAACATCGAAATGCTCTTGGTCGGCGAGTTGGGGTCCAGATTGGACAAGTGTGGTTTCTGATCCAAAACGAGTGAATATTTGCGCCAATTCGCAACCAACGGGTCCGCCACCAATAATCAGCACGGAGCGTGGACAGTCACCCGCAGATAACGCTTCATCACTCGTCCAAGAGTCCACCGTTTCCAAGCCCTCAATTTTTGGAATTGTGGATAGAGATCCCGTGGCGATTACCAGATCCTTCCAACCCAACTCCAGTTGATTAATCGATATCAGATTGGGTCCGGTCACAAACCCACTGCCTCGAAATAGTGCGATACCCGCCGCCTTCACGGCCGCGCTGCTTGCGGAATCGTCTCGATAGTCAGCTATCCGGTCGCGTCGTGCAGCGGACCAATGGAACGCCTCATTGTCACTATCCATAATGAGGGGCGTACTTGAAGCACCAAATGCGACAGTATTTTTTGCCAATTTTCTTATTTGGGTACTTCGCAACATTGCCTTGCTGGGAATGCAGGATACATAGGCGCATTCTCCACCCACTCGCAATTTTTCAATGAGAGCGACCGAGCGGCCAGCCTTGGAGAGAGTCTTGGCGATCAACTCTCCAGCCGATCCTGCACCCAAAACAACCACATCAAATTGCTTCATTTTTTCACGGTACGCCTAAAGAGGAACAATAACAACGAAAAATGTCTCAATAAATGCACATCTTTGAAGATATATTCACAGAGAATTTATAGAATAACGACTTGCTTTTAGGATTACAGTGAAGGAATCCAACTAGTTTCTGGAGAGAATAGATGGAATGCGGCTGTCGGAATGGTAGCTAAATATCTCCGCGCGGCGCACTTTCTGCCAACACTTATAGTAACCACGCTCGTCCTACTACTTTCGAGAACGTTATTCAATACTGGAGATTCAATTCTGATTGCACTTACAATTTTTAGCGGTCAGTTAGTTGTTGGCTGGAACAATGATCTGATTGATGCACCGCGAGATCGACTACAAAAAAGATGGAGAAAACCCGTAGCATCGGGCGAACTTGCTGAATCAGACTTGAAATTGGCCATTTATGCTGTATTGGCACTTTGCGTAGCCCTCTCACTCCTTGGACCCTTGGGTATTCGTGGAGGTTCGCTACACCTGCTCGCTGTTGGATTTGGCCTTTCTTACAATCTCTACTTTAAGAACAATTTACTTTCCCCCATTCCATTCATGTTTGCCTTCGCTGCCCTGCCTGCCACTCTCTATGTTGCTGCACACAAGACTCCCCCTCTGTGGATAGTTATTTGTGGGGGTTTATTTGGAATAGTTGGACACTTCGCAAACGTGCTGAAGGATATGGACGAAGATCTCACACTTGGAATCCGTGGCCTGCCACAAATCGTTGGTACCAAAAAAAGTATCTTTATTGCTGCAATTGGCCTAATTTCTATCTCATTAATTATTTCAATGCACCGGCAAACTCTGATTCCTTGGTTTGTGATTTCACTTCCCCTCGCAATTGCATTGATCACTTATAACCCAAGAAAATTTGGACATCCAACAATTATGTTGCTCGCACTCATGGACGTCTATCTGTTGTTTTAACTGGATTAGCTGCTCTCCACTCTTTAGACATCGATCGCAACCACTCATGTGGGGTTAACGTTTTCGAAATTTTCTAGGATCAATTTTTTTCGCGTGATATTTCGCTTTGATCAACAGTGATTCAGCCCAAGTAAATTCAACGGCCAGAACTATCAACCCTAGAATTACAAGTGGCATAGTAAATGGTCCTGGGAGTACAACGAGCGCGACTCCCAACGCGATCAGAGTAGAGCCAATTACCAGAACGATAGTTTTTCGAACAGATCCCGGAAGAGCCGCCCAGAGTTTGCGCCAGACCATCATGAGTCTTCATCCGTATCCAAAAGGGTAATTCGACCAGCGTGAGCCTTCGCCGAAGGATCCGCCTTACTCTTGATCAAGCTGGCTACGGTTGAGACCACCAAAATTAATCCAATAACGCCGAGGCTTGCGACCGTCGGGACTTTAGGAATTTCTTCGAAAATCTCATGAAAATAAGTCAAGATCAATTTGACGCCAATAAAAATAAGAATGAAAGAGAGACCAAGCGATAGGTAAATTAACTTATCAAGCAAGCCCTTAAGCAAGAAATATAGAGCTCGTAATCCCAAGAGGGCAAACGCATTAGCGGCAAACACTAGGTAAGGCTCAGATGTCACACCAAAGGTTGCTGGAATTGAATCCAGGGCAAAAAGCAAGTCAGTCGAGGCGATGGTAACGATGACTAAGAGCATGGGGGTAGCAAAGCGCTTTCTATTTACACGGATAAAGAGGTCGCTTCCATGAAATTCATCAACTATCGGGATTGACTTTCGGAGTCGGCGGACAACGAAATTCTCATTGGGATCGGGATCTTCATCCCAATGCCTAAACAAACCAATACCAGTCCAGACCAAAATTGCTCCGAAGATAACGAACGTGAAACTAAATGAGGCAAGAGCCACTGCCCCCACAGCGATAAAGGCCGCCCTCAATACCAGCGCGAGTAAGACACCAATAAGAAGTATTCGCTGGTGATAAATACTTGACACCGCAAATTGAGTCAAAATTATGACAAAGATGAAGAGGTTGTCGACGGAAAGAGAGTACTCGACCATATATGCGGCAAAGAATTCCAACCCAGAGGTCGAGCCAAAATAGTTCCACACCCAGAGTCCGAAGCCAACTGAGATGCTGACGTAGAAGATAGTCCAAGCAATTGCTTCTTTAAACTTCACATCGTGAGGCTTTCTGCTTGCGGTAAACAGATCAATAAAAACTAAAATCAAAATGACCGCAACAGTTATCGACCAGGTTAATAAAGACACATTCATTGAAGACTCCCTTGATAGCCATTAGTAAGACATGGTCAAGGTCTCCCTAACCGTTTTCACGGCCAGCATCTCGGGTTTTTACACCGTATTGACGAGGTAGCTGTAGTGAGGTACTCCCCTTAAACATCTGAACTGTAATCCCAAACACAAAGTAAGGCAAAATAAGAATGGGTGGCTGATTTCGCCGCGACCCATTAATCCCTATGATTACTAAATTCTTTTCCATGATTCCCACATGAAAACGGGGGCACATTACTTATGGCTTTTGAGTCTTTTACAATCCGCGGGGCCACCGTGATCGATGGGTCTGGAAGCGCAGGCACTAAGACCGACGTTGTGGTGATAGACGGGAGAATCGCTGAAGTTGGAAGGATACTTAAGGGGGACGAGCGCGGCAGAATTATTGACGCCACTGATTTGACCCTCTCGCCCGGATTTATCGATATGCACGCTCATTCCGATCTTGCTGTCATTTCAGATCACGAACACCTGGCAAAAGTGACGCAAGGCGTCACTCTAGAGGTTGTTGGACAGGACGGACTTAGTTACGTTCCATCAAATGAGGACACGTTGGCGATATTGCGCGAACAACTGTTTGGTTGGAATGCTGATCCCGCAGGGATCGAATGGAACTTTAGGTCAGTAAAAGACTATCTGGCCGTTGTGGACCGTGGAGCTGCGGTAAATGTTGCATATCTAATTCCCCATGGCAATGTTCGAATGCTTGCATGTGGCAATGAGCCCGGAGAGGCTTCTTCGGAGCAGATGGCTTATCAACTCGCACTTGTTGAAGAAGGTATGCTCCAGGGTGCGGTAGGGATGTCCGCCGGCCTTACATATGTCCCTGCAATGTATGCCAGCGACAAGGAAATTTCCCAACTAACAGCAGTAGTCGCTAAGCACGGTGGTTACTATGCGCCCCATCACAGAAATTACGGAGCAAAGTTTCTAGAAGCAATAGATGAATGCATTGAAATTTCACGATCTTCATCGTGCCCGCTACACCTCACGCATTGCCATATGAGCGCACCGATTTTCCATGATAAGACAGAACTACTCTTTGAGAGATTAGCAAAAGCCGAGGCCGATAACTTGGATATAACATTGGATTCGTATCCTTATTTGGCGGGTTCGACGTACCTCCACGCTCTTCTTCCCTCGTGGTGCCAGGCTGGCAGCAAGGAGGAAATGCGCAATCGAATTATTCACCCGGAGATGCGCGCGAGAATTAAGAATAACCTAGAAGTCACAGGTTCGGATGGAAATCAAGGGGGCATAGTCAACTGGTCAAGCATTGTTATTGCTGGCGTCACGAAAAAACACAATGAGAAATATATTGGCCGTAAACTTCTTGAGTTGTCCACTGCCAAGAACCAAGACCCATCTGAGTTTTATCTTGATCTCGTAGTAGACGAAGATTTTCGTGCTTCATGCATTTTATTTTCTGGCTACGAACCAAATGTTCGATCCATTATGCAACATCCAAAACATATGGTTGGCACCGACGGCATTCTTACAGGTAATCGCCCACATCCTCGTGGTTACGGCACTTTTGCAAGGTACCTAGGATTTTATGCTCGACAAGAGAAGATCCTGAGCATGGAAGGTGCCGTCAACCGCATGACGGGGCGCCCAGCGCAGCGACTCTCCCTAAAGGACCGCGGCCTAGTCCGAAAGGGTTATGTAGCTGACTTGACCCTCTTTGATGCAACCACCGTTATCGATCGATCGACCTATGAAAATCCTCGAATTCCTGCGGCTGGGTTTGAAACAGTTTGGATTGCAGGCGTTGAAACCCTAAAAGGCGGTAAACGAACTGATAATCTGCCAGGCCGAGCAATCCGATCCTGCTAAAAATTCCTAAGCGGCCCCGCGAAGAATCGACATAAGAGTCGCTCGATCAACCGCGTCAACGCCACGACGAAGGGCGCCGTAGGCTGTCGCCAAATCCCTTAGTTCGGAGATAACGATCGTGGGCGCGATCAGCGTTATTTTATGAACCGACTCCGAAATCTTCCCGAGATATGGCTCTAGTGCGGGCGCAAGCCCGCCACCTAAAATGAAAATCTCGGGGTTGGTAATACAACAGACCGAAGCAATTCCCCTAGAAAGTAAATCCAATTGTTGACTAACAAGCTCATTAGCTAACTTATTACCCTTAGTCGCAGCTTCATAAATGAGTTTGGCGGAGACTTTTCGATTCTCGGCCATATCAATAATTTCTTGAGCTCCTTCCTTCTTTTTCGAGCCCTCAAAATTTCGCTCAAGCCCTGCTGCGCTGGCTTGGAATTCGAAGTTTGCATTTGCAGGAGATTTACTAGAACTAACCATTTGCAAAGGTAAGTTCCCCACTTCACCCGCAATCCCATTGAAGCCCCGATAAACTTGACCATCAATCAAAAGGCCAAGGCCAATTCCAACTCCAATTGACATCGTGGCGGCGTTGCCCAAGCCCTTTGCCCCTCCCTTCCAATGTTCTCCGCATATTGCCAGATGAGCTTCATTTTCGACGTGCACTTCCACCTTGAAAAGTTTGGAAAGTTCAGCACTCAACGAGAAATTTTCCCATTCAGGCAAGTTGTAGGCTCTGGCAATCTCTCCGGTTGTGGGATTGATCGTTCCGGGAGATCCAGCGACAATCGCTCCAACATCAGAAATCTTCAACGAATTTGCCTTCAAGAGCTGCCAGACCGAATCATGAATTTTCGAAAGAGTGGCCTTTCGGCCACCTTTTTGCGGAGTCGGTTCGGTGAGCCTGGCTAGAACATTTCCTTCTAAATCGGAAATGAGTACTCTGATCTTGGAACCGCCTATATCTATTCCGACTATCTTCTTGCGATCCTTGTTGAATGAAATTAACTGCGCCTTAGGGCCAGGCTTGCCAGATAGCGAATCGATCTGAGACTTTGAGAGGCAGATCAACTTCTCCTTTAGCAAGATATCCAGGGCCTCATTCACAGTTGGTTTGGACAGGCCCGATATCTCACCTATCACGCGGCGAGTGATGGGGCTGTTCATCCGCACGGTTTCGAAGACCCGCGCCACATTCAGCCGCCGCAAACCTGCCGGTGACCCAGAAGAGGACTTCATGAAGGACGCCGGCAGAAACTCCGAGAAGGTACTTGACAGAATAGGAAGACTCCTTGTTCTATTGCCTACCTGAGTAAACCACATTTATGGCTCTTAAACGAGAGCAGTCAATCAGGTTAATCACTACATGGCCAAATGAAGGAGAGTCCTAGTGGAGCAAGCAACTCGCATCAGCATTTCTGAAGTCTCAAAAATTTACAAAAATGGGACTAATGCCGTCGAGGCGGTCAAAAACTTCACGGAAAGTGTCAAGGATGGAGAATTTATTTGCGTTGTAGGGGCTAGCGGATGTGGGAAAACAACCTTGCTATGGTGCTTGTCGGGTTTACATCCTGCAACCTCAGGCGAAGTCCATATTGACGGCGAACTCCTTGAAAAGCCTCTGCCGGATCGCATCGGAATGGTTTTTCAAGATTCCAATCTTTTGCCTTGGCGGACACTTATCGAAAATATCGAACTTCCATTTGAGATTAAAAAGGCGCCTGTAAATCACGAACTTATCGAAGAACTCCTAGAAGTTGCAGGTCTGAAAGGTTTTGAAAACTCCTACCCTGGAGAACTCTCCGGTGGCATGAAGCAACGTGGCTCTATTGTCCGGGCGCTTGCGCAAGATCCAGAAGTTCTATTGATGGACGAGCCGTTTGGCGCTCTTGACGCGTTCACTCGCGAAGAAATGAACCTCTTCCTTCTAAAAGTTTGGGAACGGAAGAAAAAGACGATTGTCTTTGTTACGCATTCGATTTCCGAGGCAATCTTCTTAGCCGACCGAGTGTGGGTGATGTCGCCACGCCCTGGTCGCCTATCGCGAGTTGTAAACGTTGAGTTTGCTCGACCCCGCCAAATCGATTTGCAATTCGAACCTGATTTCATCGAAATATTAAAGTCGATTCGCGAAGATGTTGAAGGTTCCAAGTCTCTGAAAGGAAACAAATAATGACTACCGCCGACTTGGCAAACAAAATTCCAGACTTCAATTCTAAAGCGGGATCTGGCGATCAAGGCCCCCTCAATATGAGCGCTGTAGCAAATATCCGCCGCGCAAAAGGTGCCCTCGAAGTAGCTTCTGTCCTGGCCCTTGCAGTTGCCGTCGGTACTCTATTGGAATTAATTCTAATTTGGACGAAAACACCGGCCTACGTATTCCCCCGCCCAACAGCGGTTATTTATAGTCTTTTCACGGATTTCAGCAAACTTTATTGGAAGCCGCTGCTCCAGACAGGGCAAACCTTCTTCATCGGTCTTTTTATTGGATCGATCATCGGTTTGGCACTTGCCGTATTGGTTACTTTGAAACCTAGGCTGGATATTTACATTTCCCCTTACATCATCATTCTAGTTACTACCCCAATGGTCGCATTAATTCCATTTCTAATGCTCAAGTTTGGATTTGGAATGGCTCCAAGAATCATCGCCATTGCTCTAGCGACTGGCCCGATGGTAATGATTAACTCTGCTACTGGTTTCCGCCGAACCAACGCGGAACTTATTGCCTTGGGAAAGAGTTATGGGGCAACCGAGTTTCAGATTTTTCGTAAGATTCGCTTTCCATTTGCCCTTCCAATGATCATCGTTGGATTTATGGTCGGATCGATTTTTGGTCTGTTAACGGCTGTTGGCTCGGAAATGGTTGGAGGCGGAAGCGGACTTGGGAACCGTTTGATTTATTTTTCATCTCTAGTGCAAATGTCCAATTTCGGTGCCGTCCTTGTAATCGTTTCAACGCTAGGGGTTGGAATCTATTCATTCTTCACGTTGGTAAATAAGAAATGGGCCAATTGGGATGCATAAGCAAAAACTAGGAATTGCGTTCTAATGCCGAACCTAGAACGCAGATAAGAAAAGCAAGTCCGCTAACAGCAACCAAAGGAAGAGGTACAAAAATGAGAAATAGAAAGCTATGGCTGGCGGGGGTATCGGCATTGGCCGCACTCTCTCTTGTTGTTGGTCCGACGGTTTCAAATGCAGCGACAAAGACTCAGACGATAACCTGGATGTCACCACGTGGCTCTCTAGATGTTATGGATGACTACATGCTTCACGTCGCCATGGATCGCGGATACTTTAAGAAACTCGGTATAAAGGTTAAGTTGATTGCCGGACCATCTGATGGAACAGCTGCCACGAAGTTCGTTGCACAGAAACAAGCTGACGTTTCATATCCGAGCCCAGGAATTTTACTTTCGTCGGTAGCGGCCGGAGTTCCAGTCGTCTCAGCGTTCAATATGATCCCAGGACAAGTTTTCAATTTTGCGGTACCTAAAGGAAGCCCCTTGAAATCCATTAGTGACCTAAAAGGCAAGAAAATTGCGGTCGGATCACCCGCCTGGGCTTCAATTATTAATCCAATGTTGGTAGAAGCTGGAGTTGATCCAAGTACCGTTGAAATAATTGATGCCGGATGGCCAACCTGGTCTCAGGCAATTGCCTCCGGTAAAGTCGATGCTGGCCTCGGTTGGGATGGACTTCGAGCCCAATGGGCAGCAACAGGCATTAACGTCGATTGGATCATCGGCAAGGAAACATCAAAACAACCATCAAACGGATATGACATTCGCGCCTCAGAACTGAAAACCGCTGCCGGCAGAGATCTTTACACTCGTTTCTTACGCGGTGTTGCGATGGGACTCGAATTTGCGAAGGTTAATCCTCGGGCAGCCGCGCAAATCACCTACAACCGCTTGCCTGCTCTGGGAGCGACCCTCGCACCACAACTTGCAGTTGATTCAATGCGTGAGGAACAAGTGGGACACATGATCTCTCGTCTCGATGGCAAGGGATGGGGATACCACTACCCACAAGCATGGGCAGACTATCTAAAGGTTGTAGCAGACATGGGGCAAACGCCTCGTTTGATCAAGCCTTCAGAAGCCTATTCAAATCTCCTTATCGCCGGTGCAAATAAGTTCGACCATGCACGCGTCGCTAAAGATGCAAAGGCTTTCAAATTGAACGCCGTATTTGCAAAGGTCTCAGTTAAGTAAGCCAGACATAATTGAGTGAAGTCGCCTCGAAGCAGAGGCGACTTCACTCAATACAATCAAGAGAATCTTCATAAATTTGAAAGGAAGTTTCATGGGACGCCTCTCTATGTTTTCGTACTCATGGGACTTAGAAGAAAATGGAGTTTCTCAAAGCATCAATGAATTTAGGGAAATTGGCATCAACTCCATAACCCTGGCGAGTAGTTATCACGCCGGAAAGTTTCTCCGCCCTAAAGGGAAGAATGGAAAGATTTATTTTCCAGAGGACGGAACTACTTATTTTGCGTCAGACCCGTCCAGATATGGATCAATAAAGCCGATTCCGAATTCTATTTTTGGGAATGGTAATGTCCTTCAGGAACTAACGGAGATCAAAAACTTCTCCGTGAACGCGTGGCTCGTACTTTTTCACAATTCAAGACTTGGCTCTAAGAATTTGGATTCGACTGTCAGGAACGCCTTTGGTGACCCCTATATCTATGCGCTCTGTCCGTCCGCCCCTGAAGCACGTAACTATGCAATTGGTCTGACAAGCGACCTGACTGATAACTATGACGTCTCCGGCATCTCCCTTGAATCGATCGGCTTTCCTCCCTACGAACATGGGTATCACCATGAGATGAGTTTTGTAAAACCTAATAAGTGGCTCACGTCATACCTAGGACTTTGCTTCTGCGAGTATTGCGTCAACGGAGCCGAACAGAGTGGTATCGACGCCATGGGGCTTAAAGCCAAAGTCGCTTGGAATATTGATGCATATTTATCAGGGGAGATAGATTTCCCAGATGACATGGCCGAGGCATTCTGGCTCGCCGACGTCGCTGAAGATGCCGACTTGCATGAATATTTGGTCTTCAGATCTAGTGTGGTTACCTCACTTGCCACGGAGATTCGCGCAAGGGTTCGAAAAGAGGTAGAGGTTGCCATCATTCCTTCGGTGGCCAGACCGACAGGTGGCGCCTGGTATGAAGGTGCAGATTTGTCCGCGCTGGCGAAAGTTACCGGAGTTATCGAGGCGTGTTTCTACGAATCGTCTATCGACCGCATTAAAGCCGACTTGGCAGATACCAAACGTCGCATCGGTGGAAATGGAAAAATTAAGGGCATCCTTCGACCGGCATTTCCTGACCTAATAAATGAAAAAGCAGTCTTTGACGCGGTCCAAGCACTTCACGAGGGTGGCGTCGAAGATATTGGCTTCTATAACTATGGTCATATCCGTAGTCAAAGTCTTAATTGGATTGCAAACGCGCTGGCATCGGTGGTCGGAAAATGACGGGAAGATTTGATGGAGCCGTGGTGGCAATTACGGGGGCCGCTGGTGGAATTGGGCAGGAGCTTTGTCGCCAATTTGGGCGCGAGGGCGCAACTATCTTTGCTGTCGATAAAAAGGAGACAGTTCTGGCGCTTGCTGACGAGCTGGCAGAGGAGGGCATTGTTGTACACGCAAAAGTCTGTGACATCAGCGATGCTTCCGCCATCGCCGAGAGCATTGCAAAATTTAGTCAAGATATTAGCTCTATTGATGTATTGGTTAACAATGCTGGCTTTTCGGATCATCCAACGTTGGAAAAAACTCCACCGGAGGCATGGAGCTTTGACATAAATGGAAATCTCAATGGCGCGTACAACTGTGTGCATGCCGTTCTACCCGGAATGCAAAAGAAACGCAAAGGAGTAATCATCACGGTTGGCTCAGTTAATGGGCTCTCTGCGTTGGGAGATCCAGCCTATAGTGCCGCAAAGGCGGCTCTTGTCAGCATGTCTAAAGCCATCGCGATGGAGAACGGTCGCTACGGAATTCGCGCAAACGTCGTATTGCCAGGTACCGTCCGCACCCCTATTTGGAATGACAGGGCAACTAAGGATCCGTCGGTCCTTTCAAAACTCGTCCGCTGGTACCCATTGGCTCGCTTGGTAGAGCCATCTGAAGTTGCCAATGCAGTCCTGTTCCTTGCCTCAGAACAAGCCTCTGCGATTAGTGGTGCTGAGTTGACAGTGGATTGCGGACTCACAGCTGGAAACATTGTCATGTCCCGTGAATTGACTTTGGAAGATTTCTAACTACTAGCAAGGGAAGAAGATATGAGTGAACTAAGAATCGGAGTAATTGGGCTCGGCTGGTTCGGCGAAATCCACTGCGATGCAATCATCGGGACTCCAAGTTTGAAGTTGACTTCACTCTGTACCAGAAACGAAAGCCGGCTTAAAAGTCTAGGCGAGAAATTCGGCGTCGAAAAATTACACACAAATTACCAGGATCTTCTGGCGGATCCAGAGATAGATGCCGTTTCGATTACCACAATGTGGGATCAACACACAGATATCGCCATAGACGCTCTCAGAGCCGGGAAGCATGTATTCCTAGAAAAGCCTATGGCTTCCACTGTTGCCGACTGTCAGAAGATTATTGAAGCGTCTGAGGAGTCGAAAGGAATACTTCAAATCGGCCACATTGTGCGCTTTAATCCACGCTACCGGACGGCGAAGAAGGCAATTAGTGAAGGTGCAATCGGCCAGATTCTCTCATTGAGCTCGCGTCGAAATATCCCCGCAGCATGGACTCCAGACATCTTGAACAAGATCGGACCAATCGTCGGAGATGCGATCCACGATACTGACATCATGCTCTGGCTAACCGGTGACAGAATCATCAGCGCCTACGCCCAAACGGTTGACCTGCGTAAGTTGAAAAACCCAGATATCGCGCAAACTATGTACCGTTTTGCAAACGGAGCCTCCGCCACGTTAGAGACTGTATGGTGCATGCCAGAACATACTCCGTTTGATATTGACGAACGTATGACAATTATCGGCACTGAGGGCCTGATTCATATTCAGGATACTTTCCCGAATCTTGGAATCGTTACAAAGACAAGTGGCTTACGAAGTCCAGATACAACTTACTGGCCAGAGTTTGATGGTTATCGCGGAGGCGCTCTGCGGGAAGAATTCCTTTACTTTGCGGACTGTGCAATGAAAGGTATACCGCCCACGGTGAGCACTCCAGTAGATGCTATGCGCGCGCTCGAAGCAACGCTCGCTGCCGAAGAATCAGCACGTACAGGCAAGGTCGTAACTATCTAAGGCTTGATATCGAGATAGAGCGACCCTCTAAAAGTGAAGCTCTAGCGGCCAGCGCCACCTGAAGTGCTGCAATTGCTGACGACGTGGGAGAAACGTCAAAAGTGCCGCCGTTACTAGCCTGTTCAAAGAAGTATTGAACTTGTCGGCCATAGGGGTCGTCGTTTGCAATTCTCTGTTGCGCGTTTCCTAATGACGAAAAAATGTGCCAACTGTTTACGCCCGCATCGTTGCCCTGAGAAGACTCTTCGGTTGCGGACATCGCGGAAAATTCATAGTGCGCCATACCCTTTGTCCCCAGTAAATCTATAGTGCTAGTAAACGGAACCCCCTCGCCTGTATTCATGCAACTTTGGACTTGACCTATTCCACCACTTTCGTATTGAACAATTATTTCGGCTGGACCGCTCGGACTAGTTTGCACCGCGAATACTTCTGTTGGATTTCCCAAATAGAGGTTCAGTTGATCAAAGTCGTGAATCGAAAAATCTACCAACATTCCGCCCGTTTGGCTGGCATCGTCAAGCCACGCTGCCCATGAGGGCTTTTGTGAAAATCGACGCGCATGAACCGAAAGGACTTTACCCAACTCGCCCGAATCACTAGCCGAACGTAATTTTTGATATCCCAAAAAGAAGCGAACAACGTGTGCGACCATCAACGATCCTGAACTTCTTGAGGCCACATCGGCAATCGCTTTTGCATCAGCAATTGTCAGCGCAATGGGCTTTTCTAGTAATACATGCTTGCCAGCAGAGAGAAGTGCTATTGCGATATCTTTATGTGTTGGAGTGGGCGTACATACAGAAACAAATTTCACGCCCTTATCTTTCAAAATCACATCAAGATCCGAAATATACGTAGCATGCTTTGCAAGCGGAACTGATCCTTCTTTCGGCCTTGGTGTGCATATGTATTTGATCGCGTCTGCTTGACCAGCACTTGCCCACGCCGCTGCATGGGCATTACCCATATAGCCCTGACCGATAATTGCTATTGAGGACTTGTCAGGCATACATACTCACGCAGACAGTCGTTTAATGGTATCTACCGAGTAAGCCAATGACTCGTGGACGTCTTCAACCCCATTGGGTCCAGAAGGCGTGAATTCGATTTCAATGCTAAGGGCTGTTGTGCATCCCTTCTTCTTTAGAATATTTAGGATCCTGTGGAAATCGAGGTCACCACGTCCGATCGCAGGGAAGTTCCACTCATTTTGCGCACCGGATTTTTCTTTTAGGTGTATGCCTATGATCGAATCAGTTGACGCCTCTAAGTCATCATAGGGCTCAGTGGCTCCGTAGAAAACTACATTACCCGTATCGTAATTCAAGCGAACATTTGGTAAATCTACTTTCTTAAGAAGTGCAATAACTCCTTGACCCGTTGCATAATTGTTACCGTGAGTTTCAACTGCCAGGTCGAGTCCGAGGTTTTGCGCAAATTCGCCGAGCTCCCGAAGGATACCAACGAGTTCAGTATCATCGCCGACAACTGAATCATCACCATGAGTCTCACCGGTGCTTAAAGTTACATACTGAACTCCAAGGCGTTTTGCCAATTGAAGATTCTTCCTAAAGGTCTCTTGTCCATCCTTAGTCTGAATATTCGTATGACCACACATTCCAATTGCTCTGATGTCATTTAATTTTAGCAAATCTAGTACTCGCGCGACCTCTGCATCTGAATAGTCGTTTCGCACATGTTCGGTCCAACCATTCACCGCAGCTAATTCAATAAGTTTAATGCCGGCGCGATGAGCACCTTCGACGGCCTCTTCCAACGTGAACCCATGGTAGGTGTTGCTGTTTAGACAAATTGCATTATTCATTGGAGCTCCCTTTGATCAAATCGGAATTTAAGGTTAGAACCAGCCAGTTTCATTTGGATTTCTGTACTGCATGAATTCGACAACCGCACCACCGACCAAAACGAATGCAACACGTACAAAGCCATCGGCAACGTCGAAAGGCTGAAGCAAAATTTCGTAACCTTTGATGGATTCATCTAAATTGTCTACCCGGTATGCGACATGGGGAAGATTTCGAATTGGGCCGGTAACGGGAGTGTCATGCTCGTAGCGAAGAAACTCCACATTTGCCGCATGAGCTCGCGGGTTCGTCACCCAGACTCGAGTGGAATCCACGAAAGTCTCGTCGCTCTGCTGCGATTCAGTGATAACTCCTATATGGTCGAAGCGGCTACGATCAAAAGTCATGCCAATTCCATCCTCTCCGAGATCTAAATTACCTATTTGCTACGGTAAAGGAATTCTCTACTGCCAAAATTAATGTGTCAATACCTCTTCCTATTCGACTAATAGCAAAAATTGACTTCGATCCCCTCTGAATTTCCGGATGAAGAGTTTGACCGCTGCTCAGGTCCAAGGATAAATAGTACAAAATTGACCCTTTTTAGTACAATCTTCTTATGTCAGATTTGTCCATCTCGAATGTTCGCGCGGATCTTGCCAAAGCCGTTTCTCGCGCCAAAAGAAATCCAGTGACTATCTCAAGGCATGGCAAGCCTGTTGCTGTACTGATTAGCCCATCACTGTTCGAGAAATTTGTTGAGTCAATCGAAGAACTGGAAGACATTGCCGCATTTGATGACGCGATATCCGACAAAGATCCAACAATTCCATGGGAGCAGGTTAAGAAAGACCTAGGTCTTCTTTGACCAATTATTCGATCGAGGTAAAAAGGAAAGCTCAAAAATACCTCAGCACAATTCCGAAGAAGGACAAGCTCCGAATCGTTGGGGCAATAGAGTTACTCCGAGAGAATCCACTCCCACCAAAGTCCTTGAAACTCAAAGGCCGCGACGGTTATCGAATTCGAATTGGTGAATATCGCATTATTTACTCTTTCAACAGTAAACGCTTAACCATCCTCGTTATTAAAATCGGTCACCGTAGAGATATCTACCAAATGGATGTCAATGAATAACAGAAGAGTCTCCCTATAAGCCGGATCCTGTGAGTTTTGGATTGCTGACTTCTTCGAAGTTTTGCTCAGGGTCTTTGTGATGTTGCAGATTTGGGGCGAGAATCAAAAGTGAGTGATTCAGAGAATAAAATATCCGGTTCAACTTTTCCGTAAGTACCATTGCCCGTGAGGTATACAATCCAAAGTTGCTTAGTCAAAATTCCACTACATTTGAGAGTAAAAGGTAGCGAAGAGATTGCAGTTACTTTTGCACAATCCCCAGGCCCAGTTCCTACAAATTTTAACGCTAACTTCATTGCAGAGAAGTCCCAACCCGATATTTCAGGAACAGAAATTTCGAATGAAGTTGCATCCAACTCCCTAAGAGCAGGGGTTGGAAGAGAAGGCATATTTATTAAGGCTGGTTGCGTTGGTGTATCTGATGGTTGCGGAGCAGGTTTGTGGGTAAATTGTGGAGTTCTATCTCCCAAGTATCCTAAGTATTCGGGCAGAACGGTCACAGCGATATTTTTGATTATGCAAGAGGCCAAGTAAGAGTTTATTACTCGTGCTTCGGCAATATCAACGGTCAACGAATACCGATATTTAATTGCAAGCCAATTTGTCATATAAGTACAAACATCTTTTTGTGGCAACCAACTAGCAACGTCCTTATCCCCCTTGGACCGGGTCTGGCCAAGGGAGACAGCCACCAGAGCCTGTGGTTCCTCTAGATCATTTGCAAACGCCTGGCGCTGGGCAGGGGTCCAAGCCCAGGCACCTGAGCGCCAAGCCTCTGCGAGTGGGACAACGTGGTCAATACGTAAATCGAATGCCTTCGATGTTTTCTTTGCATCATAGGGACTTAACCATTTGCCACCAGTGAGAGTGCAGTTCTTGCCAATCTTTGGTTTTATCACAGCCTCTTCGATTAGAACCTCAGCCCTGGTATCGCAGCCATCCTTGTCCACATCAATCCATAATTTGAAGAGCGCTTGGTTGTATCCAGTCAAGTGGTCTTGCGAAATAGTCAGGTATTCTCGAGAAACAGTGGGGGAATCAACACTCGCAGGGTGGTAAATCGGGAGCGAAATAGTGATGCGCATGGGAGTTACATCTTTAAAAAGCAAGTACTTACATTCTTTTGCTCCTGCCCAGTAGCCATCACTGGATTTTTTTGTAGTTATGCACACGTTCCATTCTGCGGCGAGTGGCAGCGAGAACTTGATACTACGGCTAGCTGCATCGTAAACATGGGAAGGGGTTATAGTCCGAGGGCTCGTTCCGCCAATGGTTAAAGTGATTGAAAATTGAGGATTGGAAACGGTGGCGCTAAATACACCAGTTCCTGCGTCCCAGGAGCCGTTATCTATTGTGATTGCACCAATTCTAGTCTTAGTATGAGTTGGAGTGCCAATTCTTATCCAATCTTTCTTTGTAAATCCATATGCCTTCCCATCTCTTAAGACACGCCCGCTCATAAAATCCTCGAAGTATTTGAATGGATGAGCTGGATCATTCGTCTGGGCTAAATACTCAGGGTCCTGCGCATAGTTGTAGTGGAGGTCGTCGGGAGGTAAACCTTTATCTAAAACCCGCCCTTCAACATTGGATATGGCCAGGTGTAGCCACTCATGCCAAAGTAATCCAACATAAGGTGCTCCCACATCAGGATCAATAAGGTCCTGTGGCAAAATTGGAAACACCACGCGCCTCGACCCTGCCGCACCCGCAAAATACGCCCTCTCTCCATGATCGGGATATCGAAACATGACGGCGTCGTAACCTTTAACCAAGAAATCTGCTTGGATCACATCCAAGCCTGCACTCATTACCGGAAAAATGTTGTCTCCCATATCCCAAATATCTACATCAGCAGTAACACCGCACTCAGATGCCTTGGCGATGGCATTGAGAAATGGTTGCACGGACATCGTCCCTACTCTTGTCACGCTTGCATCACGAGGCAGAGTCGTACCATTTGTATCCACGAAGTATTCGAGCATGGCCATATGCCAGTGTGCAGAGCCAGGGCAATCAGGAGAGCTGAATGAGGAGACAATTTTTGGTGTTCGCGCCGCCACGGCTGGGTCAAACTGAGCAGATGCAAGAACGGACGCAAACACCAGTGTTATCACGAGCAAAATATGGCGAGCCGAATAACTTAATCTCCGGAATTCGGCCAAAAACTTATCAAGCTCGCATCGATTTACCTTAATGGCATCCCTCGATTCAAATTATTCAATCAACTCTAGTGACCATATACCACGTCCAAGTTAGGCACGCTCGCACGCACCTGAGGATTATGAAACAGAAGAGTCGCCCTATAAGCCGGATCCTGTTTCTCTTGCGAGAAGATCACCATCCATCTAGGCACGCAATTGCTCACGTGCTCAAGCAACCTACCTGGTGAATTGAGCGAGCAGCCCATCACCTTTCTGGTCTTGCTCCAAGTTGGGTTTATTTATAACTGGTATACTGACAACGTTATTTTGAAATCAAAATAGTAGAAATTTATATAGCGAAGTCTGGTGTGATTCCAGCGCTATCCCGCAACTGTAATGGTCGAAAGACCTCAGCCAGGTCGCCTCGTGAATTTCTTTTTACTGACTTCGGAAGAAAGTCGGGAGGAGTTTTAATGGCTAAAACACATAATCTTGGATTTCCACGCATCGGGGCTCAAAGAGAACTGAAATTTGCTCTAGATGCTTACTGGTCGGGCAAAATTTCTCGTGACGAACTCCAGAACATTGGTGCACGTGTTCGGAAAGTTAACTGGGAAACCCAATCACAATTAGATTTCGTTCCAGTAGGTGACTTCAGTTTCTATGATCACATTCTTGATTTGACGTTCATGCTAGGTAATTTGCCCGATAGAATTCAGGGTTACAGCGGATCTAGCTTAGATAACGTGTTTAGATTAGCTCGAGGTAGATCAGTTGATCCTGCGGAATCCGTGGTCGCTGGTGAGATGACGAAGTGGTTTGACACCAATTATCACTATATTGTTCCTGAATTTACTAGTCAAACAAGATTCACATTAGATACATCACGGCTATTCGCTCAATTGAAAGAAACGGAAAATCTAGGTCTAAAAATAAAACCTGTGATTATTGGACCTCTGACCTATCTTGCAATTGGTAAAACAAAAGATGATGTAAAGAAATTGGATTTACTTCCTCAATTGATAGAAGCATACATTGAATTACTGAATTCCCTGTCACAAAAAGGAATCGAATGGGTTCAGTTAGATGAGCCGATTCTCGTAACAGAATTAGATCCCGGATGGGCAAATGCTTTTACTCAGGCATATGAAGAGATCGGCATGACGGATGTTAAAATCCTTCTATCAACTTATTTTGGTTCTTTAGAAGATAATTTGGATTTAGTTACTCGCTTACCCATCGACGGACTGCACATTGACACGATCAATGCTCGCAAGGAAGTTGATACTATGATCTCAAAGTTGCCAAGCGATAAAGTGGTTTCATTAGGTGTTGTAAATGGCCGAAATATTTGGAAAAGTGATATTAATTCAATTCTCGATTGGCTAGAGCCAATCGCCAATAAATTAGGTGACCGACTATGGATAGCGCCGTCATGCTCTCTTCAACATGTTCCAGTCGACCTTGGAAGTGAAGAAAAATTGGATGCCGAGATAATATCTTGGCTGGCCTTTGCCAAACAAAAACTTGAAGAAATCGAAATTATCGGACAAGCGCTCAATCACGGTCGTGGCTCAGTTTCAACGGAACTAGCGGCAAATGCACAAACTGCAAATTCACGTCGTACTTCTCCCCGGGCACATAATCAAGCAGTTAAGAAAGCGCTAGAAAACATTGATAAAAGTTGGGGAAATCGAAAGAGCCCTTATGAAAGTCGACAGAAGATACAGGCCGAGGTTCTCAAACTTCCAATGTTTCCAACAACTACAATTGGATCCTTCCCGCAGACAACTGAGATTAGAAATGCCCGTAGTAAGTTCAAAAAAGGTGAAATTAATTCTGCTGAATATAAAGAAGCCATGAAGCAAGAAATCGCATACGCAGTTCACGAACAAGAAAAATTGGGAATTGATGTATTAGTTCACGGTGAAGCCGAGAGAAATGATATGGTCGAATATTTTGGTGAGCAACTAGAAGGATATGCATTTACCCAATTTGGATGGGTTCAATCTTACGGATCGCGATGTGTAAAGCCGCCGATTTTGTTCGGTGACATTAGTCGGCCAAAAGCCATGACGGTCGAATGGATTACGTACGCGCAATCACTCACTACGAAGGTAATGAAAGGTATGTTAACTGGCCCAGTTACGATCCTCAATTGGTCTTTTGTGCGCGATGATCAACCTCGTTCAATTTCTTGTCGACAGATAGCCCTCGCGATACGCGAGGAAGTAATCGATCTTGAATGGGCCGGAGTGAAGATAATTCAAATCGATGAGGCCGCTTTACGTGAAGGATTGCCTCTGCGCAAATCTGAATGGAAAAAATATTTGGATTGGTCGGTAGAATCATTCCGAATAGCTGCCAATGGGGTCCAAGATAAGACACAAATCCATACACATATGTGTTACTCCGAATTTAATGACATTATGGGTTCAATTTCTGACATGGATACTGATGTAATAACGATAGAAACTTCACGCTCTGATATGGAATTGCTTGATGCCTTTGATAATTTCAAATACCCAAATGAGATGGGCCCCGGCGTCTATGACATTCACTCACCTAATATCCCAACTCAAGACCACATCATTGACTTGATGATCAAAGCTTCTGAACGGATACCTTATGAAAGACTTTGGGTTAATCCAGACTGTGGTTTAAAGACTCGACAATGGGGTGAAGTTTTGCCAGCTTTGGCCAATATGGTTGCAGCTGCAAAAGTATTACGAAGCCGATACGCTTAAAAAGAAGAGTCGCCCTATAAGCCGGATCCTGTCTAGGATCACCGTCCATCTAGTTCCGCAATTGCTCACGGAATCAAGCGACCTACCCGGTAGCTCGAACGAGCAGTTCTCAAGCGCTACCTGTCTGGTCTTGCTCCAAGTGGGGTTTGCCTAGCCATGACGGAGTTTGTCATGGCTAGAAATTGCAACGCGCTGATACCCTTTAACCCATGAGTCAGCGCCTGGAATACCTCCGAGCCAACAGTGGGGCCATTAGGGCTATCGCTGCTCGCCATAAGTCTCGCTCTATCTCTGTATTTGGAAGCGTTGCCCGAGGAGAAGACCGCCCGGATAGTGATATTGATTTTCTCGTCGATTGTGACCCCACTGCATCACTCTTTGACCTCGTTCACATGCGCCAAGAACTCATTGATTTTCTCCAGGTCGATGTAGATCTAGTCGATCAAGGTGGATTGTTTCCTCGAGATGCCCACATCCGGGAAGAGGCGTTAGTTCTGTGAATCAGAACGATAAGCGTCGCATTCAAGACATTATGGAATTAGCCGCTGAATAATGCTTGCCCACAACTATCAACGAATAAAGAGGTCTCAATTGTGGATCGCAGCCACCGTGGACGTTCCCGCCCTCGTCCGAAGTCTTAAGGATTTTATTTAAAAGAAGAGTCGCCCTATAAGCCGGATCCTGTCTAGGATCACCATCCATCTAGTTCCGCAATTACTCACGGAATCAAGCGACCTACCCGGTAGCTCGAACGAGCAGTTCTCAAGCGCTACCTGTCTGGTCTTGCTCCAAGT